>SXOO01000201.1 GCA_005776725.1 Pseudomonadota bacterium | reverse complement strand
TTCCGGCGGGCCGAGCGCAACACGGTGGCCCTCGTGGGGTACACCAACGCCGGCAAGTCGTCCTGGATGCGGGCCCTGACCGGCAGCGAGGTGCTGGTCAAGGACCAGCTCTTCGCCACGCTCGACACCACGGTCCGGCAGCTCACGCCCAAGACGCGCCCCCCGGTGCTGGTGTCCGACACGGTGGGCTTCATCAAGCAGCTCCCGCACGACCTCGTGGCGTCGTTCCGCTCCACCCTGGAGGAGGCCCGCGACGCCTCGCTGCTGGTGTACGTCGTGGACGCCGCCGACCCCGAGTGGCGCGCTCAGCTGGACGTGACCGTGTCGGTCTTGCGCGAGATCGACGCCCACGACCGGCCCTCGCTGCTCGTGCTCAACAAGGCAGACCGCCTGGACGACGCCCAGCGCGCCGAGGTCCTGGAGGGCCTGGACCCGAGCCGCTGGGGCATCAAGAGCGCCGACGGGGACGAGCCGGAGTCGCTCCCGTCGCACCTCCTCCTCTCGGCGCACCGGCCGGAAGACGTGGAGCTGCTCCACGAGCGCATCGCGGCATTCTTCGCCCGGGACCTGGTCGAGACCGAGATCCTGGTCCCCTACCGCGATGGGCGGCTCCTCCACGAGCTCCACGAGCGGTACCAGGTGCTGGAAGAGCACTTCGAGGACGAGGGCACCCGCGTTCGCGTGAAGGTGCCGGCGGGCGACCCGCTGCTCCCTCAAGCGCCCCGGCCCGTCGACCCCTTCGACGTGTACTGAGCTCGGTCGGAGGATCGCATGAGCTGGACAACGGCCTGGAGCTTGGAGTCGCACCCTAGAGGCACAGCCCGCGTCTTTCGGGCCGATCGGACGCAGGTGGCCGTGTTCCACCTCGACGATGGCAGCTTCTACGCCGTGGACAACCGCTGCCCCCATGAGGGTTACCCGTTACAGCAGGGCCTCGTGAAGGGCACCACGCTCACGTGCGCCTGGCACAACTTCAAGTTCGACCTGGGATCCGGCGCCTGTCTCATGGGCGAAGAGGCCGTCCGGACGTTCCCCGTGAGGGTCGTCGACGGGGCCGTCGAGCTCGACGTGCGCCCGGTCGAGCGCTCAGCCGACCTCCCGAGGCTCTTCAGCAGCCTCGAGGAGGCGCTCCGCGAGCGTCGCCAGGGACAGCTTGCCCGAGACGTGGTTCGCCTCCTGGACGCCGGGGTCGCGCCGTCGGCCATCGCCGCCCGAGGAGCTGCGTTCGACTGCGACCATGGCGATCTCGGACCGTCACACGCGCTGGCCGTGCTGGCCGATGTCCTCGCGTGGACTTCCGAGCGCCCCGGCCTCGAAGCGGCCCTGCCATTGGCGCAGGCCCTCGACATGGCGTCCGAGCCGAATGTCCGGCGCCTGCCGCGTACTCGGCCGGCCCCGGTCGCGACCACGCCCGGATTCGCCCACGAACTAAAGCGCAGCGTGGAGGACGAAGAGGCTGCGCGCGCCGAAGGGCTAGTGCGTGGCGCGCTGGCCAGCGGCCTGCCCAGGGCAGAGCTCGAGCGAGCGCTGTACGCATGCGTCGCTGAGCACTTCCTCGACTTCGGGCATGCGCTCATCTACCAGAACAAGGCGTTCGAGCTCCTGGAGAAGTGCCAGTGGGAGCACGCAGACGCGATCCTCGGGGGACACGTCTTCGGGATCGTCAACGGCACCCGCGAAGACGCGCTGCCCGCCTGGGCGGGGTTCCGGCGTCGGCTCGCAGCCGTGGACCTCGCGGCGCTGGAGGGCCGCCCGCGAGCTGGCGTCATGGCGATCGACGCGCTCACGGAAGGCCGTCCGGGAGAGGTGCTGGAGCGCGTGCTCGCGTCCGACGCCCCGCTGGACCAGATCCTGGCCGCCCTCACCGAAGCGGCGGCGCGACACTTCCTGAGCTTCGACGTCGCGATCGACCTTCGCGTCGACGTTCAGGACGACTGGCTCGATGTGACCCACCGCCTCACCTTCGTGGACGCCGTCAGGACCGCGATGGGCCGATGGGACGCTCCCGAGCGTTGGCGCCTCGTCCTTCAGGCCGCCTGGTTCGTGGCGAACGCTGCCCCGCTCGACGGCCCACCGCCCACGATCCCCCACGCCGACGCCGACACTCACACCGACAGCGAAGGACTCACCGCGGCGCTCGTTCGGAGGGACGCGCCGTTCGTCCTGGGCGTCGCGGCACGGTGGCTGGCCGGCGGCCGCGTCGGAGACCTCCGGCGGGTCTTCATGGACGTCTGCCTCGCTGATCTCGTGGTCCGCCCGATCGTGGTGGTTCACCTCATGAAGACCACCCTCGCGGCCTTCACGGCGCACGCGGTCACCGGGAGTCCCACGGCGGTGCTCGCGCTCGGCCGCTGGCTAGCCTCCCCTGTTCGGGAGCGGCGGGTCGGTCGGCGCGTCCACGAGGCCATCCGCCTGGTGAGGGACGGCAAGCCGCCCGAGCGGCTCTCCGAGTGAACGGAGACCACCGGAGCTCAAAGGCTGGCCCCGTGCGAGCGACGGGGTTCACCGCGCGGGCCTACGGCGTCCCGGGCCTTTTGACACCGCGGGGCGCGCCAAGCCATCATCGCCCGGTAGCCACCCTGGAGCCTTGAACCCGTGCCGGACGTGACGAGCTGAACCGTGTCTGACGGGGACATCGAGTCGGGGCGTCATCGCGGCGCGCAGGCGGCCCACCGGGTCCTCTCCGCCGGCGCAGCCCTCGTTCCACTGTCGGCCGTCCTGATCATCGCGGACGTCGCGATCCGCTCCGACGTCCTCGCGCGGTGGAACGCGCTCGACTTCGCCTCCTACGCGCTCGCGGCTATGGCGGGTGCGTTCGGCTGGTGGGCGATGGTCCTCGTCGTCTGGAAGGCGACCAGCGTCCGACGCTGGCTGGGCTTCGCGGTGGCCTCGATGGCCGCGCTCTTGATGACCACCGTGCTCGCCGCGAGCTACGCGTACTTCTTCGAGTTCCGCAGCTACCCCACCGTATCCACGTTGAGCTTCGTCCAGCAGGAGTGGCGCAACGTGGCAGAGACGGCCGGGCTGGTGTCCGACTGGGTCACTCCGGGCAACGTCCTCGGGTTCGCAGGGATCTCGGGCGCCATGATCGGCCTCGCCTGGGTCGCCACGAGCGCTGCCGAAGCACGGCGGCCGGGCGGACCCAGCGGGCGCCTTCTGTCCTGTGTCGTGACGGGCTTCGTGGTGTTGGTGGCGGCGCGCTCACTCGTGCCGTATCGAGCCCTGCAGATGCCGCCCGACGCGAACTTCCCGGTCGCCGTGGTGCAGGCGCTGACCCACTTCGCGGTGCGCACGGAAGGGCGATACCACGCGGGCGACCGCCTCCCGCTGCCGGCGCTGGCCCCACGCCCCCAGGCGCCGAACGTGCTCATCGTGCTCCAGGAGAGCCTCTCGCGAAATCGGATGGGCCTCTACGGCCACGCGGTGCCGAACACCCCCGAGCTCCAGGCGTGGGCCGCGGCGCGACCGGAGGCCGTCGTGGTGTTCGAGCACGCCGTGGCGAACTCGGGAAACACCGGCGTCACGGTCCCCACATTGCTGACCGGGCTCTCCACGTCAGCCTCTTCGGACGACCTGCATCAGGCGCCGCTGGCGTGGCAGTTCGCGTCCGCTGCGGGCTATCAGACGTTCCTCGCCTCGGCCCAGTCCTTCCGCTTCGCCGCCTTCGACCAGTTCTTCCTGACGACGCCGCCCGATCAGGTGTTCACGGCAGAACCGGACCGGCACGCCCTGGTCAATGGCGGGGGGATGGACGACGACGTCTTCATGGAGGCGCTCCTGCCGGTCCTGGACGGCGTCGCAGCCCGCAAGGCGCCGTTCCTCGGCATCGTGCAGTTCAACGCGACGCACCACCCCATCCTCCAGCGACCGGCCTTCACGGACGGGCTCGACACCTCGACCCGACCTGGACGCTACGACAACGCCATCCACGTGATCGATGCCCTGTTCGCCCGGCTCTCGCGTGAGCTCGAGGCTCGCGGCCTCTTGGCAAACACGGTCATCGTGCTCACTTCGGACCACGGCGAGAACCTCGGCACCCACAACACGCACCGGACGCAGTCCTACTACGAGACCGTGCTCGGTATCCCGTTCATCGTGGCCGTTCCGGACTCCTTGGCGCGCGCCGAGCCGGAGAGGGTGGCCCAGCTAAGCGGAAACCGCGGTCGGCGCGTCCAGAACCTGGATGTCCTGCCCACGGTCCTCGACGCTATGGGCGTTTGGAACGACCCGGAGCTCGCTGTCTTCCGCGGGAAGATGTCGGGCCAGAGCCTGTTCGACCCCGTCTCCGAGGACCGGGTGATCCTCGCGCTGAACAACACCGAGAACCGCGTGTGGTCCAACGAGGGTTTCGCGCTCGTCCGGGGGGGTGAGAAGTACATCTTCAGCGAGTGGAACGGTGAGGAGCTCTATGACACCTGGGCAGACCCTATGGAGCGGACCAACCTCGCGGCGCCGCACCCGGAGCGCATCGCCGAGTTCCGCCGCATCGCGCTCGAAGACCCGTGGGTGGGCGCAATCCTGACGCGGCATCTGCGCTGACGGGAGGCGCAGTCCTGGACTACGGCCCCGGCACCCCTTGCCGGCGAGCGGCGAAGTAGGCCTCCATTGGGGCGAAGTAGAACTCCTCCCACCCGCTTTGGTAGCGGACCCCTTGGCCCGCCGGGATCTCGGTGTGGACCAAGCGGAGTCGCGTGCCGTCGCCGTCTGGCTCGAGCTCCAGCTCCAGCCGCGAGTCGGGCGCGCCGTCGGGGAACTCTGAGCTGCGCCACGACTGCACGATGCGGTGGGGCCTATCGAGGAGCTGGTGGTGGCCCTCGATGTAGCCTTCCCATGCGGTGAACTCGCCTCCGACCACCGGGTCGGAGGTAGCGTCCGCCCCGGTCATGGCAGCGTGCTGTGCTCCGTCGATCCAAGCGTCGAAGATCTCGTCCGGGCTTGCGGGGAGTACTGCGGTCTTCTCTAGAGAGTCAGTCATCGATCTTCCTCATTGGGCGCCCACGAACGGACCCTGCCCTCCAGGTGGTCAGGATGTCGTGGGGGCGCGTCTTGTCCGTTGAGCCCTGGTCCCGCGTCACTCGGGAGGCTGACGCACCTCGTGATACCGGTTGGGCGCGAGGGTGTGTCGGGTGGCGCTGCCGCCCAGCCATCGCACCTCGACCTCCACGTCGCCGGCCCCGCTGCCCAGGCCGGTGTGGAGCCGGGGGTCGGACTGGCCGCCGAAGCCGGTGAGCGTCCCCACCTCGCGGAGCGTGCGTTGCTCGCCCGAGGCGTTCTTCCAGCGCAGCCGGACCTGAGACCCGATCGCGCTCCGGTGGGTGGTGGTGCCGTTGCCCACGAGCGTGAGGCCCACGAAGTCGCGCCCGAGCGCCTCGCGTGCCGTGCTGCGATAGATCGACGGGGGCCCGTGCTGGTTTGTGATGACGAGGTCCATATCTCCGTCGTCGTCGAAGTCGGCCGCAGCGACGCCGCGGGAGTTGTCCGGCGCTGCGATGCCGAGGGCCTCCGCCGCGTCGAGGAAGGTGGCCTCGCCCCCGTTCGCGCCCTGGTTCAGGTAGGCGCGCCGCGCCTCGTTCGGGTAGATCACGCGGCCCCGGATGTCGCCCCACTTGTCGGCGTACTGGTGGAGCTCGGGCCCCGCCTGCATCAGCTTCTGGTTCACGTACCAGTAGTCCCGGTGGTCGCGGAACAGACCCGAGAACCAGCCCTGGTCGGGGATCGCGACCGGCTCGTCGCAGCGATCGTCCACCATCCCGTTGGCCTGCACGATGTCGTCCCAGCCGTCGAGGTCGAGGTCCGGAGTCGCGGCCCCCCAACCGAAACGCCGGGGGTTTAAGGCACCGCGCGCGGTCGCTTCGTCGGAGAGCTCTGGAACGAAGGGGTCGGCGGGGTCGGCCCGGTTCATCCAGAGGAGGCTCCCCTCCGACTGCAGGGCGTGGTGCACATTCGACACATACACGTCCATCCGGCCGTTCCGGTCGAAGTCGGCGATCGACGCGTTCATCCCCTTGTAGGTGTCGCGCCCGATCTCGCCGAACCGCTCTCCGAGCACGGGCTCGAAGCGCCCGCCGCGGTTCAGATACGCCTCGTCCGGCCCGAAGTCGTTGGCCACGTAGAGGTCCGTCCAGCCGTCAGCGTTGAGGTCGATGGTGGAGACGGCCAGGGACCAGCGCGTCCCCACGAAGCCCGGCGCCGGGACCCGCTCGAAGCGCCCGCCCACGTTGCGATAGAGCCAGTTGGGCCCGCCGTTGTTGGCGTCGTGCCACCCGTCGTGCATGAACTGGAACATGCGCCGGTCGCCGTCGTACGCAGGCGGCGGGAGGTCAAAGATGTTGAGCGGCACCGGCGGGTCGGTGTCGCGAACCACCGGCGTCATCGCGTTCGCGACGAGCAGGTCGAGCCGGGCGTCCCGGTCCACGTCCAGGAACGAGATGGCCACGGAGACCGTGTGGGCCGTGAGCCCCCAGGACTCGCTCACGTCGTCGAAGGCCAGGACGCCGTCCGGGACCAGGCGATTCTGGAGCAGGCGCGAGCGACCGAACGCCACCGGGACGGCCAGATCCACGTCGCCGTCGCCGTCGAAGTCTACGAAGGTGCCACCGCCGGGCACGCCATGGGCCTTGGGCTCGCGGTCCAGGAGCGGCATGGGCACGCGCTCGAAGCGCAGGTCGCCCATGTTGCGATACAGCGCGTTGCGGTCCTCGCGCTCCTTCAGGAGGTTCGTGACGAAGAGGTCCACGCGCCCGTCGTTGTCCACGTCGGCCACCGAGACAGCGTCGCCGATCGACAGCACCCACTTGGCCACGTGCTGGACCCGCGGGTCCACCTCGGTGAGCAGGGTGCACCCGCGCCCGGCGACGCCCGTATGCGCGGGTGCCATCGGCACCATCCGAAAGCCGGGATCCACGCCGCCCTCGGCGGCCTCTCGGTAGACCGCGAAGGCCGTGGCGCCCGCCAGGGGCACCAGCACGGCTGCGCTCCGGACGAAGGTGCGCGTGGGCCGCAGCCACTCGCGCGGCGAAGACCACAAGGCGCGGGCGTGGAGCACCACGAAGCGCACGAGTCCGACCAGCAGCGCCGCGTAGAAGAACGTGTAGACACTCTCCTTGGTGTGGAGCCAGAGGTCCACGAGCGCGAGCGCGATCCCCAGCTTCACCTGCGTGGGGCGATCCGGCGGGGACGTGGCCGGATCGGTGATCATGTAAAACGTGAAGATGAAGAATGGCGGCGCCGACAGCGTGCCGATGAACAGCACCTCGGGCGGCAGGTGGTGCCGCATGACGTACGCCCGCACCGCAGTCTGCAGCGCGTAGGTCACGAGGAAGCTGACGATCAGGGCCCCCCGGCCGATCTTGAACACGAACAGCGTGAGCGCGGCCATGAGGATGAAGGCGCTCATGGTGACGCTGGCGCCGGCCCACTGGTACGCGGGCGCCGCGGTGATCAGCTCCCGCGAAACGAGCAGCGACACCGCGACGCCGAACATCGACGGGTTGAAGTGGTGCTTGCCGTTGACGGTGAGCAGGTACTTGGAGCCGATCGCGAGGAGCACCGGGACCAGGAGGAGCCAGGTGCCATGGGAGTAGTTGAGCAGCAACGCGAGTGAGCAGCAGGAGATGTAGGCCGAGAGCGGCGCCTGGACCCGCCGGTGCACGAACGCCCCAAGCGCCATGTCCAGGGCGCAGCCTGAGGCCACGATCAGCCCCATCTGCGCCGCGGAGCGGTTGAAGCCGAGCCAGGTGAAGCCGAGCACGCCGTAGACCGTGAGGATGAGCGCGAACGGGATACGGGGGTCGCCGAGGCCGCGAATGCCCCAGCGCTCGAGGCCACGATCGAGCCGCTGGCGAAGGGTCTCGGGCGGCGCGTCCACGACGGCCTCGATGGCTGCAGGCATCCGGCGGCCCCGACTCAGCGGCGGCCGCAGCTGCCGAAGCAGCCGTCGCCGTGGGCGGGTCCCGTGCGCCGGAGGAGGCTCACGCTGCTGGACTTCACCGCGGCCACGTAGACGTGGCGGCCGTCGGGGGTGGCGATCACCCAGTTGGGCCAGTCGAACGCGTCGCGGACCACGCTCGAGAGCGACAAGCGCCCCGTGTCCTGCGCGCGGGCGAAGACCGTGAGCGTGTCGTCGGTGTGGCTGGTCACATAGAGCCGATCGCCCTCGGGCGAGACCGTGAGCCCGGCCGCGGCGCCGATGGGGATCTGAGCGTTGGCGGTGATCGTCTCGATCCAGCTGAGCGCACCGGACTCCGCGTCACGCGACCACGTCGAGACCGTGTTCTCGATCGGGCTGGACACGTAGACAAAGCGCTCGTCGGGCGAGAGCGCGGCGTACTCGGCGCCGTAGGTCTCGGGCCGCGTGTAGACGTCCACCACCGTGAGGGCGCCGGTGGTGGCGTCGCGCTGGAGGAGCGTGGCGCCGCCCGCGACGTAGCAGCCGGCGTAGAGGTGGCGGCCGTCGGCGCTCATGTCGAACGCTTCCACGCCGCCCACGTCCTCGCTGGTGACCCCGACGCCCAGCACCCAGGTCCCGTCGGGCTGCCGGTGCGCGTGCTGGATGCACGAGGGGCCCTGCCGGTGGAAGTCGGCTGCGTAGAGGTCGTTCCCGTCCGGGCTGCCGATGACGCCCACGGGGAAGGCACGCTCGGCGCCGCAGGTCCGGAAGGTGACCACGCCTTCGGGGGTGAGGTCGCCCGACTCGGGATCGCGCGCGAAAGCGGCGATGCGACCGGCGTCCTCGAGGGAGGGCGACGCCGAGACCACGCCCACCAGGGTGTTCGTGGGGGCATCCACGGCGCCAACGCTGTCGTCGGGGCTGGCACCGGGCACGTCGTTGGCGCCGGCCGGCTCCAGGGTGCCGCGCTCGGGGTCCACGCGGAGGCGCCCGACTCGAGGGTGGCAGCGCGGCGAGGTGTAGATGTGCCGGCCGTCCGGGGGCAGCGCGGCGCCCACGGCGCAGATCATGCCGTCCGCGCCGCCGGTCCCGCGCTGGGCGAAGCCGGCGGCTCGGTCGTCGGTGATGGCGGCCACGGCGTTGGAGATCGCGCTGGAGGCCACGAAGCCGCCGTCCGTAGCCGCCACGGCCACGAAGCCCCGGAGCTGCATGGGATCGAAGGGGACCAGCGCGGGCTTCGGGTCGGTGACGTAGTCCACGCCGCTGCCGTCGAAGCTGGCGGGCTCTTCGGGGAGCACAGAACGCCACTCGAGCGCCGTGCCGGTCCACTCCAGGCGCTCATAAGCGAGGTTTCGTCGCGCGCCCGTCATGACGGCGACCGAGTTACTGCGCACGGCCAGGGCGCCGGGGTGGATGAAGGTGGTGCCGTCATCGGACGACGGGCAGCCCTCAGTGGGGCCCGTGGTGATCAAGTCGGCGCCCACGCGACCATCGAACGCCGTGACCCACTCGAGGGCCCCGGAGGCTGGGTCCACTCGGACCACGGCGACCGAGTTGTCGCAGAAACCAGCCACCACGACGTGCTCGGCATCGAGCGCCGCGACGGCGTCCGGACGGGTGAGGCCCGGCTTGCCCTCGAGGGTGTCACGGACGTCGAGCGAGACGCCGTCCAGCGACACGAGGCGCGAGCTGTCGAAGCCGGCGACCAGGAGGTGATCGCCGACGAACGTAGCAGCGCGGGCACCGGCGGCCTCGGGCAGCGCGCGCGCCGCTACGGCGGACGGGACGCGAGCGTTGGTGACGTCGAGCAGGGCGACGGACTTGCCGTCCAGCGAAACCACGCGACGTCCGGAGACCGCGAGACCCTGGGTCGGCCGGGGGATCACACCGAGCGCCGTGAGCGCGCCGGTCTCCGGGGCGCGCTCGAACACCGTGAGCTGCTCGCCGCCGGAGACGAGGACCCGCTCGTCTTCGGTGAGCGCCACGGCCGACACGCCGGCACCAGCAGCCCACGAGGCAGCCACCAGGGGCGGAGCGACGTCGGTGGCCACCAGCGTGACGAGCCCGGTGGTGGAGGCGGCGACGTAGGCGTGGCGACCGTCGCGCGTCGCAGCCAGGCCGCGCAGCTCCTCGAGGCCAGCGACCCCTCCGTCGCCATGGCGAACGGTCTGAACCACGCGCAGGTCGCCAGCCGCGCACGACGGGGAGCACGCGCACGCGTCGGACGTGACGAACGACACGCACCGAAGCCCGATGCACGCGTCGCGGGTGCACGGATCGCCGTCGTCGCAAGTGCCGCATTCGCCGCCGAGCGTGGAGGGGCCGCAGGTCTGGAACCAGTAACAACCCGACGGGGCCGACGGCGCCTCGTCCGCGCTGGAGCAGGCGAAGACGGCGATGGCGAGGAGCGGAGCGCGGCGCACCTCGGGAGCATACACGCGGTCGCAGCCGCCTGCCGTGTCGGGAGAGGCTCGCGCGGGAACGAGCGCCTTGCGCGTCTCTGACGATGCTCGGCAGCTCGCTTCCACGTCCGAAAACGGCCGGTTCGGCGCCGAGCACCGTGGTAACTCAGCGTCATGAACCTCGACGCACGCTACACCGCGCTCGCCGCACGCGACCCCCGCTTCGACGGGGTCTTCTACGTCGGCGTGCGCACCACGGGGATCTTTTGTCGTCCCATCTGCCCCGCGCGGACGCCTCGCCCGTCGAGCTGCGAGTTCTTCGAGAGCGCCGACGCAGCCGCGGCCGCCGGGTTCAGGGCGTGCTTCCGGTGCCGCCCGGAGCGTGCCCCGCGTGACGTTGGGGCGACCAGCCTCGCGCGCCGCGCGGCCCGGCGGATCCACGAGGGGGCGCTGAACGGGATGTCGGTGACCGAGCTCGCGGCCGAGCTGGGCGTCTCCGATCGGCAGCTGCGTCGAGCCCTTCAGGACGAGCTGGGGGCTAGCCCAGTAGCGCTCGCGCAACACCGGCGCCTGATGCTCGCGAAGCACCTCCTCCAGGACTCGGGCCTCGACATCGCGGCGATCGCCGAGGCGTCGGGCTTCGGCAGCGTGCGGCGCCTGAACGCGTGCTTCCGCGAGCGCTTCGACTGTGCGCCCTCGGACGTCCGGCGGGGGCGGGCCCCCTCCGGCGGCCTCGTGGTCCGCCTGGACACCCGACCCCCTTACGACGGGGCGCGCCTCCTCGCGTTCCTCGGTGCCCGCGCCGTACCCGGCGTCGAGCGCGTCGGGTCGGGGCGGTACGAGCGAGTCGTGGCCGTCGCGGGGCGGGTCGGCGCGGTCCGGGTGAGTCTGGAGGGCCCGGTGACCCTTCGCGTCGAGCTCGACAGCTCGCTCGGCGCCGTGCTCCTCCCGGTGCTCACGAAGGTCCGCGCCTTGTTCGACCTCGACTGCCACCCGGCGGCGATCGCAGCGCTCCTGGGCGCTGACCCGCTCCTGGCGCCGCTGGTCGCGGCGCGCCCCGGGCTGCGCGTGCCCGGCGCCTTTGACCCGTTCGAAGCGGGGATTCGCGCCCTCTTGGGACAGCAGGTCTCGGTGGCTGCGGCGACCACGTTGGCCGGGCGCTTCGCCGCCGCGTTCGGGGCGCCCTCGGGCCTCGCGGACGCGGGCCTCTCCCGCCGCTTCCCCACGGCCGCGGAGGTGGCGAGCCTCGCTCCGGAGACCGTGGCCGCGATCGGCCTGCCCTCAACGCGCGGCGCGGCGATCGTGGCGTTTGCTCAGGCGGTCGCTGACGGGCGGCTTCGCTTTCAGGGCGATCTCGAGCCGTTCGGGGCTTCGGCCACGAGCCTCAAGGGGATCGGCGACTGGACAGCGCACTACCTCGCGCTCCGCGCCCTGCACCACCCGGACGCGTTTCCTGCCGGGGACCTCGGCGTGCTGAAGGCGCTGGGGCGACCGACTCCCCGCGCCGCCGAGTCGCGCTCGGGGTCCTGGCGACCCTGGCGAGCCTACGCCGTGCTTCACCTCTGGACCGCGCTCTCCGAAGGAGACCTCGCCCCATGACACTCGTTCGATACGACATGGAAGACAGCCCCGTCGGGCGCCTCCGCCTGCTCGCTTCAGCCGACGCCCTGGTCGGCGTCTACCTGCCGGCCCAAGTGGAGCGCGGGCAGCCACCAGCGGCTGTAGGGGGGTCCAGCGCGATCCTCGAAGCCGCGGTCTCGCAGCTGCGCGAATACTTCGCAGGGACCCGCGTGTCGTTCGAGCTACCGCTGGCGACGCCCGGCGCGACGCTGTTCCAGCAGCGTGTGTGGGCGGCGCTGCGCACCATCCCGTATGGCGCGCGGTGGAGCTACGGACAGCTGGCCGGCGCCCTCGCCTCCCCGAAAGCGGTGCGCGCAGTGGGCGGGGCGAACGCATTGAACCCGCTGAGCATCGTCGTGCCGTGCCACCGGGTGGTCGGCGCGTCGGGCGCGCTCACGGGATATGCCGGAGGCGTGGGCGCAAAGGCCTGGCTTCTGGCGCACGAGTGCCCTCCCGACCGGGGCTGAGCGTGCGTGCAGGCGCCGCTACTGTGGGGGAGTCGGCCGCTCACAGAAGAAGAACCCTGGGCACTCGCAAGCGGCGTCGACCCAGCACTTGGCCGCTACGTCGAGGCCCGCGCAATGCACGTCTCCCGCGCACCCGGGCTCGTCGAGGCCGTCGGGGCGGTTTTCGGCTCACGGCGAGCCCGGCCGATGGGCCTGTACCGAAGTTCAGGTCTTTGGGCTTGCGCGACCGGGTTTGGCCCACTAGAAAGCCGAGCCAATGACCATCGCCGTCGTCGCCGAGAAGCCGTCTGTCGCCCGCGATCTCGCGGCGGCGCTGGGTGCGCGCTCCCAGGGCGACGGCTACCTCCACGGGCAGGGCTACGTGGTCACCTGGGCGGTGGGACACCTCGTGTCGCTCTGCGAGCCCCACGAGGTAGACCCGGCGTGGAAGCGTTGGAGCTGGGACACGCTGCCCATGGTGCCCCGGGGCTGGCCCACGCGCGTGCTCGACCAGACGTCAGGGCAGTACGAGGTGATTCGCCGCATCCTCACCTCCCCGAAGGTGGAGCGCGTGATCTGCGCCACGGACGCAGGGCGCGAGGGCGAGCTGATCTTCCGCCTCATCTACGAGCACGCGGGCAGCCAGAAGCCGGTGCAGCGCCTGTGGATCTCGTCGCTCACTGAGGCGGCGATCCGCACGGGCTTCTCCCGCCTCCGCCCGGGGTCGGAGTTCGACGGGCTGGCCTCCGCCGCGCATGGCCGGTCGCGCGCCGACTGGCTGGTGGGCATGAACCTGTCCCGCGCTTATGGGCTGGCGCTGGACGAGCCGCTGTCGGTGGGCAGGGTGCAGACGCCCACGCTCGCCATGGTGGTGGAGCGGGAGCTCGCGATTCGGGCCTTCGTGCCCGAGGACTACCTGGAGATCGAGGCCACCTTCGCGCCGCCAGAGGCTGACCAGCCCACCTACACGGGGATCTGGGCCCGGCCGCCGGACGCCAAACACCCGCACCCGCGGCGCCTCGCACCCGATGCGGTGGAGGCCAAGGCGATCCTGGAAAGGGCACGCGGCGAGGGCCCCACCCGGGGCGCGGTGCCCGCTCGCGTGCTCTCCGTGGATAGAGTCGAGAAGCGCTTCCCGCCCCCGCAGCTCTACGACCTCACCGAGCTGCAGCGTCACGCCAACCGGCTCTGGGGCTTCTCCGCGCAACACACGCTCGACGTGGCACAGCGCCTCTACGAGGTGCACAAGCTCCTGAGTTATCCGCGCAGCGCCAGTCGGCACCTCACAGAGGACGTTGCCGCCACGCTGCCCGAGATCGTCTCCGCGATACGGGGACCGTACGAGGAGCTCCTCGCGGCAGACACGGGCCAACGCCGCCTGGGCCGCCGTTTCGTAGACGACGCCCAGGTCACCGACCACCACGCGTTGATCCCCACGGGCGTCACGCCGCCCGCCGGGCTCGACCGCGACGAGCGCCAGCTCTTCGACCTGGTGTGCCGACGCCTGCTGGCCGCGTGGCACGCGGACCATGTGACCGAAGCCACGGAGGTGGTCACGATGGTCACCTCCCTGCGGGGCGCCGCCGCGCCCGGAGAGAGCCCGTGCGACCCGGAGCGTGTCGACCGCTACGAGAGCCGTGGGCTCGTGGTCGTCCAGGCGGGGTGGAAAGTCCTCGAGGTCCGGCCCTCGAAGCCGCCGCCCGAGGAGCCCGTATTGCCGCCGGGGCTCGAGCCCGGCCTCCTCCGCCGCGTAGCCGGCGCACGCCCGCTGAAGAAAAAGACGCAGCCCCCGAAGCGTTTCACGGAGGCCACGCTGCTCACCGCCATGGAGAGCGCTGGCAAGACGCTGGACGAGAAGGAGCTGCAAGACGCCATGAAAGACCTGGGCCTCGGCACACCCGCCACCCGCGCGGCGATCCTCGAGACGTTGTTCACGCGCGAGTACATGGCGCGCGACGGGAAGCAGCTGGCGGCCACCGAGAAGGGCATTCGCCTCATCGAGGCCGTGGATCCGGCGGTGAAGAGCGCGGAGATGACGGGGCACTGGGAGCACCGGCTACGGCAGGTGGAGCGCGGCGCGCCGCTCGACGAGTTCATGGACGGCATCGAGGGCTACGTCCGCGGAGTGGTCACCCGGGTCCCGCGGCAGATCGCGCCCACGAGCCACGCCGACGAGCCGCCACATTCTGCCCACGGGGGACCTGGACCCGAGGGACCCGATGGCGCTGACGAAGGGCGCGGCTTCGGCCGCGAGTGGTCCAGCCCCGTTGGCCCGGCCGCGTCCGAGCCGGGGCCGGGCCGTCGCGAGCGCATCGCCCCCTCCAGGGCCACGCGCACACCCACGCCGCCGGATCGCCTCGCTGAGCTGGTGCGCGCTCTTTACGGCTTCGACGGCTTCAGGCCGCACCAGGAGGCGGTCTGCCGCGCGGCCACCGAGGGTCACGACGTGCTTCTGGTGATGCCCACGGGGGCCGGCAAGTCGTTGTGCTACCAGGTGCCGGGGCTGGCGCGCGCCGGCACCACGCTGGTGATCAGCCCGCTCCTGGCGCTCATCGAGGACCAAGTCGCGAAGCTCCAGGCCCTGGGGCTCCGCGCCGAGCGCATTCACTCCGGTCGAGACCGCTCCGAGGCGCGCCGCGTCTGCGCCGCTTACCTTGCGGGCGAGCTCGACTTCCTGCTGGTGGCGCCCGAGCGGCTAGGGGTCCCGGGGTTCCCGGAGCTGCTCTCCAAGCGCCCGCCCGCGCTCGTGGCGGTGGACGAGGCGCACTGCATCTCCCAGT
>SXOO01000026.1 GCA_005776725.1 Pseudomonadota bacterium | reverse complement strand
CGCCTCCGACACGGACGGCGACGACCGCTGCGACGTGGTGAAGACGGGCGCGTGGGACACCGACCAGTGGTCCTCCCTCAACTTCTCCATGAACGACCAGCACTACTTCGGCTACACCTACACGTCGAACGGCCTCACGCTCACGGCCTCGAAGTTCACCGCCGCCGCCAACGCGGACCTCGACTGCGACGCCGAGCTCTCCACGTTCGAGCGCTACGGCTACGGCGACGAGACCGCCACCCGCGGTGAGTGCTCCATGAAGGGCTCCTCGGCCTTCTTCAAGGAGGGCGAGACCGAGTGATCGGTCGCGCTAGCGCCTTCTGCTGAAGGTGACGCGAAGGGCGGACTCCGAGAGGGGGCCGCCCTTCGGCGTTTAAGCACCCTCGTTGCGGCTCGTGCTGGCGGTTCGGCGCCCGGCGGTCCGTGCGATCTCGTGACACAACGCGTCATAGGGCTCGAGGGCTGCGGGGAGCCGGGCGCGGATCGCGGCCCGATGGGCGGCCACGGTGGCGGCGTCGCCCCGCGCGATGGGCCCCGTGAGCACCGAGGGCGCCGTGGTCGCCACACGGAGGTTGTGCGCGGTGCCCTCGGCCAGCGGCGCGAGCGCGTGGAGTCCCTCTTCCACGCCGGACGCCACCATGAGGGCCTCGGCGCGGTCCGCCAGCGCCACCAGCCCATTCGAGATGACGCAGCAGGCCGCGTGATACAGCAGCTTCTCGGTGGGCCCGGAGACTCGAAAGGTGTGACCGCCGAGCGCCTCCGCGAGCTGGGCGCCCGCGTCGCAGGCGGTGTCATCGCCCTCGAGTCCCCAATAGATTGCCTGGAAGCGTTCGATCGGCGCCTCGGGGCCGAAGCTCTGGAGGGGGTGGCAGGCAGCGACCGAGGCCGCTGGCCCCGCCCGAAGACACTGGGCGGGCTCGGCGCCGGAGAGGTGGAGCACGCGATGGTGGGGCCGGGTCACCCAGGACGCCACCTCGGCGATCGCGCTGTCTGACACCGCAAGGATGACCAATTCGAACTCAGCGAGCTGCTCTTCGGAGGGCCTCGGGAGGCCGCGCCGCCAGGTGGTGAGCGGCCAGCCGATCGACTCCAGCGCCCGGCCCAGCGCCCCGCCGAGCCTCCCCGCCCCGAGCAGCAGCGTCTTCGGTGGGGCGTCGGTGCCATGGCTGAGCAGCGGCAGCACACGGCTCGGCACCAAGCCGTCCACGGAGAGCCCGGCCCGGAGGCGATTCCGAATCAGCGTAGACGAGACCGGCGGCAGCGGCGGTGACGCGCGGTAGCCCTGCGGGACTGCGAAGCCCTGTCGGCCGAGCACGTGGAGACGCGTGGTGGCTTCGATGCGGTCCCAGGCCTTCCAGGCGTGGCGCTCGCCGAGCACATCGGCTCCTACGGCGAAGTCGAAGCGGGTCCCCGGGAACTGTGCGCGCAGGTGCTCGAGGGTGTCGACCGTGCGGGCAGGCTGCGGCAGGGTGGACTCGGCGGTTGAGATCACCACGCGGCCCGGAGCGAACACGTCGAAGGCCGCTGTGCACCAGGCGACGCGCTGCTCGAGCGGGGCCAGATCCTTGCCGAACGCATGGCTCGAACAGACGAGGAGCCAGACGGCGTCCACCTCCGCGGTGGCGAGGAGCTGCGCGACCGCGGCCACGTGCCCCACGTGCGGCGGGTTGAAGCTGCCGCCATACAGCGCTACTCGCGGCGGCGCGAACGGAGGGTCGATCGGCAGTTGGTGCTCGTGGGTGCCGGCGCTTGCGGGCGCCCCGGTGAGCGGTTGGCCGGTCAGGGGTACAGCAGCCACGGGCGTCGGCGCTCCTCGAACTCGGTCTCGGCGGAAGCGAAGGACGCGCTCAGCTCAGCGACACTCGCACCCGCCTCCAGCGCCTCCCGGAGTCCGGGCTCGCCCAGCAGGAGGTCGATCGCCCGCCGATCCGTGACGTACTCGTACTCCGCCTCGCGCCACCGGGCCTCGTTCGGATAGAGACGAAAGACGGTGCTGAGGATCGCGAGGCCCAGGCGCACCGGCTGGAGGGCGCGCCAGTCGGTGACCAACAGCTGTACGCCGCCGCATCGGCTGCGCGCGTACTTCTGGAACGTGGGCTCGAAGACGTGTGGCCGAAAGGCGATCCCCGGGAGGCGGTGCTCGGCCAGCGCGCGCGCGAACGGGAAGGGATCGATGAACGGGGCACCGAAGACCTCGAAAGGGGTGGTGGTGCCGCGCCCCTCGGACAGGTTGGTCCCTTCGATCAAGCAGAGCCCCGGGTAGACGAGGGCAGTGCCCAGCGTGGGCATGTTGGGAGAGGGGGGAATCCACGGGAGCTCGTTCGGGTCCCAGAGGCGCTCACGTCGCCAGTCTTCCAGCTCGAGCACCGTCGCTCTGCCGCCCGTCACCATCTGGACGAGCTCGCCGAGGGTCATGCCGTGCCGCTGGGGGACGTCGAAGGCCCCCACGAACGAGCGAAGCGTCGGGAGCACGCGATTCCCTTCGACCGCCCCGCCGATCGGGTTGGGCCGATCGCACACGATCGCCTCGATCCCGAGGGCGTGCGCGACCTCGACCACCTTCACGGCCGTGGCGACGTAGGTGTAGTAACGCGAGCCGATGTCCTGGAGGTCGATCACCACCGCGTCCAGGCCGGCGAGCGCCTCGGGCGCAGGGCGCAGGGAGCGCTCGTCCTGCCCGTAGAGGCTGACCACTGGGTAGCCGGACGCTGGATCCTGCCCTCCGCCGACTGGGATCATGTCCTGGGCGGTGCCCCAGACCCCGTGCTCTGGGCCGAACAGACAACCAATCTCGGCCCCGGCCCGGCGCAGCGCGTCGGGCGCGAACTCGAGGACCGAGCCCTGACCGCGAATGAACGACGCGTGGTGACACAAGACGCCGACGCGCCGTCCACGGACGCGGGCGGCCTCCTCGCCGACCAGCCGCTCGAGCCCCAGCCTCACGCAGCGCCCATCACGAAGAGCATCAGTGCCTTCTGAGCGTGGAGGCGGTTCTCGGCCTCATCGAAGATCGCCGACTGCGGCCCGTCGCAGACCTCGGCGCTGACCTCTTCGCCGCGGTGCGCCGGCAGACAATGCAGGAAGATCGCGTTCTCGTTGGCGCGGGCCATGAGCGCGGCGTTCACCTCGAAGCCCTGGAACGCCTTGACGCGCTTCTCCTGCTCTTCCTCTTGGCCCATCGACGCCCAGACGTCGGTGTAGACGGCGTCGGCGCCTTCGACGGCCTCCGCGGGCGAGTACACGGTGCGGACCACCTGCCCGTACGCCGCTGCGTGAGCCTTGGCGCGGGTGACGATCTCCGGGTTGCACTCGTATCCCCGAGCGGTCGCGACTGACACGCTCATGCCGGCGCGCGCGCACCCGAGGAGGAGCGAGTGCGCCATGTTGTTACCGTCGCCCACATAAGCGAGGTGAAGCCCCTCGAGCCGGCCGAAGCGCTCCTCGATGGTCTGGAGGTCGGCCAGCACCTGGCACGGGTGGTGGAGGTCCGAGAGGCCGTTGATGACCGGGACGCTTGAGTACCGCGCGAGCTCCTCCACGTCGTCGTGCCCGTAGACGCGGGCCATCAGGAGGTCGACATAGCGCGAGAGGACGCGCGAGGTGTCGGCGATCGTCTCGCCGCGCCCGATCTGGATGTCGTTGCCGCTGAGGAAGAGCGCGTGGCCCCCCAGCTGGTACATACCCACCTCGAACGACACCCGCGTGCGGGTGGACTTCTTCTGGAAGATCATGCCGAGCGTCTTGCCGGTGAGCGCCGAGCGGTAAGCGGCCGGGTCGCGCTTGACCTTCTTGGCCAGCGCCAGGACGTGGCGCTGCTCGTCGTAGGTGAGCTCGTCCATGGTGAGGAAGTGTCGCGGGTTGCTCATGAAGAAATGCTCTCTCCGATGCGGCTGCCGGAGGTCCCGGCGAGGGCGCCGTCCAAGGTGTCTGCTGAGGTGATGAGGGTGGAGCCGCCGGACCGCGCGAACGCGATGGCGGCTTCGATCTTCGGGCCCATCGAGCCCGGAGGGAACTGTCCGAGCGCCAGGTGCCGGGCGGCCTCGTCGGGGGTGAGCGCCTCCAGGCGGCGAGCGAACGGCGTGCCGTGATTCAGCTCGACCCAGGGGACGCCCGTGAGGAAGACCAGCGTGTCGGCGCGTACCGCTTCGGCGACCAGCACCGCAGTGCGGTCCTTGTCGATCACGGCCTCCACGGGGCGCAGTCGGCCGTCTGTGCCACGCGCCACGGGTACGCCTCCGCCACCGCCGGCGATCACGACCACGCCGGCGTCGAGGAGGCGCGAAGCGGCCTCGGCGGCGGGCATCGCCAGCGGCATGGGCGACGGGACCACGGCGCGGAATCCCCGCCCCGCGTCCTCGACGACGTCCCACCCACGCGCGCGAAGCTCGGGCTCGAGCTGCCGCGCACGCCACGAGTTGAAGAACAGCCCGATGGGCTTCGTAGGGCGACGGAACGCCGGATCCTCGCGATCGACGGTGACGAGCGAGAGCAGGCTGGCGACGGGTACGTGGCCGAGCCCCTCCTCGTGCAGGGCGTTCCGAAGCGCCAACTCGAGCAAAGCCGCGATGGACCCCTGGGTGGAGGCCACGCAGAGATCCAGCGTGAAGGGCGCCACCTTGGTGCTCGCCTCTTCGCTGCGGATGAGCTCCACGCCTACCTGTGGGCCATTGCCGTGAACCACCAGCACCTCGAGCCCGCGTCGGATCAGCGGGATCAACCCGCCCGCCACCTCGGAGGCGCGCGCCTGGAGCTCAGCCGGGGTTCCCCCGTCGCCCGGACGCAGCAGCGCGTTTCCTCCGATGGCGATCACCACGCGCTTCGGAGTCACTCGAGCTTGCCCTTCGCGCCTTCGTGGAGGAGCCAGGAGGCGATCGCGGCCCGCTGCCGCGCGTCGAGGTGGGGGAAGTCGGGCATATCGCGGCCGAGCTCGCCGTAAAGCGTCTCGTGGTCCGGATCGAGGATGACGCTGGAGATCCAGGCGACGGAGCCGTAGCCGCGGAGGTGGGGGCCGCCGCCGGCGTTGCCCGCGAGATCGTGGCAGCCGCTGCACTCGGCCTCGAAGGTCACCTTCCCTGAGGCGGCCAGGGGCGCGTCGTGCGCGGCGCCGCGGAGGCTCACCAGGAACTCGACCAGGCCCGCGCGCACCGGCGCGGGGAGTTGATCGTACGGGGGCATCCCGGTGCCGGCCTCCTCGGAGTGGTCCAGCTTCGTCGGACCGAAGTGCGCGGGGTGACTCGGGTTCACCAGGAAGCGATCGAGCCACGGGCGGCTCAGAAATCCCCTGAGGTCCGGGGCCTTCGGGACCTCCGTTTGGCTCACGCGACTCGAGTGGCACTCGCCGCACCCCTCGCGCACGAACAGCCGGTACCCCTCGAACAACGGGACGTTGCCGTCGATCCCCGGGGGCGTCTCGGCGGCGTACTCCTTTGCTATAGCGGCGCGGAGGGCCACACGCTCGCGGTCCCGCTGGTAAGACGCGTTGTCGCTGTCTTGCGCCATGGCGATCCCGGAGAGTGCGCCGAGCGCCGCGACCCCTGCGCCCAAGAGCGCCGCGAACCCCCAACGGCGCTTGCCGTCGGGATCCAGCACCGGGAGCGCAGCGAGCAGCGTGATGAGGGCCCCAGGGATCACGGCCGTCCCGACGATCTCGAGCGGACCTTCGAGGGCCTTCCGCAGCGCGTACAGCGGCATGAAGTACCACTCGGGCCGCGCGTCGATGGGGCTGGTCGGGTCGCCGGGCGCGCCGAGTGGGGCGGGCAGGAGCCAGCCGGCCACGAATACGGCGGCGACCCCGGCCGCTGCCACTCCCAACTCCAGGAGGTACTGGCGCGGGAAGTACGGCGGTGCGCCCTCCTCCGGGGACTCCGGGCGGGCGCGCCGGAGCCCGACCCAGGCCAGGGTGAGCGGCACGAGGAACAGCGCCGGTAGCAGCAGGGTGTGGGCCGCGTAGTAGCGGGTGAGCGTGGCAGAGCCGATCTCCGCTCCGCCGAGCGCGACAGCTCTTGCCGTGTCGCCCAAGGCGGGGACGTTGCCGATGATCGCGGCCTCTACCTCGGTCTGCCAATAACCCGTCTCGTCCCACGGCAGGAGGTTCCCCGTCATGGGGAAGAGGGGCAGGACTCCGAGGAGACCGATGAGGCCCAGCCAGCCGAGCCCTCGGCGCCGCCACGCGGCGGTGGCGACGCCGTGCACCACCGCCAGGCCCAGGAGGACGATGAGCGCCACCGTACCCGCGGCGTGAGCTCCGCGGAGCAGGGCGCCGAGCGCGACGCGTTGCTCTATCCGATGGACCGACGCCCAGGCGTCCGTGGCGGTGGGGGCATAGTGGAACGCGAGCGCCAGGCCAGTGAACGCCTCGAGCGCGAAGATGGCCACGATCGCCGGCAGCAACGCCCGCCCCAGCGATGGACGAACCGGAGCGGTGAGCCGTTTGTCGAGCGCAGAGAGCCAACCAGTCTGGGCGTCCACCGCCGCCCCGATGCGGGACAACATCAGCCGACCTCTCGGACGCGGTCGGCCCGGCCCGGCTTGAAGCGGACCCAAGTGCAGTGGAGGGTTCCCTCGGCGACCCGGTGGGGGAGGGGGTCGAGGTCGCGGGGGGCCGGACCCGCCTTCGCGCTATCCCGGGCCCCGGTTCGGGAGAAGTGGCTGTCGTGGCACGGGCAGACGAAGCCGTCGCTGGTGCTGACGGTGCCACACCCGAGGTGCGGGCAGATGGTGGACAGCACCGTGAAGTCGCCGGCGGCGTCCCGGACCACCCAAACCGCCCCCACGGCTTCGTCGCGCCGCATGAGCCACGCGTCCGCGCGCGTAGCGACCACGGTGACCCGCGTGAGCGAGCCCCTCGTGAACCGCTCGACGGGGCCCAGCGCGGCCTCGAGGGGAGCGACGCGGTCCGGGGCGCTGACCATCGCGACCAGCGACGGACCGGCCACCAGCGCAGAGACGCCCGCTACGCCGAGCTTCGCCAGCAACGCGCGGCGGGTGGCCAGCGCGAGCTCACCGGAGGTGTCGGTCACTCAGAAGCTCCAGCCGAGGGTCGCGAGGCCCCCGCCCTCCACGGGGATGAGCCCGGGCAGGGGGAAGCTGAGGCGCTCCAGGTCCTGCGAGGGATCCACAGCGACGAGGATCGCGCCCGTGAGGATCATCGCGCCGCCCACGGCGTACGAGATGATGGCGCCGAGCTCCAGATTCTTGGACAGCTCCTCGGCCTCCAGAGCTTTGGCGCGCGTGGTGTCCATGCGCAGGAGCACGGGCCCCACGTCCGTCGCGACCCGGCGATAGACGCCGTTGTGCGTGTAGTCGTATTCGCGCGCCTTGGCGGTGGCGTGGAGCGCCGCCCCAGCCACCGCGCCGGTGATGCCGATCCCAAGCACGGCGAACCCGGCCACCCGCATGCCGGATCGCGGCGTGTCCATCGCGACAACCACGTTGGTCTGCTGGGAGCCCTGTGGGACCAGGCGGGCCATTACGCTCGCGCGCCTCCCCGGGCTGATCGACACGGTCTCGACGTAGGGCTCGTGGCCGGGCGCCGACACCTCCACGCGCACGACGCCGGCGCGCAGCAGCAACGGGCTGGCGAAGGGGGGCGTGCCCACCGAGTGGCCGTCGACCGTGACCACCGAGCCCGCGACGGTGCTCGTGACCTCCAGCTCGCCCGTTGTGGCCTCTGCGACGAGCGTGATGCGCAGCGTGAGCGGCTGGCTCGGTAGCTTCTCCACCTCGACGACCGTGGGCTTGAAGCCCAGAGCGGACGCTTCGAGCGTGTGCTTTCCCGCGGCCAGCATCGCGCTACACGGGCATCGCCCGAGGCTCTGACGCGACCCGCCCAGCACGAAAACTTCGGCGCCCGGTGGGTTCGTCTCGATGATCACCGGCCCGGGCCGATCGCTGAGGTTGGCCGAGAGCGTGAGCGTGCGCCCCCCGGTGATCGCGACGTCCATACGCCAGGTCTCGTAGCCGTCGATGTTGGCCTCGAGGCCGTGGCGGCCGGCGGACAGGGGCACCGCCGAGACTGGCGATTGACCCACGACCAAGCCGTCGACCCGGATCGTCGCGCCGGGCGGCGTGGTGCTGAGGGTGAGGAAGCCGCGTGGCGGGCGCGTGGCGATGGCCTTCTTCAGCGCCGCGAGCCGCTTCTTGACCGCGGCGCGGTCCTTCGCGCGCGGTGCGATCTTCAAGTAGTTCTCGAAGAAGCGCGCGGCGTTCTCGAGGTCGTCCTTGTCTTCGTGGATCCGGGCGATGTTGTAGATGAGCACCGGGCTCGGATCGAGTACGTACGCCTGCATGAGGGACTCGAGCGCCTCATCGTACTTCCGCTCGGCGTAGAGGGCTCTCCCGCGCTCGAACAGATCGCGGGCGCGATCCTGGCGGCTCTGCGCGCTCGCGGTGGCGGCGAAGAACACCGCCACGAAGAGGACGACGATGCGTAGGCCCCGTCTTACCACTTGTCGTATCCCTCGCCGGAGTCGCCTCGACGACCGCCGCCCTTCTTGCGCAACTTCACGTCCAGCGCCCGGGTGTTCGTCCCAGAGACCTTCGTCTCCACCTTGGCGTAACCGTCCAGCGACAAAGCGAGCGGCAGGTTCTTCGCGCCCCGCGGGAGCACCACTTCGCAGGGCGTGACGAGCTCTTGATCGAGGAAAGCGACGCGGGCACCAGGCGGCGTGGAGCGGACCGCGATCCGCACCGACTCCGTGTTCGTGACCACTCCGCGGCGCATCGCCGAGTCTTCGACCTCCATGCCTCGCGCCGGCTGCTCCGGCGGCGTGGTGGGGGCGCGGCGCTGGAGCGCGGTGCCCTCCGGCTCCGCCTCTCTCGGGGCGCTCACGACCTCGACGCGTGGCGGGGTGCTCACCGTGGGGGCGGCGGGCGCTGCCGCCTCGGCTGGGGGGGCTACGACGGTGGGAGGAGCCGCGGGCGGCGTCGCCGCGGCGACCGTGG
>SXOO01000200.1 GCA_005776725.1 Pseudomonadota bacterium | reverse complement strand
TTGGAGATTTCCGCGTATCGCGGCAGACGCTCCGCATTCGAGCGCAGCGCATCGTTCAGGTGTTGGGTCAGGGTCTCCACGTGCTCATGCTAGCAGGGCCCGGTCCTCTGGTCGTGCAACAGCTTGGCCCCCCCTCTGCGGCCGGGTGACCCGCGCCCGGCGCAGCAAACTTGCCTCCCACTTGGCGAACGGTGACGCACCCCACCCAGCCAAGCGGCAGTCGACCGCTAGTGACGCTGAGGGTAGGTCCTTGGGCCTCCCAGCGGTCCCTGGACTCGCCTCCCGGCTCTCGCTAGCCTGCCTGGGTGGTTCACAGCTCCTACTCGCCGCTCCGCGGCTTCGTCGCCTCATCACTGGCCTCGCTGATCCTCTGCACGCCCCTCGGTTGCAGCGGAACGGACGCGTCCCCGCCGCCGGTCGACTCAACGGGCACGGGCGCCGCTGACACCTCCGACGGCTCCACGGTCGACGTCCCCGAGCCGTCGGATCTCGTCGAGGTACCGGATATCCCGGTCGACGTCGGCCCCGAGCCGCGCCCGTACCCGGCGCCGGACGCGAGGCCAGCCAACCACGGCCCCGGCGCCCCCAAGGTCACCTTCCCACCCGAAGCGCTGTACCAGAACTGCGCCTACCTCGACGGTGGCCCGAACGACCTCTTCGACCACCACAACCTCGTGGTCATGGTCGACGGCTACCTGCTCCTGCCCTGGTGCCCCGAGTTCGGCCTGGGCGGCGGGCTCACCTTCTTCGACATCTCGAAGCCGTGCGAGCCGGTCACCGTGGGCATCGGCGAGTCGATGCTCATGCGCGAGACGCACAGCGTGGGATTCTACGCCGGCATCGGCGAGACCAAGGGCACGGGCTTCTGGGCCGTGGTCAACGGGCTCGAGGCCCTCGAGCCGGGCATCGAGTTCTGGGACATCTCGGACCCGACCGCGCCGAAGTCCGTGGGGCTCATGAAGCTGCCCGACGCGTTCTACCCGGACGCCTACGCGCGGGTGCCGCTCAGCGTGTTCTGGCAGGGGCCCTACGTCTACGTGGCGGGCGCCGACAACGGCGTCTACATCGTGGACGCCACGGACCCGAGCAAGCCGGTGCTCGTGGCGCGCCACCAGCTCTCGCCCGTGCTGCGGGTGGGCCAGATCCACGCCATTGGGAACCTGCTCATCATCACGGCGGCCGAGGGCCCGCGAGCGGTGCTCCTCGACATCTCCGACCCCAAGGCGCCCCAGCCCATCCCCGGCGGCGACTTCGAGGCGAAGGACGGCACCGGCGAGCCCCGCGACGCCTACTTCACCAACATGCACGGCTCGCACCTCTACTTCGTGCGGAAAGAGGGCGGCGGTGGCGTGATCGTCTACGACATCGCCGACCCCTCGGCGCCCACTTGGAGCGGCGAGGTCACGTCGGAGGGCAACGGCGGCTACGTCTTCGTCCACGAGGACTACGCGTACGTGGGCGAGTCGAGCTTCGCGGCGATCTACGACGTGAGCGATATCGAGAACATCACCGAGGTGGCGCGGATGGACCTGGTCGGTGACCTCGACACCGTCACGCCTATCGCCAACATCGCGGTGCTCAGCGTCGACGACAAGGCCGAGACCGACAAAGCCACCGCCATCGCCCCCTCCCGAGCTGAGCCCGACAACACCCCGCCCGTGGCGCTCTGGTCTTGGCCGCGCGATGGCGCCACCGGGATCGCCGTCACCTCGCGCTTTGGCCTCTCGATGAACGAGATGGTGGACGTGAAGAGCGCCTTCGACGGCTCGGTGCGCCTCTACGAGAGGGACGTCGCGCCGGAGCTCGGCCGCGTCGACGGCGTCTGCTCCGTGCAGGAGAACATCGTAAACTTCTGGCCCGAAGCGCCGCTGAAGCCCGGCACCTCGTACACCCTGGAGCTGCCGGCGGGCGGCCTCATCGACTACAGCGGCAACGCCATCGCTGTGCCCTTCAAGGCCACCTTCAAGACGGCCGGCGTGGCGCCGTGAGACCCTCGGGGCTCGCGCTCCTGCTCGCCATCGCGTGCGCGTCGGAGGGCGCGCCGGTTGGGAGTGACACCTCCGACGCTGCGGGGAGCACCGACGCCACCGGCGACCTCGACGCTCAGGACACGCCGGACCCGGACGCCACGGGCGGCTCGGATGGCAACGCCGACCTCCCGGAGCCGCCCCCCGACACCGACACGCTCCCGCTTATGGCGAATGGCGGCGCCGACCGCTACGCCACCGTGGGCGAGGAGCTCGTGCTGGACGGGTCCGCGAGCAGCGGCGCCGCCGAGTACCAGTGGTTCTTCGGCTCGGGCCTCGGCAGCTCGGAGTGGAGCGCGTCGCCCGAGGCCTCGGTGACCTACGCGGCCCCGGGGCGGTATCAGGCCGTGCTCAGCGTCAGAGACGCCGGCGGCACCGTCCGCACGGACGGCGTGGTGGTCACGGTCACGTGGCCGCTCACGTTCACGCCGATGCAGTCGTCCACCATCGCGGCGCTCGGCCAGGAGCGCGCCGCGGTGGTAGTGGCCGACGGGGACGCGGTGGTCGGCATCGACGGCGCCGCGGGCGGGGGCTCCGTGCTCTGGCGCGCGCCGGTTGAGGGCCATCCCCGCACCGTCACGCCCCACGGGGGCCACCTCTACGTGCCGTGCGACGAGTCCGACCAGCTCGCGCGCCTCCCCTACGACCCCGCGACCGGCGTGGTGAGCGGCCCGGCCGTGTTCACGCCCCTACCGCGCGCCAGCAAGGCCTACGGCGTAGTGGCAGTGGGCGACGCCCTCTTCGTGTCCTTGCGATCCCGCGGCGTGCTCGCGCGGATCCCGAAGGACGCGCCCGACGGGGTGGCAGAGCTGATCCCGGCCCTCCCCGACGCGCGCGACCTCGCCGTGCTCCCGGACGGCCGCATCGCCGTGGCGCGTTGGCGTTCGGACGCCGCGGTCGGGGGCGCCATCGCGCTCGTGGACCCGGCCGCGCCCGGCGAGGTTACACGCGTAGTGCTCGCCATCGACCCGCAGAGCCCGTCCGACACGGAGATTGGCGGTCTGCCCACCCTGCTCGGGGCCGTAGCGGTCTCGCCCACGGCCCGTGAGGCGGCAGTGCCGTCGATGCAGGCCGGCGCCTACGAGGGGGCCTTCCTCACCGGCAAGGCGCTCGCCTTCGATACGACGATGCGCGCCGTGCTCTCCACGCTGGACCTCGCCGCGACCGGAGAGGTCGCCGCAGCCCAGGGCGCGCGGGCGCAGTTCGATGGGCGGGGCCTTGCGAACGCCGCGGCGTGGTCGCCCCACGGAGACTTCGTCTACATCGTGATGCGCGGCTCGCGGGCCATCACGCGCCGCGACGCGCTCACGGGCTCGGACTCCGGCTCGGCGCAGGACGTGGGCCTCGCGCTCGACGGGCTCGCCGTGGACCCCGACTCGGGCCTCGTCTTCGTGGACGCCAGCCTCTCGCGGCAGGTCGTGGTCCTCGACTGGTCCGGCGCGCTCCCCACCGAGCGCCACCGCGTGGGGACCGTGGTCGCGGAGCCGCTCACCCCCGAGCTCCTCCGGGGCAAGCGGCTCTTCAACGACAGCTACGACCCGCGCCTCAGCCGCGACACCTACATCGCCTGCGCCCACTGCCACCCGGACGGCGAGACCGACAACCTCGTCTGGGACTTCACGGACCGCGGCGAGGGCCTGCGCAACACCACCACGCTGCTCGGGAAGGCCGACGACGGCCCGGTCCACTGGACCGGCAACTTCGACGAGATCCACGACTTCGAGCACGACATCCGCGGCCCCTTCGGGGGCGCCGGCCTCCTCCCGGACGCGGTCTTCTTCGCCGACGGCCACGACAAGACCCTCGGCACCTCGAAGGCCGGCCTCTCGGAGGACCTCGACGCACTCGCGGCCTTCGTGGGGAGCCTCACCACCGAGCTGAAGAGCCCCTTCCGCCAGCCGGACGGCTCGCTGAGCCCCGAGGCGCTCGCCGGCAAGGCCCTCTTCGAGTCCACGGAGACCGGCTGCACCACGTGCCACTCGGGCCCGCGCTTCACGGACAGCGCGTTTCTGCCGCAGGAGCCGGGGGGCCCCAAGATGCCGCTGCTGCATGACGTGGGCACCCTGAAGCCCAGCTCCGGCCAGCGCCTCGGCGGCCCGCTCCCGGGCATCGACACCCCCACCCTCGTCGGCGTCTGGGCCACCGCGCCCAACCTGCACGACGGCTCGGCTGCCACGCTCGAGGCGGTTTTAACGACCGGCAACCCATCGGATCAACACGGAAAGACGAGTCACCTCAGCCCCGCCGAGGTCGCCACACTCGTCGCCTATCTGCAGCAGCTCCAAGAGTGAGGGCGCTCCTCGTCTTGCTCGTGGCGTCCCACGCCGCAGCCGACGAGTGGCTCACGCGGGTCACCCTGTCGTTGGACTCGGAGGTGCAGCCCGAGCACCTGGACCAGTGGCGCACCCCGCTCACGCGCTTCACGCTCTCGGCAGACCTCGATTGGCGCCCCGATCCCGCCGTCCGGATACACCTCCGCCCGCGCTTCGCGATCGACGCCGTCGACTCCGAGCGGAACCGCTTCATCCCGCGTGAGGCCTCCGTGGCGCTCACTGCCGGCCCCGTCGACGTCCACCTTGGCCTCCTGGAGCTGCGGTGGGGCCTCTGCGAGGTGCTCCGCCCCACCGACACGCTGGCTCCGGTGGATGCGGGTCAGGGGCTCATCCGACCCGACCGCGTGGCGCTCGTCGCGATGCAGGTGGCGCTGACTCTCGAGCCCGTGATCTTCGAGGCCGTAGTCGCGCCGCTGGTCCACCCGGCCCGCTTCCCCAGCGGCGCCGCGCAGCTCGGCTTCTCGCTCGGCGGCTTCGACAGGTTTCGGCTGGATCTGCCCGGCGCCGCGCGACCTCCAGAGGACCTCGACGAGGTCACGTTCGCGAGCCGTGTCCGCGCCACCCTGGGCCCCGTCGAGCTTCACGCCGCCTGGATGAGCGGCCCCACCCGGCTCCCCGGCCCCTGGCTCGACGACCTCACGCTCCGCGCGGTGAGCTACCCGATAGACGTGTTCGGCGGCGCGCTCGCGTGGACGGTGGGGCCCGTGGTCCTCCGCGGCGAGGTGGCTCACACCTCCACGCGCCGCGCGCCCGACTTTCGGGTGGAGGAGAACCCCCATCCCTACACCGAGCCCATCCCACCCTCGACCACCGCGTACGTCGCGGGCCTCGAAGCCACGCTCTGGGACCTGGTGGGCGACCACGACCTCACGCTCGTGGCCGAGTACGTCGGCGAGGTGCGCCCCTACTACGACGCCCAGGCGGCCCTCCGCCCGCTGCAAGGCGACCTGTACGTCGCCGCGCGCTGGGCCTTCGACGACGACGACGACACCCGCCTCGGCGTGAGCGCCGTCATCGACCTGAAACGCACCGATACGCTTTTCCGGGCGTTCGCCGAGCGCCGCCTGGTGGCCGACCTCGTCCTACGCCTCGAAGCCGCGCTGGTGTTCGCCGGGGAGACCGGCCCGCTCAGCGTGCTCCACGAGCTGTCGTCCGAAGACGTGGTCACGGCCAGCCTCAGCTGGGCCTTCTAGCGGTCGGGCGACTCCACGCCCTCCGCTGTCCACCTCTGCCGGCTTGACCGGCAGTGCGACTCAAGCGACGGTCCCCGAACCCCCGTTACCCGTACGAAAGGACACCCCGTGGCATTAGAGCGTCTGACCGAGGAACAGGTCCGCACGTGGAGCCGCGAGCAGAAGGACCGCTGGTGGCTCGAGAAGGTGTACCGCGGCGACATGCCGCAGCTCACCTTGCGCTCGGCAGCCACGGGTTTCCTCCTCGGGGGGGTGCTGTCGGCCACCAACCTCTACATCGGCGCGAAGACCGGGTGGACGCTCGGCGTTGGCCTCACCAGCGTGATCCTCGCGTATGCCGCGTTCCGGCTCATGAGCCAGCTCGGCGTGCGGGACATGACCATCCTCGAGAACAACGCCTCGCAGAGCGTGGCCACCGCCGCCGGGTACATGACCGGCCCCCTGATCTCGGGCCTCGCCGCCTACATGTGGATCGAGAACGCCCTGATCCCCTGGTGGCAGATGTTGCTCTTCAACATCGTGCTCTCCGTGCTCGGCGTGCTGGTCGCGTTCCCGATGAAGCGGCGCTTCATCAACGACGAGCAGCAGCCCTTCCCCGAGGGGCAGGCCTGCGGCGTGGTCCTCGACGCGCTCTACTCCACCTCGGCGGCCGTGGGCATGTTCAAGGCGCGAGCGCTCGCCGGCGCCGCGGCGCTCGCGGGTGGCTTGAGCGCGCTCATGGGCGAGAACCTCATGAAGCTGGTGCAGGAGAAGTGGCTCGGCTTCTCTTCGTCGTTCCACCTCCCGCACGACTTCGGGTACGCGAAGCTGGTGGAGAAGGGCTGGATCTCGGAGCCGAAGCTCTCCGGCGCGCCGCTCAGCCAGCTGGGTATGGTGCCGGCCCTGGACCTCGCCATGTTCGGCGCTGGGGGGCTCATGGGCCTCCGGTCAGCCGCCAGCATGATGCTGGGGATGCTGCTCAACTTCGTGGTGATCGTGCCCGCGATGATCGCGGCCGGTGAGATCCTCCCGCGCGCCAACGGCACCTTCAGCCGCGCCCACGTCCTCAACTCGTGGGCGCTCTGGTGGGGGATCGTGATCATGGTGGTGGCCTCGCTGGTGGCGCTCTTCGCGAAGCCCGAGGTGTTCGTTCAGGCCTTCCGCGGTCTTCGGCGTCGCAAATCCACCGGGGAGGATCCGGTGGCACACATCGAGCTCCCGCTGTGGATCTCGTTCCTCGGGATCCCCATCGTGGGCGCGATCGGCATCTGGATGGCCTACACGTGGTTCGGCGTCAGCTGGGTCTTCGGCCTCAGCGCCCTGCCGCTCATCATGATCCTGAGCCTCATCGCCGCGAGCAGCACGGCCCTCACCGGCATCACGCCCACGGGCTCGCTCAGCAAGATCCCGCAGTTCACCTTCGGCGCCCTGGACCCGAAGCACCCACCGACCAACCTCATGACCGGCGTGATGTGCGTGGAGGTGGCGGGCAACGCCTCCAACCTGCTCATGGACATCAAGCCCGGGTACATGCTGGGCGGAAAGCCGCGCCACCAGGCCATCGGCCACATGATCGGGATCGTCGCCGGCGCGCTGGCGTCCACGCCGCTCTTCTATGTCCTCTTCCTCTCGGGCTATTCGCCGGGCGACAACGTCCAGGCCACCATGTCGCCCGACGGCGGCCAGTTCGGCTTCCCGTCGGCCGTCCAGTGGAAGGGCGTCTCGGAGCTCGTCACGGCGATCTTCGGGGGCTCGGGCGGCACCCTGCTCACTCGCTCCATCGTGATCTCCATGGTGATCGCCGCGGTCGCCGGTGTGGTGATGGAGGTGCTCCGCATCCGCACTCGGGGGCGCTTCCCGCTGAGCCCGCTGGCGATCGGCCTCGGGGTGGTCATCCCGCCCGAGTCCACGCTCGCGATGTTCGCGGGCGCTGCGTTCTTCGCCTGGATGGAGCGCCGCCACGCCAACGCCGAGTCCAGCGGCCACAAGCTCTGGGTGGACTCGAAGGAGCCTATCTGCGCGGGCCTCATCGCGGGGGCGGCGCTGATCGGGATCGCCGACATCCTCACGAAGGTGTTCCTCCTCTGATCTCCGCAGAGCCGGAGGCACAGGATGTCACCGACAACGTGCGGATCGTTCATGGGTCGTCGGTGAAGATCGGGGACTCAGGTCGATCCTCCACTCGGCCTCGGCGCGGTCTACGTCTTCTGGCGACAGCCTCTCGCCGAGGTGCGCGAGCAGGTCTTCCTGTCGCGGCTTCCCAAAACACGAGGCGATACAGCGCCAAGCCGCGCATGAGCCTCGCCAACTGGGCGCAACTTGAAGGGGGTGATGTCTATGGCGCGTCCGTCGGCTCGGGGGTGGAGCTGGTCGAGTTGTACCTGGGAAGTGCGAATGGAGAGACTGTCACGCAGCTCCGTGGCCACACGCTCGACGCGCTGAGGGCTGGGCGCGTCGGCCACGCCCATGGCCTCGGTCAGCACGTGTACCTGCTCGTCGAACAGGGCGGCCAGGTTGCCCTGCAGCCCGTGGTCGAGCGCCAGCAGCCAGTGGCTGTCGGAGCCGTCCTCCGCCCGAAGCAGCGCGATGGACTCCGGTACGTTGAACAGGGTGCGGAAGCAAGCTCCCACCTTGGCCGCCGCACTCAACAGTGCGTGGGCGTCCCACGTCAGGTCGGGGGCGCTGCGCCGCAGCGAGCGCAACGCGCATATCGCAGGCCCCGCCAGCGTCACCTTGGCCAGTACGCCGGCCAGGTTCGTCGGTCGTCGTCCGAGCGGGGGCGAGAGCTGGCCCGCCGCTTGGGCCAAACGCTAGGCGTGCTCGCGGAACGCACCGCCTTCGTCGTCGCCGTCGCCGGTCCCCCATTCGGGTAGCCACGCGGTCACGCCACCGAAGCCTTGCAGATGGTCGAGCCACACGGGCGCGGCCCAGTACCAACGCTCGTGCTCGCGCCCGACCTCGTCGTGTGGCAGCGCCTCCAGCGCCCGTTGGAGCTGGGCCTCCACCCGGGAGAGCACCTCGGCCAGGGAGGGCAGCCCGTCACTGGCCAGAGACAGCTCCACCGGGTCCACCAGCGCCGCCAGTGCAGGCGACGGATACTGCAGCAATTGCGCGGGCATGCCTGTGAGGCGGTCTTCGGTGTCCTTGGAGAAGCGAAGCAGCGGCTTCACCTTATCGTAGAGTTCGGAGTGCAGCACCGGACGCCTGAACTCGGCCAGCGCTCGTCGCTCGGCCTCGTATGAGCACATCGCGGCGATGGCATCTGGGACCACATTCCAGGCCGAGGACACCAG
>SXOO01000199.1 GCA_005776725.1 Pseudomonadota bacterium | reverse complement strand
GAGCTCCACCACCGTACCTGCGACCTTGATCTTGTTCATGGGCTCCCTCGGCACTCCTCGGCTGTTTGTCGGCCCCGGCGCTCGCTCTGCGCCAGGCTCAAGTGGGCGCGGACCTTAGCCGCTGCGGGCAAGGACGACAAGCCAAAGGCAGCCGCGTGACCGCGCCCACCCGTGGCCCGTCACCTGCCCGCGGTCGTGCGCAGGCTGACGAGGGTGGCCGTCTTGGATTCCGCGAGCCGCTCGGCGATCAGCCCGGCGTCCAGCGTGAACGACGGCGTGAGCAGAGCGTAGCGGAGGTTCGCGGCCGCGAGCAGCGACCGCTTCACCTCCAGCGGCACCTCGGGCCGGCCGAGCGACTCGAGGACCGCGAGGCGCTTCGGCCACTCGGTGCTCATGAACCAGTGCCCGGCGAAGACCGGCTTGCCGGTGCGCCATGGCACGAGGTTTCCGAGGCTCGGGTCGGTCACCACGCCGCCGGGCGGCGCGGCCTCGAGCACGGCGAGAACGGCCAGCGTGTCCGTGGGGACATGAACGAACGGATCGACGCGCGTCGCCCGTGTCTCCGCCAGGAGGAGCGAGGCGGGGCCCGCGAGTAGGGCGGCGGCGCCCAGCGCCGGGCCCGCCCGCCCGGCCCACCGCAGTGACGCGTCCACCCCCGCAGCCGCCGCCAGCGCCAAGGGCAGGTGGGTGAGGTACTGGAACTTCACGCTCGCCATCCCGGGGAGCTGCGACAGGCCGACCATGAGCAGCAGCCAACCCCCGACGAGCCTCGCGGCGCCCCTCTCGGACGCGCCCGCGGCCTCGACCCAGCGCCCGAGCGGCGAGAGCCCCACGCCGGCCAGGAGCCAAAGAGGCCACTGGGTCTCCAGCGCGTCCCACAGCGTATACCGATACACCCAGCCCTTGGCGTTCTCCGCCGTGGCCAGGAACACAGGGTCGCCCAGCTGCCAGAGCACCACCGGCGCCAGGAGCAGCGCCGCCACACCCGGGACCCGGAGCCGGCGCGCCCAGGTGAGCTGCGGCACCGGGGCGGGGCCGAACACAGCCACCGCGGTGAGCAGGGCCCCCGTGGCGACGCCCGTATAGGGGTGGGTGAGGTAGGTGAGGAACACCGCGAGGCCCGCGCGCCCGGGGTGGCCGGCGAGGAGGGCCCGGAGGCCAAGCACCACCCCGGTGAGCGCCGCGCACCACATGGGCAGCGCCGCGGCGCCGAACGTGGACCAGTTCCAGAAGTACGCGAGCACCTCGGTGCGCTCGGCGGCTCCGAAGGCGAGCGACAACCATGGCGGACCCACCGCGAGTAAGACCACCGCAGTGGCGAGGCCCGCGCGCGCCGTCCCCAGGAGGCGCGTCGCCAGCCCATAGACCGCTACGCCCAGCGCACCCACGGCCACCACGCCGACCGCGTGGTACGCCACGGGCAAGGACAGGCCCACGAAGCGATGGACGAGCCCCACCACCCAGAGGAAGAGCACGACGAACCGGCCATCGTGCACCTCGGTGACGAAGGGGTTGTGGGTGGCCGGAGAGCCCGTCTCCGCTGACTCGCGCGCGATCGCCAGGTACTGGGCCACGTCGCTGGCCTGGTGCCGGTACCCGAGGAAGGTATGGTCGCTGGGGGTCGCGTCGGCAGACGCGAGGAGCGGGGCCAGGTGCAGGAGCCCGATCCCGAGGCCCAACGGGAGCACCCACCGCGGCGTGCTCCTCCGGAGCCCCAGGTCCGCTCCAGGCGGCGCGCTCGTCAAAGGCTCGCCGCCACGCTCTGCGCTCGGGCCGCCGCGCGCGCCTTCAGCGTGGCGCACGCGTCGTCGAAGGTCTCGGCGTCAACGCCAGCGTTGGGATCCGCCAGGACAGCGCTGCGCACCTCCTGGCAACACGCGGTGACCGCGTCGTCGAGGGCCTCGAGGGCCGGGAGGCGCTGAGCGACGCGCGCCAGGAAGTGCGCGCGCCAGTTGGGCACAGAGCGGATGAGCTCCATCATCGGGTGCGGCTCGTTGCCGGGCACGACGATGCCTTCCGCCGTCAGCACGTCAGCGTCCGTGGGGGTCTCGTCGATCAGGAAGTCGTCGAGGTCCCACGGCAGGATGACCCAGCCCGCGACTGGCTCGTGGTAGAGGTAGAAGTTCCAGCCGCCGGCCCAGAAGTTGTCGCCAAGCCCCAGGGCGGCCTCCGCGGCCGCGAGGTCCAAGAAGCTCCCCACGACGACCAGGTCATCCACCGCGGCTGCGTTGCCTGCTTGCAGCGCCTCGTACAGCGCGTCCAGATCGGAGGTGTCGCCGACGGACTCGTTCGTCTTCAGCTCCTCGCCGTTCTCGTAGAGGTTGCCTCCGTCCTCCGCGAAGCGGTCCTCGAGGAACTCGTTGTCTACGGCCTCGATCAGCTCGTACACGCCGAAGGGCGCGCCATCGATCGTGAGCTTCGCGTGCGTCGAGCGCGGAGTCATCACCCCGGTGTCTCGCATGAAGCCCAGCGCCACCGTGTTGCGGCAGTGCGTCGCGTCGGAGGGGTTGGCCTCGAGGACGAGCCGGCGCAGCCCCCTGAAGCGGGCCGCTTTGTCGTACTCGTTGAACTTCACGACGAATTGCGGCTTCGCGCCCTCCCAGTCTTCCGGGTTCGACTTCAGCCGGACGGCCGACGGCAGGCTCTCGCCGTCGTACGTGAACGTGGCTGGCACATAGTCCTTCGAGCCCGACGCGAGGTTCTCTTCCAACGCCGCCCAGTCGGCGGGCTCGAAGTCCAGGGCGAGCTTGGTGAACCCCGGCGCGAACAGGCTCGCGTTGGTCGGGTTCGGGCCGTCGCCCGGGGCCGGGACGGCCTCCTTCAGCGGCTCCAGAGGGGTCGGCGTGGTGTCGACGGGGTCGACGGCGGCGTCGCCGGGGCCCGAGGCCGCATCTTCGGGCGGGGGGAGGTCCTCGCCCTGGGCTACATCGAACGGAACCGGCGGCCCCGAGTCGGGCTCGTCACCGCCTCCAGAGACGTCCGCGGCGCCGCTGTCCGCACTGCCGACGGTCGCGTCGTCGTCTGGTTGAGCCACGACGTCGTCGATGCAACCCACGAGGAACCACAAGGGGAGGAGGCAGGAGAGGCGCATCGGCCGAGTCTATTCGGTGAGCGACACCGGCGCGAGCAAGCGCCCACGGTTGGCCCGCCATGCTTCGCACGCTCGGGCGCGTCCTGCGCTGCACGACCGCTCCGCCGACGTTGCATGCGCCTCGGTGAGCGTTTACAACACGCGGGCTCGCGCCTGGGTGCGCCTGGCTCTGCGTCAGAGCAAGACGCACCGGAGACGCGGGCCGCGGTCCAACCTCTCGTCGGGCCGGCCGGGGTGCTGGAGGCGCCCCACACGTGATGTCAGCTCGGGGAATAGCGCAGTCTGGTAGCGCGCAAGCTTTGGGAGCTTGAAGCCGTGGGTTCGAATCCCACTTCCCCGACCATCGCCTTCGCATTGTTCGCGTGCACCGGGTCACAGGCCCCCCCTGGGCCCCTGGCGCACGACGCGTCTCCAGCCGACGCTGAGGTCTCGTCCCCGCCTTGCGCTGGGCCGGTCCGCGTGCAGCGCTTCGACGTCGCGGCAGACGCTCCGGTCGAGATCCTGGTGGGCGAAGCCTCTACGCTCCTCATCACGGTCCGGTGCGCTGGCGGCGAGCTCGCGGTCTCTCAGCTCCGGGCGCCCGATGGCGTCGACTACGTCACTCCAGGGTGGGTCGAGGCGGGTCGCAGCTGCCCCGGCTGCCTTGCGCGCACGGGGGTCCGCCACGATCGCGTCTCGCTGCTCGTGCCCTCCGCGTGGCGAGACGAAACGCCGCTCGACCAGCCGCTGCCGCTCGGTTCAGGCAGCTGGACGCTCACCGTCTCGCGCCTCTCGGGCGCGTGTTTGCCAGAGGTCGAGGTGGTCGAGCGCTGGGGGTGGCCGGTCGCCCCGGTGCTGCACGTCACACCCGTCGTTACGAGCCAGGCGGACGCCCACGCCGCGCTGGCGGCGCTGTCTGAGGCCGCCGACCTCCTGGCGGACGGTGGTCTCACGGTCGAGGCTGGGGAGATCCGCGTGGCGCCCGAGCTCAGCGAGCTCCCCTCGGTCGAGCGCGCCGTCGGGCTCGAGACCGGACGCACGGGCGCGGGGCTCGAGGTGCGCTTCGTCCCGAGCCTCACCGACGCTCTGGGGGCCAGCTACGCAGGGGCTTCACCCACCCCCGCGCCGCTCAGCGGAGCCGCGGTGTACGTGTCGCTAGCCGCGAGCGACGAGCCGCTCGCGCGCGTCGTGGCCCACGAGCTGTGCCACGCCCTTGGTCTCTTCCACACGACCGAGCCCGACCAGCCGTCCGTGCACGATCCGATCGACGACACGCTGCTCGCGGCCGCGACCAACCTCATGACGCCGGCGGCGCGCGGCACAGCGTTGAGCCCCGGTCAACGCGCCGTCCTCTACGGTCACCCGTCGCTCGAGTCCCGCTGCCCGGAGTCCCCCGACTAGGGCCCCGCACCGCCCGCGATACTTGCCTGGGGGACGCCCCCGAGCCCCCCGGGCGGGCGGCTTGGGAGCCCGCCCGCGATGTTGGCCATGGCTCGGATCTGGGCTAGAGTCCCAAACTGACGATGCAAGCTGCGGAATCCCCCCGTGTTCGTTGACGAGAAGCGTCTATTTCACCGGTACCCATCCGGGTTGCGCGTGGCGTTCCGCGTCGGTCCCACCGGCTATCGCGGCAGGGTCGTCAACGTCGGCGCCGGAGGCGGCTTCGTCACCACCAAGGCGCCGCCCGCGATCGGCTCGCGCATCCAGATGGCTGCCCAGGTGGACCGCACCCAGCCCTCCGTCTGGCTCGACCTCCGGGTCACCTGGGTGGTGCCCGAGGCCACGGACGAGTCCCAGCTCGTCGGCTTCGGCGGGTTCTGGCTGCACGCTTCGTCGCGGTACGGCGAGGGACCGCTCAAGACCTTCCTCACCGACGTGCTGGGGATCACCCGCTCCATCATTCGGCCGATGACCCCTCCCTCGGGCTCGGGAGTGGTCCACGTCTACCGCTTCCCGGACCTGTACGACGGGGGCGAGCTCGAGGAGCTGCCGTGGTGGGGCCACCGCATGCGCCACCCGCCTCGGCGTCCGATGAACCTCGCCTCCACCCCTGAGGTGAACACTCAGGAGATGCGGCACGCGCAGTCAGCCGAGTTCGAGAGCGTCCGAGCCTCTCAGATCGCAACGCGCAAGCCGCCTGCGCCGGCTCCGCCGTCAGCGCCGCAGAGGCCACCGCCGCCGTCGCTCGACGACCCGCTGCCCGTGCCGGCGTCGCTCGGCCAGAACACCGGCGTCTTCTTCGCCGACGTGCTCGACGAGCTCGAGCCCGCGCTGTCCAGCCCGTCGTCCGCCGAGGGCCCGCCGCCCCCGGTGAAGGACGAGGGCAAACGCAGCCTGCTCGACCGGATCAAGGGATTCGGCCGGTCGGGCGACAGCGTCGTGAAGCCGCTGCCGAAGCCCGTCACCACCGGCCTGCCTCAGATCGAATACCTCATCGGGCGCAAGGCCAACCCCGCAGCGCTCGACCGGATCGGTACGGGCTGGGTGGTCTTCAAGGCCGCGCCCGGAACGAAAGCGCCCGAGGTCTGGTCGCGACTCGTCGTGTCGCTCAAGCCTCCCGTGGGCCAGAAGGGCGAGGCGGTCGAAGTGCACGCCACGGTCACCCGGGTCAAGGAGCAGCCCGAGGGTCACATCGTGCACTGCAAGGTGAACCGCGTAGAGGAGAAGACCGCTGGTCTCTACAACTCCTACGTCGAGACCTTCAACGCGAAGCACGGCGGGAGCTGACAGCTCCCACGAGCGCGGCGACTCCTGCCAGGAGCCACCACGGCCCAGCGGCCGCCAGCAGCGCCCACCCCCGGTAGTCCTCCGCCGCCAGCCGCGCGCGCTCAGGCGCCCAAACCTGGAAGAAGGCCTCAGCGAGCTGCGCGCTGGCGACAGGTGGCGGGAGCGCCCCCTCCCGATCCGTGCGTAACGCCGGCAGCAGCCGTGCATACCCATCAGCTGCCAAGGCGCCGAGCTCCGCGTCTAGCCGCGCGTCGATCTCGGGTGCGAAAGGGCCGCGCACGGCAGCCTGCATCGTGTCGCGCGCGTGCTGCTCATACCGTCGCCGAACGTGCGCCAGAGTGACGCGCTCACCGAGGCGGCGCCGCCCGGACTCTGTGGTGAACGCGGCGAGGTCGATGCTCTGGTCCTTCGTCTCGATCTCGAAGAAGGCCTCGTCGTCCTGACCGTCCAGCGTCCAGGCGTCCACCAGCGGGAGCAGTAGCGCGAGGCCCACCGGCGCGGCGATGCCCAGCGTCTCCCGGTGCGCCCCAATCACGCGCGTCGCTGCCTCGCTCATCGGGCCCGAGCCGCACGCGAGGCCCACGCCGACCGCGCTCGGTATCGCGAGCAGCCCCAGGAACACGGCCAGCCCCACGCCCAGCTTGCCCCGCCACCAGCGCAGTGAGAGCGCGACCCACGAGAACACCGCGGCGGCCGCGAGCGCGATGGTGGCCCCCAGCGCGAAGGGCAGGGCGCCGGCGGCGAGCCAAGTCGCGGCGTTCTGAACGAGGAGCTCCACCGTGCGTTGCAGCATCCCCAGAGCATGCCACGAGCTGCACGTGGCCTCACGGGCAACACACGACGCCGGCCGCTGGAACAGGAACTTCGGACTAGCCAACGAGGAAGTCGTCGGTATCCTGCACGCCCGTTCTCCCGAGGAGGTCCCGATGCTCGAGAAGCTGGTTCGCGACGCGTTGTCCAAGATGGTGAGTGACAAGACCCAGAGCCTCGCGCTCACGGCCGCCGGCATGGGGAGCCTGCTCATGGGCGGCAAGCTCTCGTCGATCGGACTCTTCGCCTCGGGCCTCCAGGGCCTCGAGGTCGAGTGGCGCAAGGCCCACCCGGACTTCCAGGGCGGCCTCGCGGAGCGCTGGGCCGAGGCGATCCGCTTCTACGACGAGACGCACCAAGACAAGACCAACCGGACGCTCCACATCGTGGGGATCCCGCTCATCGTCGGCGGGACCGTGGGCCTCCTGCTCTGGACGCCGTTCGGGCTCCTCTGGTTCGCGTCGGCCGCGTCGTTCACGGCCGGCTGGGCGCTGAACTTCGTGGGCCACGCGTTCTTCGAGAAGCGCGCGCCGGCCTTCGCCGACGACCCCCTCTCGTTCGTGGCCGGTCCCGTGTGGGACTTCCAGCAGCTCTTCGGCGGCGGGCGCCCGGCGCAGGCCGCGGCGGCAGAGATCACGGTCCACTGATTCCCGCTGATTCCCACTGATTCTCACTGACTCGTCGCGGGCCGGCATCACCTTGGACGACTTCTTCGACATCGGCGAGCCCATTCGGCCCCTCGCGTCCATGGCATCCCCCGCCGAGGTCCTCCGCAAGGACCTCGAGCGGACCATGAACCCCGAGCAGCTCAACGCCGTGCTCAACAACCAGGGGCCGCTGTTGGTCCTGGCGGGCGCCGGGTCGGGCAAGACGCGCGTGATCACCCACAAGATCGCCTGGCTGGTCGAGGCGGTGGGCCTCATGCCGTGGCAGATCCTGGCGGTCACCTTCACCAACAAGGCCGCGGCGGAGATGCGCGAGCGCACAGAGAAGCTGCTCGGAGAGCGCGCCAAAGACACGTGGATCGGCACCTTCCACTCCACCGGCCTGCGCCTCCTTCGACGCCACGCGGAGCTCGTGGGGCGCACCCGCGACTTCGTGGTCTATGACCAAGACGACCGCGAGCGCCTGCTCGGCAAGGTGATGAAGGAGCTCAACGTCGACAAGGAGTACCTGTCCCCAAAGAAGGCCAGCTACTACATCGACGATCAGGCGCACCTCCTGAGGGGGCCGGGGCACCCCGAGCTGCCAATGGAGCTGCCGATCGACAAGACGTGCGCGAAGGTCTACGCGGCTTATGAAGACGCCAAGACGCGCGCCAACGCGTTCGACTTCTCCGACCTCATCGTCAAGACCGTCCAGCTCTTCGAGAAGCACCCGCCGGTCCTGTCCGAGTGGCAGTACAAGTGGCGCTACGTCATGGTGGACGAGTTCCAGGACACGGATCGCGCCCAGAGCCACCTGCTCCGACTCCTCGCCGGTGACGCCGCCAACCTGTGCGTGGTCGGCGACGACGACCAGTCGAGCTACCGGTGGCGCGGCGCGGACGTCCGCAACATCCTCGACTTCCCCGATACGTTCCCCGGGCGCGAGGTCGCCGTGGTGCGTCTCGAGCGCAACTACCGCTCCATGGGCAACATCCTGAAGGCGGCCAGCTCGCTGATCCGCCGAAACACGGCACGCCACGACAAGTCGCTGTGGACCGAGAAGCCGGCCGGCGAGCTCATTCGGGTGTTCGCCGCCGAGACCGAGGGGGGCGAGGCCCGCTGGGTGTTGAAGCAGCTCCTCGACCGCCGTCGCGCGGGCACGCCCCTCAACGAGGTGGCGGTGTTCTACCGGACGCACTCCCAGAGCCGCGTGTTCGAGGATGTGCTCCGGATGGAGGCGCTGCCCTATATCGTCGTTGGCGGCCTCAAGTTCTACGAGCGCAAGGAGGTCAAGGACGTCCTCGCTTACCTGCGCCTCGTCCACAACCCGGCCGACGACGTCGCGCTCTTGCGGGTGATCGACTCGCCGCCCCGCGGCATCGGCGACAAGACGCTCGAGCGGGTGGCCGAGCTCGGCAGCGCCACGGGCACCTCCCTCTTCGAGGCCATGGAGCTGTTCGCCCAGTCGCGCGAGGGCTCGCGGTCGCGCGCCGCCATCGAGCGCTTCCGGGGCCAGGTGCAGGGCCTCCGGGTGGTGGCTGAGCGGAACGCCGACGCCCTCGCGGTGGCGAGGGCCGTGCTGGAAGACACGGGCTTCGCCGACTGGATCAAGAAAGACACCACGCTCGAGGGCCAGGGACGACGGGAGAACGTGGACGAGCTCATGCTGTCCATCGAGGAGTGGCGCGCGCGCAACAGCGACCGCAGCCTCACGGCGTTCATCGATCACGTCTCGCTGCTCACCAGCCTCGACCAGGACGCCCGCGGTCAAGCCGTCACGCTCATGACCGTGCACGCCGCCAAGGGCCTCGAGTTCGACACCGTGTTCGTGACGGGGCTCGAGGAGGAGGTGTTCCCGCACTTCAACTCCAAGGAGGAGGCGGCGCTGGAAGAGGAGCGGCGGCTCGCCTACGTGGCGATCACCCGCGGCAAGGAGCGCGTCTACCTGTCTTACGCGCGAAGCCGGCAGCGCTTCGGTCGCACCGACGTCAACATGCCATCCCGCTTCCTCGGCGAGATCGATCCCACGGTACTCAAGCCCGAGTCCGAGTTCGGCGGCAGCAGGGCGTTCTCGGGTTCGGCCGGCTGGACGCATGGCGCCACTTCCCGCCCGTCCGTGCGCCCGGACCTCTCTACGCTGCAGGGGCTGGCCGGGCGCTCAACCGGCGGCGGCTGGGCGGCCTCGGCTTCCAAGGCGTCGTCCGGGTCGTCCGCGTCGTCGGCGTCGGCCTCACGACCGAGCCACGGACGGTCGCTCGACTATGCGGACTCCCAGGTCGGCGGCGGCGGCGGCGAGCTCGTCGGCCGTCAGGTCGTCCACCCGCGCTTCGGGCGCGGCAAGGTGCTGAAGGTCGAAGGGAACGGCGAGGACGCTCGGGTCACCGTGAAGTTCCCCATGGTTGGCGAGAAGACGATCATCGCCCGCTTCCTCCAGGCGGTCTAACGCCGCGACCTGGGCCGCTCTGTCGCATTGAGCCGCTGACTCGCCGGCCGTATAACGGCGCGGTGCGTTACCTCGTCCTCCTCCTCTCGCTCGCGTGCGCCACCTCGGGTCCCAGCGCGGTCTTCGACGACTACTTCGAAGCCTACGGTGCCGGCGACGCCGGTCGCCTCTGGGAGCTGTCCAGCCCCGCCGCACGCAATGACGCGCGTCGGATCCGCACCGAGCTCCTGGCGCACCTCGAGAGCGAGCGTGTGGAGGAGCGCGTGGAGTTCGAGGGGCTGTTCGGGATCACCGCGGAGGACGTGCGTCCGCTGGACGATCAGCAGTTCTTCGAGTGGGCCGTGGGCACCATCCGGCGCCGCCTCGGGGTCACGGCGATCCGCGCCCTGGTCTCACGCGTGCAGCGTGTACGCGAGGAGCCGGTCAACGCCGAGCTCGTGGTGGTGATCTACCGCGTGGGGGAGGAGCTGAGCCGCCTCCCGCTCCTCAAGACCCCGGACGGGTGGCGCGTGGACCAGAGCCCTTTCCCCCAGCCGCAGCCGGCTGAGGTCACGCCTTCGGGTGGTGGCGATCGATGACGCGGGCCACTCCCGGCACGGCGTCCTCGATGTGGCGCCGCGCCGTGGGGCGCAGCTGCGCGTAGACCTTCTTCAGCACCCCGTTCTTCGCGTGCTTGGCCTTGATGTCGGTGATGCCCAGCAGCGCCTCGGCCAGCTCGCCCTCGCGGCCACGCGAGTAATCAGCGAACGTCTTCGGGCTGCTCTTGGCGCGGAAGTCCGCATGGAAGGGCTCGAAGGCGCTGGCGAACTCCGGGAGGAGGTCGCTGACCAGCTTCGGCACCATCTGGCGGTTGTCGAGGCCGCGGACGACCCCGTAGCCGGTTTTCACGGCCATGCCCATGAGCCCGCCCTTCTTCGCGACCTCTTCATCGACGAGCGCTACGCAGTCCTGGACGACTGCCTTCTTGCGCTCCTCGCTCAGTAGAACTTCGGGTAGTGTCATGCGCCGTGTTCTACTCGCCGGGTCCCTAAACGCAAGGAGGCGTACCGTGAGCTCCATCGACGGCAAGCGCGCGCTGGTAACCGGCGGGGCCGCAGGCATCGGCAAGGTCACCGCCGAGGCGCTGGCCCGGCGCGGCGCCAAGCTGATCTTGGTCGACCGCGACCGCGCGGGCCTCGACGCCGCCGCGCGCGCCGTGGAGCGGCACACCGACTGCGCCACCGTCGTGGCGGATCTCACCGACGTGGACGCGATCTACGCCGCGGTGCGCGAGGCCGAGGCCGCGTTCGGCGGTGTGGACCTCCTCATCAACAACGCGGGCTACGTCAAGGGCGGTCCGCTCGTGGAGGTGGAGGAGCGCGACCACACGCGGACCATCGAGCTCAACGTGCTCGGGGTCACGCGCATGACGCGTGCCGTGCTCCCCGGGATGATCGCCCGCGGTCACGGCCACATCGTCAACATCGCCTCGGCCGCTGGCCTCACGGGCGTGGCGCTCCAGACCACCTACTCCGCGTCCAAGTGGGCGGTGGTGGGCTTCACCGAGGCGCTCGCGTACGAGCTCGAGGCGCTCGGCCACCCAATCGAGGTGAGCTGCATCTGCCCCAGCTTCGTCAACACCGGCATGTTCCACGGCGCCAAGCCTCCCCACCTCGTGCCGATGCTGGAGCCCTCGGACGTGGCCAACGGCATCATCGACGCGATCCGCCACAACAAGCGCCTCGTCGCCCTCCCCAAGATCATCGGGGTGGTGCCCGCCGTCCGGGGCTTCTTCACGGCCCGCGCGCGCGGTCGGATCGCCGACCTCCTGGGCGTCAACACCTCCATGAAGGGGTGGCGCGGCCACTGAGCCCCCCGGAGTCGAGTCCGCCCTTTCCATCCCTTCGGGCTGGCCCTCCGCCGCGGCGAGGCTAGAATCCGCCGCCCGTCCCTCGAGGTACCCATGTTCCAGTCCGTTCCGCAGAAGGTCGACTTCCCCGCCCGCGAGCAGGAGATCCTCGCGTTCTGGCGCGACAACCGGGTCTTCGAGCGCACGCTCGAGGCCAGGAAGGGCGCGCCCAGCTTCGTGTTCTTCGAGGGCCCGCCCACCGCCAACGGCACGCCGCACAACGGTCACGTCCTCACGCGCGTCATCAAGGACCTGTTCCCCAGATACAAGACGCTGCGCGGCTACCACGTCCCCCGCAAGGCCGGGTGGGACACCCACGGCCTGCCGGTCGAGGTCGAGGTCGAGAAGGAGCTGGGTATCCACGGCAAGGCCGAGATCGAGGCCTACGGCGTGGAGGCGTTCACGAAGCGCTGCATCGAGTCCGTCTTCCGCTACACGGACGTGTGGCAGCAGCTCACCGAGCGCATCGGCTTCTGGGTCGATCTGGACGACGCCTACGTCACCTTCCATCGCTCCTACGTCGAGTCGGTGTGGTGGGCGCTGGCCACGCTCTTCAACAAGGGCCTGCTCTACCAGGGCCACAAGGTCGTCTGGTGGTGGCCCCAGGGCGGCACGGCGCTGTCCTCGGGCGAGGTGGGCCTCGGCTACAAGACCGTAGACGATCCCTCGGTCACCGTTCGGTTTCGGCTGCGTGGCGACGCGCGGACCAGCTTCCTCGCGTGGACCACCACGCCGTGGACCCTGCCGTCCAACTGCGCGCTCTCCGTCAACGCCTCGCTCGACTACGTCTACACCGCGGTTGGCGACGAGGTCTTCGTGGTGGCGAAGGCGCTCGCCGACGGTCTGTTCGGCGAGGGCGGCCACAGCGTCGTGCGCGAGGTCAAGGGCGCCGAGCTCGTGGGCCTCGAGTACGAGGGCGTCTTCGAGTACGCGCGCCCGGCCACAGGGCGCTTCCACGTGGTGATCGCGGCTGACTTCGTCACCGCCACCCAGACGGGCATCGTCCACACCGCCCCGGCCTTCGGCGAAGACGACTTCCGCGCGGCCAAAGCCGAGGGCATCGGCCTGCTCCAGCTCGTGGGCCCCGACGGACGCTTCCTGCCCGAGGTCACCGACTTCGCCGGTCGTTTCTGCAAGGAGGCCGACCGCGACATCGTGAAGAACCTCCGCAGCCGCGGACTCCTGTTCAAGGACGAGGTCTACCGCCACGACTACCCGTACTGCTGGCGGGCCGACAACGACCCCCTGATCCAGTACGCCCGCCCAGCGTGGTTCATCCGCACCACCGACGTGATCCACCGGGCGATCGAGACCAATCGCCAGATCCAGTGGCTGCCCGATCACATCAAGGACGGGCGCTTCGGCGACTTCCTGCGCAACAACGTGGACTGGGCGCTGTCGCGCGAGCGGTACTGGGGCACGCCGCTCCCGATCTGGTGCTGCGAGCGCTGCGACGGCCGGTGGGCCGCCGACTCGGTGGCCGCGATCGAGGCCAAGAACCCCTCGGCCTTCGACGCCTTCCGCGCCGACCAGGCCAAGGACCCCAGCCTCTCCCCCCACCTCATGGTCCACAAGCCGTGGATCGACGCCGTCACTGTCCCGTGCGGCTGCGGCGGCACGATGCGCCGGGTCACCGAGGTGATCGACTGCTGGTTCGACTCCGGGTGCATGCCGTTCGCGCAATGGGGCTGGCCACATCAGCGGCGCGAGGCGTTCGACGGCTCGTTCCCCGCCGACTTCATCTCGGAGGGGATCGACCAGACCCGCGGGTGGTTCTACAGCCTGCTCATGGTGTCCACGCTGCTGTCGGACCAGTTCCCGCGCACCGAGGGCGCCCACCCCTACAAGACGTGCATCGTGCTCGGCCACGTGCTCGACAAACACGGGAAGAAGGAGTCGAAGTCGAAGGGCAACTACACGCCCCCAGACGCGATCCTGAAGACCTCCGGCGCCGACGCGATGCGGTGGTACTTCTACGCGGCCAATCCGCCGTACGCGAACACGCGATACAGCCCCGAGGCCGTGCGCGACAAGCAGCAGGAGTTTCTGATGAAGCTCCACAACGTGTACGCATTCTTCACTATCTACGCGAACATCGACGGCTTCGTGCCCCGCACGTCGCCACGGAGGCCGCCGCAGGAGCGGGCCCTGATCGACCGGTGGATCCTGAGCGAGCTCCACCTCACGGCTCGTGAGGTCACCCGCCGGATGGACGCCTACGAGGTCTACGAGGCCTCGCAGCGCCTCATCGGCCTCACGGACGGCCTATCGAACTGGTATGTGCGCCGCTGCCGGGAGCGCTTCTGGGCCGGCGACGCCACCGCCGACAAGTGGGACGCTTATCACACGCTGTACGAGGTGCTCGCGCAGCTCACCACGCTGATCGCGCCCTTCGTGCCGTTCACCGCCGAGGCGATGTACCAGAACCTCATCCGCGGCGTGGACGCGGCGGCTCCGGTCTCCGTACACGAGTCCCGCTGGCCCGACGTTGACGCCGGGCTCATCGACGAGCAGCTCTCGGAGGAGATGCAGGCGGTCCGCGACATCGTGAGCCTCGGCCTCTCCACGCGGAACACGCACAAGCTCGCGGTGCGCAAGACGCTGGCCGGGGCCGAGATCATCCTCGGCCGGCCCGATCTCGAGGCGCGCCTTCGACCCTACGCCGCGCTCATCGCCGACGAGCTCAACGTCGACGATCTCCGGTTCGTGGCCGACGCGGGCGATCGAGTGCGCTTCACCGTGAAGCCCGCCTACAAGGAGCTGGGGCCGCGCTTCGGCAAGCGCATGCCCCTGGTCCGCGCGGCGGTGGACGCCGCCGACCCGAACCAGCTTCGAGCGGCGATCACCCTGCACGGCCAGGCGCCCCTGGTGCTCTCGGACGGCGAGACCGTGTCGCTCACCGCAGACCTCGTGGAGATCACCTGCACCGCGGGCGAGGGCTACGCCGCCAGCGGCGCGGCCGTGGGCACTGTGATCCTGGACACGCGCGTCAACGAGGCCCGCTGGTGGGTGCGCGAGGTGGTGAGTCGCATCAACGGGCTCCGCAAGGATCTCGGCCTCGAGTTCACCGACCGGGTCGGGCTCCGCTGGTTCGGCGATCCCGAGGTGCTCAGCGTGCTGAACGAGAACTGGGAACAGATCGCGCGCGAGACCCTCACCGTGGAGACGGCCACCGCCGGCACCATGGGCTTGGCCGACGTCGAGCTCGACGGCCGCAAGGTGCGGGTCATCCTCGTCCCTGCGTGAGCCGCGGGATGGCAGCCCCTCGGGTCACCGCCGACCGGCGGGGGCCCGACCCGCTCTAGAGGCAGGGGCCCACGGCGGGTGCGCCGAACGTGAACGTGGGCAGCGTCTTCGGCGTGGCGCCCACCATCACGTCGTCGGTGTACGCCGAGAACAGGCCCGAGCAGATGAGATCCGTGTGGACCCCGAACGCGAACGTGTGGGCGCCGGCCTTCAGGCTGCGGATGTAGCTCTTGTAGACCAGCGCGCCGGTCGCGTTCCCGATCGCGTGCACCATTACGCCATCCACGAAGAAGCGGTGCTTTATGGCGCAACCGCTACACGGCGACGCCCTCGAATAGAAGGCGAAGAGGTAGTGGCTGTCCGCCGGGAGCGTGATGCTCCGCGCCGCGGTCGCCGCTTTGTCCGACTGGCAGGGGCCGGTGGTGGTCGTGAGGGTGGTGCGCAGGCTCGAGGGAGGGCTCTCCACCACCGCCGTGTCCAGCGCCTGGCTGCCCGGGAACGTAGAGTTCGTGGTGAGCGACCAGCCGGTGAGATCCTGCGCCTCGTTGAAGTCCGAGGCGTATAGGAACACCGCGCTCGGGTCGCTGACGGAGCTCGCACCGGGAACCGGGCCGTACGTCGCCGTCAGCGTCAGCGCCGCCTTGTTCGGTAAGGACACGCGGAGCCACAGCACGAGCGAGCTCGCGGTGCTGCGCTCGACGAAGAGCGGGACGCCCGCATAAGGCAGGGCGTAGGAGGGCGCGCTGCCGGGCAGAAACACGCGCAACGACGCGAGGTTCGCCTGGATCGCCTGGCGCAGGGCGGCGTCGTCGACCGAGACGCGCACCACCGAGTTCGCTTGGGCGGCCTCGCTGTTCGTGATGGTGAGGGGCACCGCCTGGATGGGGCTCACCGCGCTGACTCCGTCGCAGTCGTCGTCCTTGCCGTTGCCGCAGACCTCGACCGCGCCGTGATGCACGGCCGCCACCAGCGGGGCGCAGTCCGTCATGTTGGGGTCGCCGTCGCCGTCGGTGTCGTTGTCGCAGGCGTCGCCGAGGCCGTCCTGGTCCAGGTCTGCCTGCGATGGGCTCTTCACCAGCGGGCAGTTGTCGGCGGCATCCGGGAAGCCGTCCCCGTCGTCGTCCAAGTCGCACGCGTTGCCGGCGCCGTCCCCGTCAGCGTCGGACTGTCCGGGGTTGTGATTGACGGGGCAGTTGTCCGCGGGATCGAGGCGATCGTCGTTGTCGTCGTCCGCATCGCAGGCGTTGCCGGCGCCGTCCGCGTCCGAGTCGAGCTGTCCGTCGTTGGCGAGGTGCGGGCAGTTGTCGGCCACATCCGGGTCGCTGTCGCCGTCGTCGTCCTCGTCACAGGCGTCGCCGAGAAGGTCGCCGTCGAGGTCGTCCTGCGCCGGGTTCTGGACGCTGGGGCAGTTGTCCTGCCCGTCCAGCGCGCCGTCGCCGTCGTCGTCGGCGTCGCACGGGTCGCCCGCGTTGTCCTGGTCGGTGTCCTCCTGTGTCGGGTTCGGCGACTCCACGCAGTTGTCCGTGCTGTCAGGGACGGTGTCGTCGTCGTCGTCCTCGTCGCAGCTGTCACCGACGGTGTCGCCGTCCGTGTCTCGCTGCTCGGCGTTGGCCACCAGCGGGCAGTTGTCGTGGCTATCGAGGTGGCCGTCGCCATCGTCGTCCGGGTCGCAGGCGTCACCGGGCCCGTCCCCGTCGGCGTCCTCCTGCAGCTTGTTCGCGACGAGGTCGCAGTTGTCCTCGAGATCGGAGATCCCGTCGTTGTCGTCGTCCGGGTCGCACGCGTCGCCGAGGCTGTCCGCGTCGTCGTTCTCCTGACCGGAGTTCGCGGTGGTCGGGCAGTTGTCCAGCGCGTCGTCCACGCCGTCCCGGTCGTCGTCGCCCACGCAGGCGTCTCCGGTGCCGTCATCGTCCGTGTCCGTCTGGTCCACGTTCGCAACCACCGGGCAGTTGTCGGCGGCATCGGGGAAGCCGTCGTCATCGTCGTCGGGATCGCATGCGTTCCCGAGCGCATCCCCGTCGGTGTTGACCTGCGCCGCGTTCATCACCTTCGGGCAGTTGTCCGAGAGGTCCGCGCGGTCGTCGCCGTCGTCGTCGGGGTCGCACGCGTCGCCCGCGCTGTCGCCGTCGAGGTCGTTCTGATCCACGTTGGGAGCCTGAACGCAGTTGTCCGACGCGTCGGGCTCGAGGTCGTTGTCGTCGTCGGGGTCGCACGCGTCGCCCAGCCCGTCGCTGTCGTGGTCGCCCGTCTCGCCCGGGAGCAGCGGGCAGTTGTCGTCCGGGTCGAGGAGGGCGTCGTTGTCATCGTCTGGGTCGCACACGTCCCCCAGAGGGTCCCCGAGGCCCAGGTCGGCGTTGGCTTGGGAGGCGTTCACGTGGCGCGGGCAGTTGTCGGCGGAGTCCGCGATGTCGTCGCCGTCGTCGTCGGGGTCACAGGCGTCGCCCACCGAGTCCCCGTCCAGGTCCTCTCCCGTGTCGGCGGCGCTGGGGCAGCTGTCCACGTCGTTCGCGCGCCCGTCACCGTCGAGGTCGGGGTCGCAGGCGTCGCCCACGCCGTCCGAGTCCACGTCGCTCCCGTCCGACGGTGTCTCCGGGCAGCTGTCGGCCGCGTCTGCGAGGCCGTCGCCGTCGTCGTCGAGGTCACAGTCCGCGCCCAGCCCATCGGCGTCGAGGTCTGCCCCGCCGCCGGTCAACGCAGGGCAGGTGTCGAGCGTGTTTTGGGTGCCGTCGCCGTCGAGGTCGTCATCGCAGAGGTCGCCCAGCCCGTCCTTGTCCAGGTCGCTCCCCGCGGGGTCCGCGAGGGCAGGGCACCCGTCCTCGGCGTTGGGGACGGCGTCGCCGTCGAGGTCGGGGTCGCAGGCGTCACCCAGCGCGTCGCCGTCGAGGTCCCCACCGCCGTCGCCGTTGAGGGCAGGGCAGGGATCGTCGGTGTTGGGCACGTCGTCGCCGTCGAGGTCATCGTCCACGCAGTCGGCGGCGCTGTCCCCGTCGAGGTCCGGATGGCCGGGGTCCGTCACGCCGTCGCAGTCGTTGTCTTGTCCGTCGCAGACATCCTCCGCGGGGGTCGGCGCCGAGCACGCGGAGAGCCCCGAGTCGGTGCAGGTGCGCTCCCCCGGGCAGCTGCCGAAGGCGTTCGTGTGCGCGCAGGGCGTGGAGAGGCCGTCCGCCGCCGCGGAGCAGGTGCAATCGCCATCGAGCGGGACGCAGTGCGGCGGCCCTGCCTCGGCCTCGCCCCCCTGAGGCGGGCTCTCACACGTGTAGCCCTCGGGGCAGTCGCTCTCGAGCGCGCACGGGGTGGCGCAGTAGCTGCCCGAGTCTCCCCGGAGCGTACACTCGGCGGAGCTCCCGGGCTGCGCGCAGTCCGAGCCCGATGCGCAGGGTAGGCACTCCGAGGGGTGTTCGGACACGCAAACGCCGAGCTCCGGATCACACGCGGTGCCCGCTGGACAGCCCACCACGCAGGGGGCCGCGCAGAGCCTGGCGCCGAGCTGCCACCCGCACACGCCGGACAGACAGTCGGCGTCGCCTTCACACTCGGTGCCGGGGCAGCCGGCGCCCCCGCAAGCGGTGCCCCTCTCCTCGGCGTCCGGACCAACCTCTTCGTCCGCGGCCGGGATGTCCTCTGGGGCTGGGAGATCGGGGGACGGCTCGAGAGTGTCATGGGCCGGAGCCGCGCTGTCGCCCACCAAGACGACGGCGTCACCGTAGAGGACGGTGGCGGGCGCGCCGGTCTCTGCCGTACACGCGAGGCACGAAGCGAGGACGACGGCACAGCTCCGGTGGGCGTAGTGCATCGATCGAGCGTAGCACGCTCGGACTAGAGTCGCAGGCAGCCGCTCCTCCGGGGCTTGTCAGCGGGCTGGCGCCGCCTCAAGGTGGGGCGCTCTTACCGGGAGGACCTTCGATTGGACGCACGGCGATATGCACCGGCCACGTCACGCAACCGCGAGCCGATCCTCGCGGGGCTCACTCGCGTGCTGCCGCGCCGCGGTACGGTGTTGGAGGTGGCCAGCGGCACCGGCGAGCACGCCGCCTGGTTCGCGTCCCGTCTGCCGGAGCTGGTCTGGCAGCCGAGCGACCTGGATCCGCAGGCGCTGCAGAGCATCGAGGCGTGGCGCGCAGCGGAAGGCGCGCCCAACCTGCGGAGCCCCATCCTCCTCGACGCCGCGACGCCACCTTGGCCCGTCGAGGAACCACCGGCGGCGATCTTCAGCGCCAACATGATCCACATCTCCCCGTGGGCCGCGACGCTGGGGCTGCTGGCGGAGGCGGGCCGCGTGCTGCTGAGTGGGGGGCAGCTGGTGTTGTATGGGCCCTTCATGGTGGAGGGCCGCCACACGGCGCCGAGCAACGAGGACTTCGACCGCAGCCTCCGAGACCGTGACCCGCGCTGGGGAGTCCGTGACAGGGAGGTCATCGTGGCGCTCGCGCTGGAGCACGGTCTCGAGCTGCGCGAGTGCGTCTCGATGCCGGCGAACAACCTCACCCTGATCTTCGCCCGGTCTCCCCACGGGGATCCCGCTCAGAGCTGAATCACGGGCTCCTGCGAGTCGGGTGAGTGGGGGCGTTCGTCGGGTCTCCCCAGGGGATCCCGCTCAGAGCTGAATCACTGGCGGCTGACGGTGGCGCACTGTGTGAGCGCCTCCGACCCCGCAGCTGACGGTGGCGCACTGTGTGAGCGCCTCCGCCCCCGCTGGGGGATCTCGTCAGGAGCAGCTCCCGTGCTTGCAGGTGGTCCCCGGTCCGCATGGGCCCGGGCACGGCTTCGGCGCGCAGCCGCCGCTGTCGTCGCAGGCGTCGGTGATGGGGCAGTCGGTGTCGGCGGCGCAGCCCGGCACGCACCGGCGCTGCCCACCGAAGTCGGGGTCCTCGCCGCACCGCGACGCCGGGCCGCAGGTTTGGGTCTCGTCGTCACAGGGGGTGCAGCGCACGGCGGCCTCGGCGCACCTGGCCGGGTCGAATAGACACAGCGTGGCCGTGAGCGCCCGTTCGCACCCCTCGTCGCCCGGCGCGCACACGTTCCAGCCGCAACGCCCCCCCGAACAGAGGTCGTCGCACGACTCCGTTGCCGGGTCGCAGACCCGCAGGAGCTCCATCATGCCGTGGTCTTCGTGGTTCAGCTTGTGGCAGTGGAAGACGAACGCGCCCGTGAACTTCCGATACTCGGTGAGCACGTCGACCTGGCGCAGCAGGTTCACGAGGTAGGTGTCGCGCCAGTGCGCGAACGGGGGCTCGAAGAGGCGCCCGGCCACGCTCGGGTCGTCCGAGCCCTCCGCCGGCAGGGGGCAGACGATGAACGGGTTGATGTGGATGTGGAACGGGTGACCGTCGAAGCCCGACACCAGGCGCCAGTGCTCCACCTCTCCGAGCGGCAGGATCCGGTCGTACGGGTAGAGCTCGCGGTCGGTGTACTCGAAGTTCTTCGCGTTGACGTTGTGGTCTGGGAACCCGCACTCATCGAGGCCCTCGTTGTTGTAGAAGAGCATCCAGAAGGCGGCGAGCTGATCGAGCTTGGCGATGTCGTCCGCGGCCTTGGCTTCCGCGCAAGCGGCGTGGGCGTCCACGGTGCCGTTCGCGAGCTGGAAGCTCGGGGCCAGCGCCGCCACCGCCTCCAGATCGGGCATCTGGGTCTCCGCGGGCGCGCCGGCGCTGGCCGCCACGTTCACGACCGCGATGAGATCGCCGTTGGTGGTGGCCTGCAGGATTTCGTCGGCCGTGGGTCGCTCCATGATGCCGACCGCGATGTCGGTCTCGCCGGTGGTGTCCTCCTGGAGGAAGCGGCCGCTCATGAGGCAGAGCGTATCGCCGTCCACCAGCTTCGATCCGTCGAGGAGCGTGTCGATGCGGTATCCCGGCGCCAGGAACAGATAGGCCGGCGCGAAGGGCCAGTCCTCCCCGTTCGGGGGCTTGGGCAGAGTGATCCCGTCGCGGCTGATCTGCGTCAGGGCCACCGGGCCGGCTTCGAGGTCCAGCGCCTTGCAGTCTTTGTCCTTGCCGCGGAACACCGCGATCGTCATCTCATCCAGGAAGGAGCCGTGCAGGAAGCGCCAGCGCTCGATCTGTCCCGGGGGCATCACGAGCCGTGGCTGGCGTAGCCCGTTCAGGAGGTTCGTTTGCTTCTTCGACGTGTCGCCCAGGGTCGGGAACGTGTTCACCGTGATGTGGTCTTCGTCGCACGTCTCGCCGTCAGCGAGCGGCGTGAAGCCCAGCGAGGGGGTGCTGATCAAGAAGACCCGCTCCTTCGCGTTCTTGATGCCGGGGACCTCGTCGATTGGACCCCGGACGATCCAAGCGCCCGTGGCCCCGGAAGCCACCTGGATCGCCGTGGTCCCGTGGATGTGCGGGTGGTACCAGTTGAGGCCCTCGTGGTGCTTCCCGTCTTCATCGATGTCCCAGCGGTGCTGAACGCCCTCTCCCGGCTCGACGCGGCTCAGGACGTCGTCGGCGAAGTAGCACTCGCGGGTGTCGCCCTCGTCCTTGCCGGTGCAGGCGCGGCACCGGAGACCGCCGGACTCGGCGCAGCCGCCGCCGCTCGCGTAGTCCGGCCGTACGTGGGAGCCGTGCGCGTGGAGGTTGGTCGTGTTGAAGTCGAACATGTGGCACGGCCCGCCGGACGTGGCGGTACACGTACACCCCATGTCCATCGAGTGCCCGGCGCCGTGTGACGGCGTGCACTCCATCCCCATGTCGTCCTTGCAGACGCAGCCGTCCGCGTTCAGCGCGCGGTAGTCGCTCCCAGTGAACGTATTGCGCAGGTTCACCCGGACGCTGCGCGCCTTGCCGTCGACCTGCTGCGGCGTGTCGATCGTGGGGCCGGGGAAGACCCCGTTGTAGGCGCGACCGCAGTGGCGTTGCCCGTTGAAGGAGAACTCCACCGGGCCGAGCGAGAGCTCGTAGACCCCGTCCGCGTTGGGCTCCAGCTTCACGGGGTTCTTGAAGGTCTCCTCCACACAGCTCCCGTCCGAGAGCACGAAACACTCGCCCCCGCCGGCTGTGTCGGAGGAGGCGGTGTCGGTGGACGTGGCGTCACCCTGCGCGGTGGCGGCGGTGTCCTCGGACTTCGCGCACGCCAGCGCGAGCGTCAGCGGGAGGAGGTGGAGGAGCGGGGCGGGCGCTCCGCGGCGCGCGAGGCAACGCCCCGACGGAAAAAGCGAGCTGAGTCTCATGGTTCGGGATCTCCTGAGTGTGCGGCCGGACTCCGAGCCATGCCGCGCGTGGGTTTGGGGGTCGCTCCCCAGGAATTCGCGGCCGGACCTCCAGCCCGGCCGCGCGAGGGTTGGGGCGTCTTCGGGGTTGGACTCAGGCGCTGAGGGCGGCGTGCAGCCAGGCGCGCGCGAAGCGCCAGTCGCGCTCCACGGTGCGCGGGGTCACCCCCAGGGCCTCGGCCACCTCGGGCTCGGAGAGCCCCCCGAAGTACCGCATCACCACCACCTGCGCCTGGCGGGGGTGGAGTCGCTCCAGCGCGGCGAGCGCGCCGTCGAGCGCCAGCACATCCTCCACGGCGCTGCCGGCGCTGGAGGGCAGCCGCCACTCCGCCACGTCGTCCAGTGTCTCGGGCCGCTGCCCCCCGCCGCGCTTCTGGGCGGACTTCCTGCGGACGTGATCCACGATCAGCTCGCGCATCGCCTGCGCCGCCGCCCCGAAGAAGTGCCTTCGACCCTCGAAGGCTGCGGCGGGGCTCTCCCCGAGGAGCTTCACGTAGGCCTCGTGGACGAGCGCTGTGGGCTGCACGGTGTCGCCCGGTCGCAGCCGAGACATCTGTGCGGCCGCGATCGAGCGGAGCTCGTCGTAGATCACCGGAAGGAGCTCCGCTGCCGCCCCATCCCGCCCCGCCGCCAGCTCGGCCAGGAGCTCGGTCACGCTCGGAACGGTAGAGCCCGCCTTCGCCGGGTCGTCGGCGCGGAAGGGTGCGTGGGCCTTCGCGGAGTGCACAGTCTGGACCGTACGGACGCTCGCCTCGTGGCGTCAAGCGCGTGAAGTGGCAGCGCGGCATAACCACCATCCGCAAATGCTCGAGCTTCCCCGACACACGGGACGGAGTTTCTTTGCTTTGGGGGGCGGCCCAGGACCGTCTCGGGCGGTCGGGCAGGGAGTCCGGCCGCTGTTCATGCTTGGGGGTGACCCCGGGACCCGCGAACTGGTGGTCAGGGCGGCGGGCGGCTCGCGAGCTGGGCCAGGCGCTCAGCCTCTCGATTCTGGTGGCGGTCTAGCCACAACCTCACGGACATGCCGACGGCGCAGCCGAACGCCAGCGCGCCGAGGATCTCCGGGCTGCTGCGAGGGGCCAACGCGCTCGCCACCACGCCGGTGAAGGCCAGTGCACCGAGCCACCCCATCCACGGCTCGTGGAGCGCGGCCACGAGCCCGAGTCCCAACGCGGCCAGGAGCAGATCGACCGCGCACGACTGCGCCAGAGAGAGTCCATGGCTCATGGCGAGGCCGTGGCTCGCTGCGAGGAGCAAGCCGCTCAACACAGGGAGGGCCGCAAGCCGCCGTCCGTAGTTCGTGGCCGTGGCCTCCCTCCAACGGAGCAGCGTGAGCAGCGCACCTCCTCCGGCGAACGAGAGCGGCAGCGAGACCCGCACCCACGGGAGGTCGAGCCACTCTCGGCCGGTGGCCGTGAGGAGAGCGGCGCCGGTGGCGCTGGTGAAGGCGATGAACAGGTAGCCGACGCGCCGTCTCTGGCGACCGACCTCGAGGCCGTCGAGCTCGGGGAGGTGGGCCTCGATCGCGGCGATCAGCGCGGTCATCGTCGGGTATCGACCGCCGGGGTCCGCAGCCAGGCAACGGCGGGCGATCGGGAACAGCCACGCCGGGAGGTCTGACACGCGCGGCAGCTCAGCGGGGCGTGAGGGGTCGACCCGCGTGTGGCGCCACATCGCCTCCGCGAGCGTGACCCCGAAGCTCCACTGGTCGCTGGCGGTGGTGCAGAGGCCGCCGTTGAGGGCTTCCGGCGCGATGTAGCCGGGGGTGCCCGCGATGAGGGGCGCCGCGCCGGGCGAGGACGCGGCCACGTCGACCAGAGGCTCCCGTTCGGGGCCGCTGGCACCCCGGTCGGGGTCGGCGACGCGCGGCGCTCCCGCGAAGTCGACCACCCGCGCGCGTCCGTCCGCGCCGACGAGGATGTTGTCCGGCTTGAAGTCGCGGTGGACGAGGCCTCTCTGGTGAGCGGCCTCGAGGCCTCGCGCCGCGTCGAGGATCACCCGGAGGCGCTCCGTCACCGAACGCGGCGCCTCGAGCCACTGTCGGAGCGTGGGACCCTCGATGCGCTCCATGGCGAGGTAGAGCTGCCCGTCGTGGTCACCGACCTCGTGGACGGCCACGACGTTCGGGTGGGCGAGCCGCGCCAGCGCCAGCGCCTCGTGGCGCAGCCACTCCGAGGCTGGCGCCCCGCGGCGGAGCACCTTCAGCGCAACCTCTCGATCCAACACGGGATCGTGCGCCGCGTAGACGACGCCCATCCCCCCTTGGCCCAGCACCCGGGTGGCCGTGTACCGCCCGATCTGCGCTCCGAGGCGCCGCTCGGGAGGCTCGGGGGCGGTGGCTCGGGCGACCTCTGCCAGGAGGCCGGCGTGCGGCGCGAGGAACTCCGGGCCAGCGCGGCGATCGTGGTCGAGCAGCCGCGCGACCTCAGCCCGCACGTCTGGCGCTACCGCGTCGAGCGCTCGCTCGGCCTCCGCGGGCTCCACACCCGCCAGGGCGTCGAACAGCGCCGCGACCTCCTGCTCACGCGTCTGGGGAGTCGTCGTCGCGCTCCTTCTCGAGGTGGCGGAAGATCGTGCGGGGATCCACGTCGAGGTCGCGCGCCGTCTTGGTCCGGTTCATCCCATTGAGGCGCAGCACCTCGTTGATGTACTCCCGCTGCCACTCCTCGCGCGCGTCAACTAGCGGCAGGATCCGACGCAGCTGGCTGGGCGCGAAGTCGAGCGCGTCCGGAGTGACCATCGCGCCCTCGGCGAACACGATGGCCTTCTTGATACGGTTCTCGAGCTCCCGGATGTTCCCGGGCCAGTCGTATCGCCGGACCTCTCGGATCGCCTCCACCGAGAAGCCCTTGACCTTGCTGGAGAATTCGCGCGCGTAGCGACCCAGCAGGTACTGCGCGATGAGCACCACGTCGTCCCCGCGCTCACGCAGCGGTGGGAGATGCAGGTTGACCACGTTGAGGCGGTAATACAGGTCCAAGACGCGCGGCCGGGACAGGTCTGGTTGGCGCTGGATGACATAGCGGGCGCGGCCCTGCCCGCCCCGGTGCGGACCCTGTTGGAACGGGAACGGTTGTGATGTGGAT
>SXOO01000198.1 GCA_005776725.1 Pseudomonadota bacterium | reverse complement strand
GCCGCCGTCGGACCCCTCCACGCCGCTGCCGTCCTCGGAGTCGCCGGCTTCCGCGCCGCCGTCCGCCAGGTCTGCGCCATCAGCGCCATCACTCTCGGTGTCAGGGCCTGGCGCGACGCCGTCGCCTTCGGGCGCAGGCGAACTGAGGTCGGGACAGTCGTCCACGCTGCCGCATCCGGAGAACGCGTTCAGCGCCAGCACCAAGCTGCACACCAGCGGGACCGCGATTCGAATTCGCATCTAGACCTCCACCCCAGAAAACGTCTGCAACCGTTCGGAGGCTACGAGACGCAGGCCCTCGCCGCAACAAGCGCCGTGATCCTCCACGCGTGCACATCCCACGGGCCACTCGACGCCGGCGCCCTGGCCAGAGCCCCCGTTGCTCACCTAGACTCGCCGCGAGGTGAACCTGTGACCGAGCCCAAATCCCCGGAGTCCTTCGAAGCCATCCTCGCGTCCCTCGAGGCCGAGGTGCAGCGCCTCGAGCGCGGAGAGCTGCCGCTCGAGGACGCCCTGACCGCATTCGAGCGGGGGATGGGCCTCGCCAAGCAAGGCGAGGAGCTCCTCGCCGCGGCCGAGCGCAAGGTGGAGGTGCTCATCTCGGCCCGCAACGGGAAGGTGGTCATCGAGCCGTTCGAGGGTGCATGAAGGAGCGGCTGGATCAGCGGCTGGTCGCCCTCGCGCTCTGCCCGTCCCGCGAGCGCGCCAAGGCGCTCATCCTCGCGGGACGCGTTTTGGTGGACGACCGCCCGGAGAGCAAGGCGGGCACCCTCGTAGCGGAGGACGCCGTGATCCGCGTGCGTGGTGCACCCGAGGACGAGTTCGCGAGCCGCGGGGCCCTGAAGTTGGCACCGGCCCTGGATGCGTTCGCAGTGCCCGTCGACGGTCGGGTCTGCCTGGACGTGGGGGCCTCCACGGGCGGATTCACCGACATCCTGCTCCGGCGGGGAGCCGCCCGCGTGTATGCCATCGACGTGGGGTACGGGCAGCTCGACTGGCGGCTGCGCTCGGACGCGCGCGTCGTCGTGCTCGATCGGACCAACGCCCGCGCCCTGGGACCGGAGCACGTGCCCGAGGCGGCCGACCTCGCCGTGATCGACGTGAGCTTCATCTCGCTCACCCTGGTGCTGCCCGCGGTCGCTGCTCGGATGAAGCCCGGCGGGCGGATCCTGGCGATGGTGAAGCCGCAGTTCGAGGTGGGGAAAGGACGCGTGGGTAAGGGGGGCGTGGTGCGCGACGAGGAGGTGCGCCGCGACGGCATCGACGGGGTACGGCGCTTCGCCGAGGGCGTGCCGCTGAAGGTGCGCGGCGAGCTCGACAACCTCGTTCGCGGCCCGAAGGGCAACCTCGAGTGTTTCCTTCACCTGGAGGTGCCGTGACGTCGTGGCGCGGCCGGGCGCTCCTGGCGTTCGGCGGGCTCGCCCTCGCTCTTGGAGTGTCGGAGCTCGTTCTTCGACAGCTGGTGCCCACCACGAGCCACGACGACTGGGTGCAAACGTCGAGCGATCCGGAGCTGGGCTTCGAGCTGCGCCCCGGTGCAGATCTCGAGTTCGACGGGGTGACCATCAAGATCCCCGCGACCCATGTGCGCGTGTCGTCGCAAGGCGCGCGGGGTCCGGAGCTCGCGCTCCAGAAGCCACCCGGGGTGAGGCGCCTCGTGTGCATCGGGGACTCCGTCGCGTTCGGATGGGGCGTGGGCGAGAACCAGACCCAGTGCGCGGTGTTGGCCGCCACGCTCGGGCCCAAGTGGGAGGTGGTGAACCTGGCCGTGCCGGGTTACGGGGCGGCTCAGAAGCGCCGGCAGCTGGAGCTGCGTGGCCTCGCGTTCCAGCCCGACGTGGTCCTGGTCCAGTTCGACCAGAACGACCGCGATCCGCCTGATCCTCAGGCCGGAAGCGACAGCATCTGGGCGTGGCTGGTCGACCGCAGCGCCGTGTTTCGCTTCGTCCACATCCAGCTCTTCCTCAATGGCGGCGATGGGCCAGAAGCCCCGCCGACCTTCGACGGGGAGGCCGAGGTGGTGCGCGAGTTCAGCCGGATGGGCGCGATCTGCGCCGAGGCCGACGTGCCGGTTGTGGTCACGCTGCGCGCGACCGACAGCGACTCTGCCTTCATCGGGGCGTTACGCGAGCGAGGGATACCCGTGGTGGATGTGGGTCCTGCGCTCCGCGGCGGCGATCCTGCGGCGCTGGAGATCCCGGGGGACGGACACCCCACGGCCGAGGGCCATCGGAGGGCGGCGGCGGCAGCGCTCGCGGCGGTCAAGCAGGCGGCCCAATGAGCCGCCGGCCGGATTCAACGCCTGAGGAACGGGTTGTGGCGTCGTTCGTGTCCGATGGTGGTGCCGTCACCGTGGCCGGGGATCACGAGCGTGGTGTCGGGAAGCGAGAGGAGTGGCCCCCGAAGTGAGCGCATGATCTCGGCCGAGTCGCCTCCCCAGAGATCGGTCCGGCCGATGCCGCCCTGGAACAGCGTGTCGCCCGTGAACACCCGGCTCTCGCCCTCGGCGCTCACGACGAACGAGACCGAGCCGGGGGTGTGCCCCGGCGTGTGCAGCACGCCCAGCTCGAAGGCGCCGCACGCGAGGACCGTGCCGTCACTGAGCGATCCCTCCATCTCGGTGCGCTCGGGGAGCGCGATTCGAAGGAGCGCCGCCTGCACGGGCAGGAGGTCGTAGAGGAAGCGATCGGCCTCGTGGATACACGCCCGCGCACCCGAGGCCCTCTGGAGGCCAGCGGTGGCCCCGACGTGGTCGATGTGTGTGTGCGTGTGGACGATCGCCTCCACGGTGAGCGGGGCCCCGTCGCCGGCGAGCCGCTGGAGAGACGCCAGGATGAGCGGCAGATCGCCGCCAGGGTCGACCACGATGGCGCGGCGCGCGGCGACGTCGGCAACTACCGAGCAATTGCAGCCGAGCGGCCCGACCTCGAAGGTCTCTACGTGGAGCATCACTTCCCTCCTGCGCAGGCGGCGCGTGCGCGGGCCACCGCTTCTCCGAGAGCGCTCGAGTCGACCCCGCTGTGGTCCAGCCCTTCGAGCACCGCCCGCTTTCCGGCCGGGCACCCCGCACGATCGAGGAGGCGCGCCCCGAGTGTGATGTAGCACGCCCGCGCGAGGTCGCCGCGCTTCGTTGCCGCCCAGACGCTCTCGTTCTTGGCCAGCTTGTCGAGCGTGGCCTGGCACTCGTACGGGGGCGCGTCCTTGGCGCGTTGCGCGGCGGCCAGCGCCTCCGCCACCGAACGCCCCAGCGTGATCTCGGCACAGAGGTCCCCCGTGGCGGCTTGTTGCTCGGGGCCCAAGACGCGGGCCCAACGCTCGGCGTCGAAGCAGAGGAGCTCCTTGTCGGCGCCGGCGACGCGAGCGGCCTCGAGGCGCGGCTTCCAGCTGTCGAGCGCCTGCTGCGCGACGGTGCGGCACGCCGCGATCAGGTCGGCGTCTGCGCTGCGGCCGGTCAGCTGGCTGCAGAGCAGTGAGACCTTCTTGAACTCTCCGCTGGCACCGGCCGACTGGATGGCTGCCAGGCGTTCGCCGCGACGCGAGGCCTCGCGGGCCGTGTGGATGCAGTCGCCGTAAGGCTCGCAGGGCAGGGGCAGACAAGCCCCCATCGCCGCGAGCAGGCCCGGCGTGGCGGCGACCGCGGCCTCGCACGCGGTGACCAGCTCCTCGCGCGGCGGGGCGTCGGGCCCTCCAGGCTGGCACCGCTCCGCCTTACCCACGAGGGCGCCACAAGTGGGCGCCTTGGCCGCCTCGAGATCGCTGCAGCGCTCGAGGTGCGGCTGCGCTTCTTCGGCCGTGACCCCGGGGGCCGCGAGCCGCAATGCAGCACATGCGGGGCCGACGTCCCCACCGGGTGGCACGCCCGCCACCAGGAGCACTGAGGCGGCGAAGAGCTCGGCCGGGGTCGGGGGCGGAGGGACCACGACGGCCGGCAGGGACCTGGTGTCCCCAACGGTGACCGGATTCGTCGCGCCCGGAGCCGTGGGGGGCACGGACGGCGGGGGCGTCCCTTCGGGCGCAGGGGCCGGTGAGGTCTGGGCGGCGGGCCCGTCCGGCGGGGGAGCCACGCTGGGCGCCGGCGGGGGCTCGACCTCCTTGGGCGGGGCCAACTCAGGGGCCACGGGAGCAGGCGCGGCGGCCGTTGCCCCACCGACCGGCGCCGGGCCGGCTGCCACGGCCGGCGGCTCAGCCTTGGTACAAGAAAAGGCGAGTGCGACGACGAGGATGCGCATGGCAGCAGGTGTGCCCGCGGACGGAGGTGGCGTCAACCGAAGCGCCGCGTCAGTCACGACGCACGGCGAGCGCGAGGGCCAGACCGGAGAGCGCGCCGAGCAGCGAGATGGGCACGAGGCCGCCGGGCCACGCAGCGGGCTGAATCCAGCCACCGGCGCCGATGAGCGCAGCGTGTGCTGCCACCGTGAGCCCGGCGGCGGCGAGCGGCCGAGGGCGCCGGAGGCGGATGAGCGCGGTGGCGCCGAGGCCGAGCAGCATCGAGCCGCCCGCCCAGAGCGTGAGTCGACCGCCGTCATAGAGGGCCGGGAAGTCGGAAGGGTCGAGCAACACGATCGAGGCGCCGACATGGCCGAACGCCAGCGTCAGACCGGCCCGGAGGAGGCCATTGTTGCGAGGCTGCCGGGGGGCGCGCCGTCCCTCGACGGCGCTCCACAAGAGCAGGAGCACTGCGGCCCAAGCGAGCGCCTTGTTCGCGGTCCACAGCGGCGCGTGTTGCCAGGAGACGCCCCCGAACACGTGGTACCGCACGGCCGCGTAGGCGAAGCACGCGACGGTCACCGCGACGGCGGCCGGCCAACGCGGGCGGTTCTGGGGCGTTGGGCGTGGGGCTTCCATGGGGCGAAGCGAGGCTAGATTGGGGTGGGCGAGGGGTCAAACCGAGGTTTGACCGCACGCCGCTGCAGGCGAATACTCGCGGCGCCGCCCGCTGGCGAGCGGGAGTGGGAGCGCTCAGCGCCCAGCGCCTGAGTTTGCCGAGGAGGCTCCATGAAACGCGTCGCCATCGCCGGACTCCTGCTCTCCATCGGCTGCCGGACCACTGCTCCCGGCGGGGTCACCGAGGAGACGCCCACCACGACCGCCGAGGGCGTCGAGGTGGTCGAGCCTGCCAAGCTCACCGTGGCGCTCCAGCGCACCTCGGAGCAGCTCGCCGAGAGCCAAACGCAGCTCGACGATCAGAAGCGGCGCCTGCAGCGGATCTGCAGCGACTACCCCGACCACGAGGTGTGCAAGCCGCAAACCGAGGCGGCGTACGCAAAGAAGGCGTTCTGCAGCGAGCCCACCTTCACGAAGCACGTCGACGAGATCGTGAACGCGTGCCACGAGGGGCAGTGCAAGCAGGTCGACGACGCCGCTCTGCTCACGCGCGGGCAGTACATGACGCTGGTCCAGAGCCTGCCGCACAGCCTCGTGCTCTTCGGCAACGCGGACAAGCGCCTCGACGCCGCCGACAAGCGGCAGCTGCAGCAGTTCATCGAGCTCATCCAAGCCGAGGACGGCTACGTCATCATCGTGGGTCGCGCCAGCCGAGACGGCTCGTGGAAACACAACCTGCGCCTCGCGCTCGACCGTGCGGAGGAGACCCGCGAGTTCCTCGTGGGGACGCTGGGCCTCTCGGACAAGCAGGTGGGCTACATTACCTACGGGCACGAGAAGATGTACCTCACCTCGCTCGACGTGGAGCGCCTGACCACCCGCAAGGTCAGCGCGACGCAGGGCAATCGCAGCGCCCTGGTCTTCGCCTACCCCTGCCGCAGCGCGAAAGCGACGAAGTGAGGAGCCGGCGGGCCTTCCTCGGGGGCGCGGCCCTGCTCGCGGCGTCACGCGCGGGCGCTACGCCGCCCGGTGACGTCCCGCCGCCCGATCCGGAGTTGGCCCGCCTGAAGGCCGAGAACGCGGCACTGGCCGCGGCACTCGGGGAGCTGGAGGGGCGATGGGCGATGGCGACGGGCGCGGCGGAGTTCCGGCCCAAGACGCTCAGCGCCGGCGAGCGCGACCGCCTGAAGCTGCCTTCGCTGCACTGCGTAGACGCCCCGGATCATCGTGGCGAGCGTCGCCCGGCCCCCACGGGGCGCCTGGTGCTCACGTTCTGGGCCACGTGGTGTAAGCCGTGCACCACGCCGGACGAGCTGCTGCAGCTTCGCGCCCTGGCCTCGAGGCTCGCCCGCTTCGGCGTGCCGCTGTTGAGCCTCTCCGCGGATCCCCTGGCGACCGTGCGCTCGGATCCTCGGGCCGCAACCTGGGTCTATCCCTATTGGCAGCTGGAGGACGCGCACCTCGAGCTCCTGCCCCAGGCGTTCATTCAGCGGCGCGGCCTGGGCCTCCCGCTGACGCTGGTCTTGGATGGAGGGCGCGCGGTGCGCTGGGTCCGCGACGGGGCCCTGGGCCCTGACGTACTGGACGAGCTGGTGCTGGCGGCGCTGCTGAGCGTTTGAAGCAGCCGGCTACTCGGTGCGCAGGACCACCAGAGTGGCTAGCGAGACCTGGGGCGAGTCCTCGTTGGAGAGCGTCACGGCCACCGGGCCAGTGGGGGCCTCTCGCAGCACGGCGAGCGGTCGGTCGTCTTTGTCGCCGGCGCGCGCGACGATCGTCTCGCCGCGCCGAACCTCGATCGTGAGCTTCCGCGCGATCCCGTCTCCTCCACCCAGGAGGACGGAGGGCCCCTCCAGATCCACGCCACTGGTCCGCCACCACTCCTTGGGCTCGAGCAGCGTCGCGTAGAAGGCCCACTCGCCGCCAGCCTGGAACACCAGCCCGGTCGCCGACGGGACATGCGCCGAGATCGCCGCGGAGGCGGAGCCGGCGGTGGCGAGGCTGGTCCCTACCGCGTGCTTCACGCGCTCGGGCGCAAGCCGAACCCCCTTGGCCTCGAGCAAGACCACCGCCCCGAAGGAGCCGCCCCCGTCCATGTCGATCATCGAGAGCACCACGCGAACGCGGTCTCCCTTGGGGAGGAACTTCACCAGCGGGACGGCGTCATCCGCGACGTCTTCGCCCACGAGCGAGCCGTCGGCGTCGACGCGCAGGTTCATGTCGCGGACGTCCTCGTCGCCCGCGGCCATCACCACGTACTCGTGCCCCGGGGTGACCGCCAGCGTCATGTCGATCGACCCGTTGGCGCTGACGAAGGCTCCGAGGACGCACGCGCCTTCGTCGTAGAAACCGAGGTGCTCGTGTTTGGCCTGAAGCTGCAGGGCGCCACCCACGGCGCGCCCAATGGCCTGCGCCATGAACTCGCCCGGCCGCCACTCAGGGGCCCCCTCGGGCCCTGGGCGAGGGGTGATGGGCCGCTTGTCGGCCCCAAGGGGGTGTGACCGGAGCTCGTAGTCGACCCCCACCACCTTGGCCGGATCCGTGGGGTCGTTGGCCGTGGCGCAGGCGGATACCAGCGCAGGCACGAGCGCGAGGGCGGCGAAGCGACGCATCAATACACCCCCGTGACGAGCCACTTCTTCTTCCACTGCGAGTCGATCCACTCCTCGGGCCACTCGCCGCCAGACCACCAGGACTGCGCCGCGATCGGGGAGCCCTTGGACATGACGGCAGCCCACTCGAGGCCGTTTCCACCCACGGCCGTGAGGAAGAGGCCTTTGTCCCAGTTCGCTTGGATCCAGTCGCGCGGCACGCTCTCGAACGTCTGAACCTGCTGCTCGACGTACGGCAAGCCCTTCGCCATCACCACGTACCAGCGGTCCTGAGACCCTGCGAGGCACTGGACGTGGAACCCGTCTTTCGAGCGAGCAGCGATCCGCTCCGTGGGGAAGCGGGTGGAGACGAGCAGCGTCTGCTCCGCGACGGCGGATGTGCGGCTCATCACCACGACCCATGCGTCATTGCCGTGGGCGAGATGGGTGACGAAGAAGCCGTCGTTCCATTTGTGTTGCACCTCGACCTCAGGGAACACGCGCTCGTAGGTGACGTGCTGCTGCCCGAGGTCCTTGCGATCCTCCATGAGCGCAATCCAGCGACCCTTTCCGGCCGCCACGGAGGTGAGCTTCAGGCCCTTGTCCCACTGGCCGTTGACCCAGCTGTTCATGGCGTTGGGGTCGTCGTCGTTGAAGACGTTGTAGGTCTGTACGTGCTCCTGCGCCTCGGAGGCCACCACGAACCACGCCTCGCTGCCCTGGTCTTCCGGCTCCGCGGAGCGGTCGAGGGCGCGGCGGACGTAGTCGATCCCGAGCGCGAAGTTGAGGTTCTCTCCGTCTTTGCGCTTGAACACCGTGAGCCCGACGACCTTGCCCTCGAGATCGAACACTGGGCCGCCGCTGTTGCCGGGAGAGATCGGCGCCGTGAACTGAAAGTGCGGGGGGCGGCGCGCGGAGACCATGCCGTCGGACGCCGAGAAATCCAGCCCCAGCGGGTTGCCCAGGGTGAGGATCTTCTGCCCCTGCCGGAGAGCCCCGTCCGAGCCCAGCTCCACCGTGGGATACGAGCCCGGCTCCAGTTGGACCAGCGCGTAGTCCAGCTCGGTGTCTTCCTCCACTACGCGAAGCGCTCGGACGGTGCGCTTGTCGGCGAACTGCGCCACGATCGACTTGCTGCCGCGGATGACGTGCTGCGCCGTGGCGACGAGCCCGTCTTCGCGGAGGATGAACCCGGTACCGGAGCCCTCCGAGCCCGGGCCGCGTGTGTACAGGGTGACGACGGCCGGCCGCACTTTGTCGAAGAGGGCCTCGAACTGAGCCAGCGCCGGGAGCGCCCACGAGAGCGCGAAGACGAGCGAGAGATTTCGGAACATGGGCTCCTCTCGGGTGCGGGCCAGACGTTCGCCCAGGCAGCGTGCATCGTGACAGGCGCGCGCACAAGGGCGCGAGCGATCGCGCGGCGAGGCATCGTCTCTGGCATACTTGAGCCGCTCGGGCTGGGCGGCCGGCGCCGGGCAACGACTCTCGCGCCCTACCGATTCATCGGGGCGAGACTGGGGGACACATGCGTGACGTAGAGAGCTTTAGACGCCGATTCTTCGGGGCCATCGCGGCGCTGTCGGCGAGCGTGGCGGCGGGCTGTGAGGCATCGAAGAGCGAAGGAGCTACTCCGCAAGAGGACGCAGGCGGGGTGCTCGACGTGGGCTCGGCTGACGGAACCGACGCCACCGACGCGGCAGACGCCACCGACGTGGCAGACGCCACCGACGCGGCAGACGCCACCGACGTGGCAGACGCCACCGACGCGGCAGACGCCACCGACGCGGCAGACGCCACCGACGCGGCAGACGCCACCGACGCGGCAGACGCCACCGACGCGGCAGACGCCAGCGACGCGGCAGACGCCACCGACGCGGCAGACGCCACGGACGCGGCGGATGCCACCGACGCCACAGACGTGACCGACGCTACAGACGCGACCGATGGGACCGGGGAGCCCGACGTGGTCACGCCCCCTCCGGATACCAGCGCCGGTGATGTCAGCGAGCCTGTAGACGCCAGCCCGGCCACATGCGAGTTCGGCGGCGAAGCCACGGTCACCTGCTACACGGCTGCCGAGTTGAAGGCGACGATCGACAACCCGCCGTTCGGTGGAAAGCCGGGTGATGTGCCCTATGACGGGCCGCTCCCACCGGAGGCCTGCCCGGACCACACGCTGGTGTTGGATGGCTGCTGCAACGCGCCGGTCGGTCCCGGGACGCTTCAGGGGGAGACGTGCTGTTACGCCTACTGCGCCGGCGCGTGCTGCGGGCGCCCCCTGCAGCTCTCCGGCGCGGCGCGCGTGGCCCCGGTGGCGGAGCGCACCGACTGGCTCGACCAGCCCGCGCTCACCGCGGCGATCGCGCAAGCGCATCGCGCCGCGCTCGCGTCGGCATGGCGCGCCGACGCTCAGGACGAACACGCCTCGGTCGCCAGCTTCCAGCGCTTCGGCCTGGAGCTGATGGCGCTCGGAGCGCCAGCCGAGCTCGTGGACGACGCGCTGGCTGCCGCGCGAGACGAGGTGCGACACGCGCGCTTCGCGTTCGGGGTGGCCAGCCGCATCGACGGCATGGAGCAGGGCCCGGGGCCGCTCAACCTCGCGGACCTCTCGATCCGAGGGGACCTCGTGGCTGCGGCCGTTGCTGCTGTCCACGAGGGGTGTGTGGGTGAGACACTCGCCGCGCTCACGGCCAGCACAGCCGCCCGACTCTGTACAGACGCGAGCCTCTCGGCGGAGCTCTCCGGCGTCGCGGCGGACGAAGCTCGCCACGCGGAGCTCGCATGGCGCTTCGTGACCTGGGCATCGCACGCCGAGCCGCGAGTACGCGAGGCCGTGGCAGCAGCGTTCGCAGCCACCTTGACTGCCGGCGCGGCACAGGATCCCCGTGATGGCCTCCTCGCGGGTGTCCCCGACGGTGCCCGTCTGGCAGCCGGGCGTCTCCCGTCGGGTGAGGCGCGCCGCCTGTGGACGCGCGGCCTCGTGGAGCTGGTACAGCCCATCGCGGAGTCCATCGTCGGACACCCGCTGTCCGTCGGCGTCGCGTAGCGGCGGCTGAACAGGCCGTGGGCCTGTGCCAAACCCGCAGACATCGGTTAGGGTGCGCCCTCTAACATCGTCCGAGGGTTTGTCCGCATGTCTTCTGCCCACAACTGGCGCTTCTTCCGAACGGGCGGATTCGATCAGGTCCGGCTCGATACGGGCGCAGACCTCGCGCACCTCCACGAGCTGGACCAGAAGCTCTGGGTTGCGCTCGCTTGTCCGACCACCGGTGTAGAGTTCGATGCGCGCACTTTGCAGCTCATCGATACCGACGGAGACGGCCGAATCCGGGCGCCCGAAGTGCTCGAGGCCGTGCGCTGGGCCTGCAGCGTCCTGAAGAACCCGAACGACCTCACGCTCCGCGCTGCCGGCCTGCCCCTGGCCGCGATCGACGACAGCAAGCCCGAGGGCGCAGCGATCAAGGCGTCGGCGGTGGAGCTCCTGAAGAACCTCGGCAAAGGCGATTCCTCCGAGGTCACCGCCGAGGACGCCTCGGACACGGCGCGCATCTTCGCGGCCACGCGCTTCAACGGCGACGGGATCATCTTGCCGGCCGCCTCCGACGATCCGGCGGTGGCTCGCACGCTGGCGGAGATCCTGGCGTGCATTGGCGGCACCGTGGACCGCGCCGGTCAGCCGGGCATCGACCGCGACCGACTGGCCACCTTCCTCGGGGCCTGCGAGGCCTACTCGGCGTGGCACGCGACCGCTGAGGGAGACCCCACACTCCTCCCGGTGGGGGCAGGCTCCGCAGCAGCAGCCGACGCGCTTGCCGGCGTCCGCGCCAAGGTCGACGACTACTTCACGCGTTGCCGGCTAGCCGCCTTCGACAGCCGAGCCGCAGAGCACCTGTCGCGGCCCGCGACAGACTGGGCGCCCATCGCCGCGCGGTCGCTCGAAGCCAGGGACGCAGCGGTAGGCGAGTTCCCCCTCGCGCACGTCCAGCCCGGCCGCGCGCTCCCGCTCGGAGAGGGCGTGAACCCGGCGTGGGCCGACGCCATGACCACCTTCAACGCGCTGGTGGTCGCTCCGCTGCTGGGCCAGCGGCAAGCGCTCACAGCGTCCGAGTGGGCCCACATCTGCGCGCGGTTCGCCCGCTATGACGCGTGGCGAGCCGCAAAGGCGGGCGCCATTGTGGAGTCGCTGGGGATCGCGCGCGTTCGCGAGGTCCTGGCGAGTGGACACGGCTCGAAGATCGAGGAGCTGCTCGCGATGGACGAGCGGCTGAAGCCGGAGGCTGACGCTATCGCGGCGGTCGAGCGCGCAGTGCGTTACTTCCGCTACCTGCACCAGCTCCTCGAGAACTTCGTCACCTTCAGGGACTTCTACACGGGGCGCCAGAAGGCCGTCTTCCAGACCGGCACGCTCTACCTCGACGGCCGCGCATGCGACCTCGTGATGGACGTGACTGACATGGGCAAGCACGGCGCCCTGGCCGGCCACAGCCAAGCGTACCTCGCGTACTGCGACTGCACGCGGCCGTCCACGGGCGAGAAGCGCTCGATCGTGGCGGCGTTCACCGACGGCGACTCCGACTTCCTGATGGCCGGGCGAAACGGCGTCTTCTACGACCGCAGCGGACGGGACTGGGACGCCACCATCACCAAGGTGGTCGAGAACCCGATCAGCGTCCGTCAGGCGTTCTGGAGCCCCTACAAGCGCATGGCGAAGATGATCTCCGATCAGATCGAGAAGTTCGCCAGCTCGCGCGACAAGGCGATGCAGGACAAGGCGGGCGCCAACATCGCGGCCGCCGAGGTGCCCGCGGCGCCGCCCGCGGACGGCAAGAGGGAGGCCTTCGACGTCGCGAAGTTCGCCGGTATCTTCGCGGCCATCGGCCTCGCGCTCGGTGCGATCGGCAGCATGCTGGCGGCGGTCGGCGCGGGCTTCCTCTCGCTCAAAGTCTGGCAGATGCCGCTGGCGATCGGCGGCTTGATGCTCCTGATCTCCGGACCCTCGATGCTGCTGGCCTGGCTCAAGCTGCGCCAGCGCAACCTCGGTCCGTTGCTCGACGCCAGCGGCTGGGCCATCAACACGCGCGCCCGAATCAACGTACCGTTCGGAGCCTCGCTCACCTCTGTGGCGTCGGTACCGGCCTCGGCCCTCACCAGCCAGGTCGATCCCTTCGCGGAGAAGAAGCAGCCGGTGAAGCTCTACATCACCGCCGCCCTGGTCGTGGTGGTGGTGGCGGTCCTCTGGGACATGGGCCTCATCCAGAAGTGGGCCGGGATGCTCTTCCCGTAGGTGCCCCGCGCCTCCGCGGCGTGGTGGCGATCGATCACCACCCGCCGCCAGGCGGAACCTGTGACACACGCCGGCGGATTGGCCAGCTCGCTCGCGGCTAGAAGCCCTTGAGTGGCCCTATCTTCGCTGGGCCCTCGGGCTTCTTCTCAGGTGTCTTGATGTGCGGCAGCTTGCCGGGCGGCTCTTCGGCAACGGGCTTGTCCCCCGCCGGCCGAGTCGGGCGCTTCACCAGCTCTACCGTCAGCTCCGCAGACGCGGCCAGGTCAACCACCCGCGTCGCCGTCTCGTAGCCCGCGCGCTCGAGCGTGAGCGTCTCCTGACCCGTCGACTTGGGCAGGCGCAGCACGAAGGGCGCGGTGCCTGGGGGCGTCTCGTACATCGCGCCGGAGCTGGCCACCTTGATCCGCACCTTCCCCACCGGCAGTTTCAGCGTGAGCTGAATATCTTCTGGTGGCTTGGCCGTGGCGGCCGGATCGACCTCCAGCACTACCTCGAGCCGACCGTCGGCCACTGGCTGGAATGACTCAGTCTTGGGCAGGAAACCGGGCTTGGACACGGTCACCTTGCGCACCGCGTCGGCCTTGGCCAGCGAGATGGTCCGCTCGCCGCCGTCCTCGTTGATCGGGTAGGCAGCGTCTTCGCCCTCGATCTGAACCAGCGCCCCCGCGGGGGCCTTGATCACGAGCTTCACCGTGGGCACTTCAGGCAGGGTGCTCGGCTCGAACACCACGGTCGGTGGCGCCTGGCTCTGACCCAGGTCGAAGCGAAGCTCCCGCGGCGCAGACGCCCCGTGCTCGAGCACCAAGGTGACGGAGCGCCCGGGCTCGCGCAGCCAATCGAAGCGCGTGGGAGTGTCCGCGGTGGCGATCGCGCCCACCACGCGCCCGGTGGCCTTGTCCTTCAGCGTCACGTTGCCCACGTTCGCCTGCACGGTCACCGCGATGAGGTCGGGCTCCAGGGCAGGCAGCTCCGCGGTGGACCACGCGGTGGGGAACACCCCCCGTGCGGTGCTCGGAATTGGCCGGAGCTGCGCCCACAAGGCGGCTGCCGTACCTGCGACGAGGAGCGCGATCGCGCCAGCGCCGATCGCCACCTTCCGGCGCCTGCTCATGGGGAGCGCGGGGGCCTCGAAGGCCATGGTCTCCCGGTCCATCTCATCCCGCGCGGCAAGCCGAGCGCGTATGGAGCCAGTGAGGGCCTTGTCGGGCACGGTGTACGCCTGGGAGCGGTCGACCTTGAGCCCGTTCTTGGCGGCATCGTCGTAGGTGAGGACCTTCTCGAACTCCTCCGGCATCCGGAGCAGGAGGTCGTCACACGCGGCGGCTACGTCCCGCGCGTTCTGGACCCGGTCTGACGGCTCTTTGGCCAGCAACCGATGGAGCAGCTCCTCCACCTCGAACGGGATCACGAGGTCTGGCCGCACCTCGGACATCGGCGCGGGCGCGTCCTGCGAGTGCATGATGAGGATAGCGAGCGGGTTGTCGGACTCGAACGGCACGCGACCGGACAACATCTCGTACATCATGACGCCCACGGCGTAGAGGTCGCTTCGGGCGTCCACCGCTTGCGACCGGCACTGCTCCGGCGACATGTACTTCGGCGTCCCGAAGATCGTCCCGTGTTGGGTGAGCGTGCCGCGATCGTCGCGACCCTCGGCCAGCTTCGCGACGCCGAAGTCCAACACCTTTACGTAGTCGGGGTTCCCGTCCACCTCGCCCACGAAGACGTTGTCCGGCTTCAGGTCGCGATGGATGATGCCCTTGCGGTGTGCCTCGTCGAGGCTGCGGCACATCTGGGCCACGATGCGCAGAGTCCGCCGCACTGGCAGGTGAATCGAGTCGGCCAGGGCGTTCGCGAGCGGCTGACCGCTCAGGAACTCCATGGCGATGAACAGGGTGCCCGCCTCCGCCTCTCCGAAGTCGTAGATTCGGATGGTGTTGGGGTGCTCGAGGCGCGAGACCGCCAGCGCCTCCCGCTGGAATCGCTTCACCGCCTTGTCGTTGGTCAGATACTCCTTGAGCAGCATCTTGATCGCGACGTGGCGGTCCATTCCGCGCTGGCGGGCCTTGTAGACCACGCCCATGCCGCCCGTGCCGATCTTGGCTGTGACCTCGTACTTGTCGTTGATCACCTGCCCGATGAACGGGTCCTTGCGGACGTGCGCCCCGGACGCGGCCATGCGCTTCAGGATCCGGGCCTGGAGCTCGCCTTCGTCCTCGACGTCGCTGGCTGTGGGCGTGCTCGGCGGCCCGTCTTCGTCCACGAGCAGCACCTCGGAGGGCGCCGCGGGGAACTCGGGGGCCGAGCGGTTGCCGCCCACGTTGTAGGAGGCCGTCCCCAGAGACGAGGTGGGCGCGTCAGCGATCGTCTTGTCGACGGGCGCGTCCTGACGGGTCTTTTCGCTGCTCATCGAGTCGTCCGATCCGCCCCCGGCGAGGGCGCGGGCTTGCGCTGCGGGAGTCACCCCCCGCCTCAAGTTACAAGCGTTCGGGGGCTGTTGCGAGTTCACTGGAGCGCGGCGCGGAGCAGAGCGACGGAGCGGTGACGGGCTTGTCCGTGGAGCAGTCGCGTGATAGGCCCCGGGCCCGGAGGTGGGCATCAAGCGGTTCTTTTATGGCGTGCTGGTCCTCTCGCTGCTCGTGGGCGGGTGGTTCGGCTGGCAGCTCTGGCGCCGCGCCGGTACCTCGTCCGACGTGGCGGCTTTTGTGCCCACCGACGTCGAGGCGCTCGCGTTCGCGCCGCGGCTCGACGCCGCCGTGCATGGCGGGTTGGCGTTCGCGCGGGGGCTGAACGAGTCGTCTCGGTTCCGGGACCTCTTCAAACCCGAGGCGGGGGTGGACCTCGGCACCACGGCCGGTCTCCGTGAGCTGGGGCTCGACCCGGAGGGCGCCCTCGCCGTCTACAGGCGCCAGGGGCTGCTCACCGTCCTCGCCAGCGTCGAAGCCGCCGAGCGCCTCGAGCCTGCGCTCACCGCCAAGCTGTTGAACCTCGGGTATGTGGGCGTCGCGCCGCTCGAGGCTGACGCGCGGGGGATCCGCGTCGTGGTGGCGCGCTCCGCTGGGGGCGCGGTGGCGGCCGCGTTCGCGATCCACGATGGCCTCCTCTCGCTGGTGGTGGACGACGGCACGCACGACGCCGCCGTGGCCGCGCGGGCGGTCTTCGATGGGCCCGGTGGGTTCTTCGCGTCCGAGCGCGGCAAGGCGGTTCAAGCGGCGATGCCCGCGGGCACGCTGGGGCCCACCTGCGGCCCAGATACGCTCTGCTCCACGGAGAACCCTGTCTGGTTCTACGGCGATGTGCGCGCGGTGCTAACGCCTGCTCGCCTGCTCGGCGCGGTGGACAAGCTCACGCTCCCAGCCGTGGTCGCGGGCCCCGTGAAGACGTGGCTCGGCACCTGGGCAGAGACCGTCCAACACGCCGGTGCGCGCCTCGACGTCACCCCGTGCGGGACGCACCTCGAGGTGCTGTTGGAGACCACGGACCAGACGCCCCTCATCCCGCAGTCCTGGCTGCTGCCGCCGGGCGGGCCCGCGTTCGGCGAGCTCCTGCCGCGCGACACGGTCTTCATGGCCCGCGTCGGGCTGAATGTCGGCGCGGCCGCCGACCCCTTCCTCAAGATGCTCTCGATGGGTGCATCGCTCGGCAACCTGCTCGGCGCAGGTGACGTGGACCCGCTCGCGGGGGTTCTGGCCAAGGTCTCACCAGACCTGGCCGATCGGCACGTCGTGAAGGACCTGCTCGACCAGGTAACAGGGCACGTGCTGGTGGCGCTCCTCGGGATCGACCGGAGATCCGGCTTGGACGTTCTGGCCGACCCCGCGGACCTGCCGCGATGGCTCGCGAACGTGCATCTGGCCGTTGGCCTCGGGCTCACGAACGGGCGAGCGTTCGCGGAGCGCTGGGCGCCCAAGCTCCCGCTGCTCGCCCAGCTCGGCTTCGAGAAGGTCGAGCGACTCGAAGGCCCCGAGCCGCTCGTGGTGAAGCTGGAGCGCAACTGCGCACCGCCAAAGCGGCCTGCTCCGCCCAAACCCGGTGAGAAGCCCCCACCGGCTCCGGCGCCGAAGCAGTGCGAGCGCTACGGGCTCCTCATCACCGAAGGCGCGCTGCTCCTCACCACGGGAGCCACGCAGCCCGGCCCCAACGGGCAGCACCTCGGGCTCGACCGCCTGCGCGCCGTCGCGGCCGGCAAGGCACCCAGCTTCTCCAGCCTCACGCGCGAGAGCCTAGCCAAGGACGTCCTCGGGCGCGGGGCGGCCCCGGTAGGCGTGTACTTCTCGTTCGACGGGCTGCTGAAGGCGATCTCCAATCGCAACCTGCCCGGCGGCGCCACACGATATCTCGCGCAGTTCTTCGAGCTGGCGTTCACCTTCGAGCCCCGACGCGGTGACGCGGTCGGCCACGCGCTGCTCACGAGGTAGCCGATGGCGTTCGAGAAACTCATCCGCGTCGTCATTCAGAACATCAAGCGTTCGAAGAAGAATTTCATCTTCTCGTCCATCGGGATCATCGTCGGCATCTCCACCTTCACGTTCTTCCTGGCGCTCTCCCAGGGGATCTCGGACCGGGTGCTCAATCGGATCTTCCCGATCGATCAGCTCGAGGTGGAGCCGATCGGGGGGGTCGCCGCGGGGGCCACGGACCAAGGCGCCACCGGCAATACGCTCACGGACGTGCTGGCGGGCGGCCCGCGACGCCTGGACGCCGCCGCGATCGAGCAGCTCGCTAGCGTGCCCGGCGTGGCCGCGGCGTTCCCCAAGATGCGCGGCCGCTTCCCCGCGAAGATCGAGACGGGCGTCCTCGATCGCCGCATGGCCGGCGAGGGCTTCTTCGAGGGCATCGAGATCTCCGAGACGGTCGTGAACGAGATGCGCCTCTTCGAAGAGAGCTGCGCGGTGGAAGAGGAAGACACCTGCAAGCGCCGGGAGGTGAGCTGCGCCTCCAACGCCGACTGCCCGCACGAGGGCATGGAGTGCCGTGAGGGCGCCTGTCGCGCTCGCCAGTACTGGCGGTCGTTCCATGAGCGCGACCCCAACGCGTTCGGACCCGGCGAAGGGACGTGTGCCGCCGCCTCCGAGTGTGGCACCGGAAACGTGTGCGCGGTGGATCAGTGGGTGATCGTGAAGTCGCTGGACAAGCCGGACGCGAAGCTCAAGGAGGCGGCCGCGGCGCTCGAACACGCCACCCTCGACCTGGACTTCTTCATCGCGATCGCCGAGCAGGGGCGCCTCACTCGCACCGACGTGGACCTCGCCGAGCGCTCCGGGGCGGAGCTCTGGAACGTGGGCGCCGAGGTCCTGCCTGAGGTCGCGGCGGCGGCCAAGGCGCAGGGTGTGGTGATCCGAGACTTCAAGGACATGCCCGCCGCATTCGCGCACGTGGCCGCAGTTCCCGCCACGCTCACGGCGGGGGTCTGCAAGGGCGCGCCTTGCTCCCTCGAGCAGAAGGAGGAAGACATCGGCCACTGGCTCTACTTCGACTACTACGACAACCACCGAGGCTCCTGCGAGCTCGGGCGATATTGCGCGGCCCGCAATGTCCAGTCGGCCGAAGGGCGGTGCGAGCACTATCTGCCGGCGGCCCTGAATCCGCTCATGATCGACTTCTACAACTCCAACGTAGTCAGCCAGCTGGGCACGCAGCCGCTGCCTAGCCCGTGCCTGGTGCTGGGCCTCAAGGGCTACTTCCGCTTCGGCTTCTCGTTCCTGTCGGACGACATGGACCCGGTGTGGCAGCGCGTCCGCTGGGCGGAGATCGTGGGCTTCACCGACAAGGGCATGCACCTCGGGGGCACGATGCCGCTCGGCGTGGTGGAGGGTCTCAACCGCTTCTATCTGGGCAAGTCGTCCACTGAATACTTCGACTCCGTGCTGCTCCAGATCCCGCGCAACGAGGACGTCGCGGGCGTCATCGAGGGCATCCAGAAGCTCTCGTTCGACCTCTCACGCACCTCGTCCTTCGCGCGCAAGGCCGGAGAGATGCTCATGATCGTGACGCTCACGTTCCTGCTCATCTCGATCATCATCGTGGTGATCAGCGCCATGAACATCTCCCACACATTCTTGATGGTGGTCTTCGAGCGCCAGAAAGAGCTGGGAGTCATGCGCGCGATCGGGGCCACGCGCTGGGACATCCGCCTCGTGATCCTCTTCGAGAGCCTGTTCATAGGCCTCGTCGCCGGCATCGTGGGCAACGGGCTCAGCTATGGCATCTCGCGGCTCGTGAATCTGGGCGCCGCGGGGCTCCGGGGCCGGTTCCCCATGATCCCGGACGACTTCTTCATCTACTCCTGGCCCCTGGTCCTCGGGTCTATGCTCTTCGCGATCGCGTTCTGCCTCGTGGGCGCCTGGGTGCCGGCCAACCGCGCCGCGCGCCTCGACCCGGCCGTGGTGCTCACGCAGGCCTGAGCCCCAGGTGGTCCCCGCTCAGAGCGCGGCGGCCACCTCGGCGCCCTGGCGGATCGCCCGCTTCGCGTCCAGCTCAGCGGCCACGGCGGCGCCGCCGATGAGCCGGTAGCGCGGGTCCACTGGTCTGCCCTTCTCGTCCACCGTGATCAGATCGCGCACCGACTCCTGTCCGGCGCAGATGACCACGTTGTCCACGTCGAGGACGCGCGGCTTGCCGTCGACGCGGATGTGCAGGCCGGCGTCGTCGATCTTCACATACTCCACGCCAGGCATGAGGGTCACGCCGTGGTGCTGGAGTGTGAGGCGGTGGACCCAGCCGGTGGTCTTACCCGGGCCGGCGCCCATTCGGCCGGGCTTGCGCTGCAGCAGGGTCACCTCGCGCTTCGGCGGTGTGTGGGTGCCCCCCGCGTATCTCCCCAGCAACCCACCGGGGACGGCAGACGTGAGGTCCACCCCCCACTCGCGGGTCCACGACTCCAGAGACTGAGGCGACTCCTCGGCCAGGAGGTACTCGCAGACGTCGATCCCGATGCCGCCGGCGCCGATGACCGCCACCTTTCGGCCCACGGGCTTCTGCGCGCGTAGCACGTCCGGGTAGGTCAGCACCTTCGGGTGGTCGAGACCCGGCAGCTTGGGCGCGCGGGGCCTCACGCCCGTGGCGATCACGATCACGTCGAAGCTCCCCTCGAGCTCGCCGTTCGTGACACGCCGGTTGAGCTCCACCGTCACACCGGTCTCCGCGAGGAGGTTCTTGAAGTACCGGATCGTCTCCTTGAACTCCTCCTTCCCGGGCACGTTCGCGGCCATGTCGAACTGCCCGCCCACTTCGGCCGCTGCTTCGAAGAGCGTGACCTGGTGGCCGCGCTCGGCGGCGACCGTGGCCGCGGAGAGCCCCGCCATCCCGCCGCCCACCACCGCGACGCGCTTGGGCGTGACGGTGCGGGTGTAGACCAGCTCGGTCTCGTAGCACGCGCGCGGGTTCACGAGGCAGGTCGAGCGCTTGCCGCGGAAGGTGTGGTCCAGGCAGGCCTGGTTG
>SXOO01000197.1 GCA_005776725.1 Pseudomonadota bacterium | reverse complement strand
GCTCCAGGTCGAGCACCCGATCACCGAGCTGGTGTACGGCGTGGACCTCGTCCGCCTGCAGCTCGACGTGGCCGAGGGCCTCGCGCTCTCACCGGCGCCGGCCCCGCGCGGGGCGGCGATCGAGGTTCGCCTGAACGCAGAGGATCCGGACGACGGCTTCGCGCCTGCGCCGGGTCGCGTCACCTTGTTCTCGCCGCCGCTGGGCGCGGGGATCCGCGTCGACTCCGGCGTCGTTCTTGGCAGCGAGGTGCCGCCAGACTTCGACTCGAACATCGCGAAGATCATGGCGTTCGGCGCCACCCGTGCGCAGGCCTTGGCAAGGCTGCAGCGGGCCCTGTCCGAGACCGTGGTGGTCGTGGAGGGCGGGGCCACGAACAAGGGGCTCCTCGCTGAGCTCCTTATCGATCCGGACGTGGTCCAGGGAACCATCGACACGCGGTGGCTCGACCGCCGCCTTCCCGGCCCGCGGTCGTCCGTCTCAGAGGCCCTGGTCGTGGCGGCGGTCCTCGCCTATCGCGAAGAGGGGCGCCGCGACCTCGCCAACTTCTTCGCAGCGATCGCGCGCGGCGTGCCGCTCGCCCTACCTGACGCCGGACGGCGCGAGATCCGCCTCCGCGCCGTGGCCGGTCGCGTGACGCTGGGCGTCTTGTGCATCGGCTGGGGCCGGTATCGGGTGACGTCTGGCGCGGCCAGCACCATCGCGCTCGTCGGAGGGGACGAGCCCGGTCACGCCACCATCGGAGCTCGGCGCTTCCGCCTCGTTGCCCAGAGCGATGACCGCGCGTTCGTCGTGGAGCTCGACGGCGTGAGCCACCGCGTCGCGCGCGACCCGGGTGGCCTCGTCCGGGCGCCCGCGCCGGCGATGGTGATGGAGCTCTGTGTCTCGGTGGGTGACGTCGTCCGCGCCGGCCAGCGGCTCGGCGTGCTCGAGGCGATGAAGATGGAGATGCCCGTCATCGCTCCCGAGGACGGCACGGTGCGCGACGTGACCGCCTTCGCAGGCATCCAGGTCGCAGCCGGCCAGGCCCTGATGCGGCTCGAGCCCATCGGCACCAACGCGGGTGAAGACGTGGGCCCACTGCCGCTCCCGAGGGTGCGCGACCGCTTCATGGAGCTGTTCGACGACGACGGGGCGCCGCGGCCCGAGGCGTTCTCTTCGGAGACGCAGGCCGAGCGTCACGCCGTACTCGCGACGGTCGCCGGCGAGGCTCGTTCGGTCATGCTGGGATACGGGCTCTCCCCTGAACGCACGGAGCGGCTCACGAGGCTGCTGGACTCCGAGGCGTTGTTCGAGCGCCTCGCGTATCCGAACGCAAGTGCCGGCGTGGACGTGCTTGGAGACGTGCTCCGGGCGTTCGCCGATGTCGAGTGCGTGTTCGCCAGAGACCTCGATGAGCGATCGAGCGGCTTGCCCCGTATGTCGAACGAGGCGCACTTCTGGGAGTTCGCGCGCCACCTCGCCAGCGCGCCTCCGCTCGCGGCGACGTTCGCCCCGGCGCTCCGGGCGGCGCTGGCGCACTACGGTGCCACGGAGACGGCCGCCCACCCGGCGCTTCGCCACGTCCTCGCGCGCCTCGCCGTGGCCCGCTCGCGCCAAGGCGGCCGGGCGGAGCTCCGCCACCGCATCGCTTCCGGGATCCTCCGGGTCCTCATGGCGCTGCACCGTGGCGGCGCCGAGCTCGAGGCGGACCTGCCGCTCCGGATGGTGCTGGAGCATCTGCCGGTGGTGGCCGATCCGGCGTGGCCCTTCGTCGCCGACAACGCGATGCAAGCGCGGTATGTGCTCTACCACCAGCCCCGCTACGAGGAGCGGGAGCGCGACCTCGGGCGGTGGCTCTCTGACCTCCTCGGCCGGATCGCGGCGGCCCCGGCCTCCGGTCGAGAGGCGCTGCTCCGACAGCTCGTGGACACACCCCACTCGGTTGCACGGCAGCTCGCTCGAGCCACGCGGGCGGGCGAGTCGGAGGCATACCGCCTCGCCTCGGCCGAGGCGATCTTCCGCCGCATCTACGAGCGGCTCACCGAGGTGAAGTCGGGCTGGATGAGCGATGTGCCGTTCGTGGAGCTGAGCGCGCCCGGCGCACAGGCGGGCGCGGTGCCGCCGCGGGTCCTGGGCGTGGTGGTCACGCCCGCATCGCTCGACACCGTGGCCGCGACGCTTGCGGCGGCGCTCGCGATTGGACCGGCCGCCGTGGAGCTTCTCGTCCACCCCGAGGGCTCTTCCGAGGAGGGGCTGGCAGCGCGCGCGCACTCGATCGCCAAGACCCTGACCGGCGCGCTCCGCGTCACGCTGGTGATCGCGGACGACGACGCGTCGGTCGTGTCGCAGTGGACGTTCGCCCCCGGAGGCCCCGAGGCGGTCGAGCTCTCGCACCTCCGAAACCTGCATCCGGAGCTCGCCGAGCGTATGGAGCTCTGGCGATACTCCGAGTTCGAGCTGACGCGGGTCGAGTCGCACGACCGCCTCGCGGTGTTCCGGGCCCGCGCGAGACGCAACCCGAAAGACGAGCGCCTCTTCGTGGTGGGCGAGGTTCGAGATGTCCCCGAGGGCGACGTGCTCGACGAGGCGCCGGCCGCGCTGCTCGCTTTCGAGCACGCGTTCCACGAGGCGATGCGGGCGCTCCGCGAGGTGCAGGCCCGACGTGACGTCCGGGCGCGCTACCTCTGTAACCAGCTAACGCTGCACGTCCGCCCCGTCGTGATGATCTCCGACGAGCAGATCCGCCATGTGGCCACACGCCTCGCGCCGTTCTCGTCCGGCCTTGGCCTCGAGCCGGTGAACGTCCGCGCCCGGGCGTGCTTCCACGCTGGCGCGCCGCCGGTCGACGTGAATCTCCGCGTGGCGATGCAGAGGGGGGGAGCCGAGTTCGTCATCTCGGCGCCCAGCAAGGACCCCATCCGCGCCGCGTCCCCGCAAGAGCTCAAGCTGCGGGCCGCGCGTGCTTACGGGGTGACCTATCCCTATGAAGTCATTCGGTCTCTGACCGACCCGGAGCAGGGGGGTGGGGGCTCGTTCACCGAGCACGAGCTCTCCGTCACGAGCGCCGTCCCGGTCGACCGGCCGCCCGGTAGCAACCGCGCCGGCGTGGTCTTCGGCGTCTTGAAGATCCCCACCACGAAGGTCCCGGAGGGCCTCGAGCGCGTGCTCGTGCTCTCCGACCCGCTCCACCGGATGGCGGCCCTCTCGGAGCCCGAGTGCGCGAGGCTCATCGCTGCGCTCGACCTGGCCGAGAGCCGCGGCCTGCCGGTGGAGTGGCTGGCGACGTCGGCTGGCGCGCTCATCGCGATGGACTCCGGGACCGAGAACCTCGACTGGACCGCTCGGGTCCTCCGCCGAATCATCACGTTCACGCGCGGCGGCGGCGCCATCCACGTGATTGTCGACGGCGTCAACGTGGGCGCACAGAGCTACTTCAACGCCGAAGCCACGATGCTGATGCACACCCGCGGGCTCCTCATCATGACGCCGCGGGGCTCGATGGTCCTCACCGGCAAGAAGGCGCTCGACGTGTCCGGCAGCGTCTCGGCCGAAGACGAGCGCGGCATTGGCGGCTACGAGCGCATCATGGGCGGCAATGGCGAAGCCCAGATCCTCGCCCGCGATCTGCGCCACGCCTTCCAGATCCTGGCCGACCACCACGACCTGGCCACCCGCGTGCCCGGGGAACGAACCGTGCGTCTGCGCGCCACAGACGACCCCAAGACGCGCGACGTCACGCTCGATCCCTACCCGGGTGACGAGGGCTTCCTGACCATCGGCGAGCTCTTCTCAGCGAACCCCGAGCGCAAGCGGCCGTTCGCGATGCGCGCGCTCATGCAGGCAGTCCTCGACCGCGGCGCCCCGGTTCTCGAGCGCTTCGCCGACCTCCGCGATGGTGAGACGGCCATTACCTGGGAGACCCACCTCGGCGGACACGCCATCACCCTCATCGGCATCGAGAGCCGCCCTGTCGCCCGCCGTGGCTGGGTCCCTGGCGACGGCCCGGACACGTGGACCGGCGGCACGCTCTTCCCCGCCTCCTCGAAGAAGGTCGCTCGAGCCCTGCGCGCCGCATCGGGTATCCGCCCGGTCGTGGTGCTCGCCAACCTATCCGGCTTCGACGGCTCCCCCGAGTCCATGCGCCGCCTCCAGCTCGAGTACGGCGCGGAGATCGGCAGAGCCGTGGTCGAGTTCGAGGGCCGCATCGTGTTTTGCGTGGTCGCCCGCTACCACGGCGGCGCCTACGTGGTGTTCTCGAAGGCGCTGAACGCGGGCCTCGTGTCGCTCGCGGTAGAGGGCTCGTTCGCCTCGGTCATCGGCGGCACGCCCGCCTCGGCCGTGGTCTTCCCGAGGGAGGTCGACGCCCGGACCAGCGACGACCCGAGGGTGGTCTCGGCCCGCGCGGCCCTGGAGTCCGCGCCGCAGGACGAGCGGCCCCGCCTCCGCGAGGAGTTCGCGCGCCTCCTGACCCGGGTGCGCGGCGAGAAGCAGGCCGACCTCGCGCGGGAGTTCGACGCCATCCACAGCGTCGCCCGGGCCAAGGCCGTCGGCTCTCTCGATGACGTGATCCCGCCGCGAGCACTGCGCGAGAGGCTCATCGCCGCCCTGGAGTGAGGCGGGCGTCAAAGAGGAGCCGGCGACTCCCACGAAGATCCAGGTCGGCCCTTGCGGCCGCCGTGAAACATGTTGCAGCATCCGTCTGGGCCGCCGCAGTAAGTCGGCCTGGAAGTAGTGCGTATGCAGTCTGTAGGGTCATCTGCACGCTATCGCGCGAAGCTCGCGCTCGTCGCCTCGGCGCTTCTCTTGGCCGGATGCGGCGGCTTGGTCCACGGGGCCGATGATGACGTCGCGGCTCCCCAAGAGACGCACCCGTGGGTTCGTCACGTCCCCGGACCGGAGGAGTGTTGGACCCCGGCCATGGGTCGCCACACCCGCGAGACCGCCATGGCGCCTTGCGTCCGGACCCAAGAGCCGTGCAACTTCGTGGACGACGACGGTGACGGTATCACCGACCCGTCGTCCAAGACCATGTCATGTACGTCGCATGCAGACTGCACATACGGAGGCGCGCAGATTGGCGACGACTGCGACTGGCCCGCAGGCGGAGTCTGCAATACGATCCACTCCCCCGATCCGGGCAAGAGCAACACGCTGTGCGCGGGGGTGGCCTGCCCACCGCTCACAGTGTGCGTGGCCGGCGACTGCGTCGAGGCGGGTCGCGGCGGTCCTCTCAGCGAGTGCGACAGCGGCAGCGACTGCGCGCTCACGGCCGGCTGCATCCCGTGGAAGGAGTATGACTCCACCGCCAAGCGCTGCATCGAGTTCTGCCACGAGTACGACTGTCCGGCCGGGTTCGTTTGTATGCACACAGAAGCCAAGCAGGGGCAATTCGGGCGTCCCGACGGCGATTATTGCAGGGTCGCGCCGGGCTGCCCCGCAGCCGAGTCACAGTGCGCAGCGGAGCTCATCGCGTGTTTCACGACGGAGGAGTGTGTCATTGGCATCACCGCTGTCGGGCAGTGCATCCTGGACAAACTCGAAGAGGAAGGCGAGGCCGCTCGCGAGCCCCTGTCTCTGCCCGTCGGAAACGAGGATGACTCCGGCACTCGCGCGGGGGACCTCGATGCGTGCTACCGATTGCTCCCTCCTACCCCCGGCCTCGGAGAGGTCGTCCGGTGCGCCGAGGCCGCTTGCGCAGGACAGTTCACGAGCTTCGAGGTGTTCTGAAACGTAGGGGCGCGACGCGCTCCAGTGTTTGGTGGCGAACGGGCTCTCAGGGCCGGCCGTTCCGTTGACCCCGCCAGGGTCCGCGACGCACAATGCTTGGCCACCCAGCTGCCCACTGCCCACTGCCTGCGCTCCAGGGCGCCACGAGCCACCATGCACGACCCCTCTGGCGCTTCGGCGTCACGCCCTGCCCCGAAGAGCGACCTGGTGCTGCGTGACGGCCGCGCCTACCACCTGTCGGTCGCCCGCCATGAGCTGGCCCGTAACTGGCTGGTGGTTGGCGACCCGGCGCGCGCGCTACGCGTGGCGGCCCATTTCGATGCCGTGCATCACGACCGCCGCCACCGCGAGTACGTGACGCTCACGGGCACCTACCGCGGCGTGCCCATGACCGTGATTGGCACTGGCATCGGCCACGACAACCTCGAGATCGCGCTGATGGAGGGTTACGGCGTGCTGGACCTCGACCCGAACACCGGGCGGCGCGACCCCGCGGCCGAGCCCGTGCGTGTGATCCGCGTGGGCACCTCGGGCGGCGCGCGCGACGACGTGGCGCCGGGCACTCTGGTGGTGTCGCAGTACGCTCTCGGCCTGGACAGCACGGGCTTGTACTTCGAGGTGCCGGCCGCGGACGACACGGTGCTGGCGCTGGAGACCGCCGCGGCTGCCGCTCTGATGGCACATACCACCGCCGGTTCCCGCTTCGCGGGTCGCCTGCCGGTCTACGCGTCTCGCGCCGATGCCGGGCTGGCCGACCAGCTCGCCCAAGGCTGCCGCGCGCGTGGTCTGGCGGTGCTGTGCGGCACCACCGTGGCCGCGCCAGGGTTCTTTGGCGCCTCCGGCCGCCGGCTGGACGGCACGACGCTGACGGTCCCCGGGATCAAACATGCGCTGGCGGCCATCGAGGTCGCTGGGCAGCGGGTGCTCAACTTCGACATGGAGTCGAGCCTGTTGTTCCACGTCGCCCGGTCTATTGGGTGGCGCGCCGCCACGCTGTGCCCAACCATCAGCGCCCCGTCGGCGCACGGAGCGATCATCGATCCTGTGGCCGCCGTCGACGCTGCGCTGTTGGTGGCGCTGGATGTGTTGGCGGACGAGCCCGTGCCGTAGGGCTGAGGTTGCCACCCCCATCGACTGTCCGAACCGGCTGGGCGCGGGTGCGTCTGGTGGTGCTGCTGGCGCTCCTGCTGGCCACGGTGGCATGGGCTGTAAAGCAGTGGCGGCGCGGACCGCTACGGGCGGACTGGGAGGGTGGCGTTCGCGTGGCCGTGCTCCTGCTCGCCACGGATGCGGTGAGCTCGGACGCGGCCACCCCGCTGCGGGACGCCCTTGGCGCGGCGGAGGACTGGGCGGCGGCCGAAGCGGCGAGATTCGGCGTCGAGCGAAGGCCCTTCGACTTCGTCGTCTTGGGTCCCTTCGAAGCGCCAAATAACCCGCCTGCGATCCCCGGCGCGGACGCGACGTTCTTCCAACGAGTGCGCGCCGCGTGGCGGTTCTGGCGCTTCCGTCAGGCGGCCGACGCGCTGGCGGAGGTGGAGGTGAGCGCAGCCGCGGTGGAGGTCTACGTGGTGCTCGACCCGGAGAGCCGCGCCAAGGGTGAGGCGAGCTTCGAGGGGGTGGCGCAGGAGGGGCAGCGCTGGGGCTTCGTGCGCGGCAATGTCGACGCCGCCTTCGAGCTGGCCGTCGCGGTGCTGCACGAGACGTTTCACTGCGTGGGTGCCACCGACAAGTACGACGAGGCGGGCAGACCGACCGCAGCGGCGCGGACTGTCGACCGCGGGCGACCGACGGCGGAGCTGATGGTTGGCGAGATCGCAGGGCACGCTGGGCGGCTCCCGAGGTCCTTCGACGAGCTCGAGGTGGGTCCAGTGACCGCGGAGGAGCTCGGTTGGTGAGGAGCAGGACTCTTGACAGAACGGACTCTGACTCCATAAATTGCTAACTATGCAGTTTCAAAGGAGCCTTGCGCCTCGCGTCGTCCAGCTTCTCGGCCACTTCCCGGCGCTGGTCCTCACGGGCGCGCGGCAGACCGGCAAGACCACGCTCCTTCGTCAGACGCTCCCGGACTACACCTACGTGACGCTGGACTTACCCAGCGTGGCCGAGCAGGCCGAGCGAGACCCGGTCGCATTCCTGGCACGAAATCCGGCGCCGCTGCTCGTGGATGAAGTGCAGTACGCGCCGGGGCTCTTCCGGCACCTGAAGACAGCGATCGACGCCGATCGGCACGCCATGGGCCGCTTCGTCCTCACCGGGTCTCAGAAGTTTCCGCTGATGCGATCGGTGTCGGACAGCCTGGCCGGCCGCTGCGCTTGGCTCGAGCTCGGTGGGCTCTCGCTGCGCGAGCGGCGTGCCTTGGGCGACGGGCTCGGACTCGCCGCCCTCGAGCGCGCCATCCTCAGGGGTGCGTTCCCTGACCTCTGGCGCGATCCGGCGCTTCCCACCCAAGCCTTTCACTCCGCGTACCTTGCGACCTACCTCGAGCGTGACGTTCGCCAGATCCTCAATGTGGGCAGCCTCCGAGACTTCGAGCGATTTGTACGCGCGTGCGCCGCAAGGAACGGTCGGCTCCTCGACAAGACCGACCTCGGCCGCACCGTCGGCGTCACAGCCAAGACCATTGACGCCTGGTTGAGCGTGCTGGTCGCGTCCGATCAGATCGAGCTCCTCGAGCCGTGGTTCGTAAACGTCGGCAAGCGGCTGATCAAGGCACCAAAGCTGTACTTCCGAGATGTCGGGCTCGCGTCCTGGCTCCTCGGCATAGACGAGCGAGGCCTGCTCGGGTCCCCGTTCCTGGGCACTCTCTGGGAGACGCTCATCCTCGCGGAGCTGCGCGCGTCACTCGCCGCGACGGGTTCGAGCCGAACGCTCTGGTTCTACCGCGACGCCGCCGGCCATGAAGTCGACTTCGTCGTCACGGGCGGTGGCCGCACCGATCTCATCGAGGCCAAGTGGACGGAGCATCCGAACATAGCCGACACCGCCGCGCTGCACCGGGTCGCTAGAGACGTGGCGCGTACCGCCGAGGGCCAGACCACTCGGAGCTGGGTGGTCTGCCGCACCTCGAACCCCCACCCGATCGCCGGCAGCGACGCATACGCCATCGATCTCCTGGAGCTTGTGGACTCGCTGTTCCCGCCCTAGTCGTCGCTGGCGGCGTGCTACCGTAGCGGCCTCGGAGGAACTCATGCGTACGACTCGATGGGCAGTCGCGGCAATGGCGCTGATGGCGGCCGCGTGCGACGGCGGCTCGCCGGATTCGAGCGCCAACTCAAGCGACCTCGCCGCGGCGGACGTCGAGGAACCCGATGCGTCCGAGCCCGATGACGCCTCGGAGGGGCCCGGACCCGAGGTGGCGGGCGAGGAGACGACCGCCGCCGACGTTCCCGTGCCGCCGCCTTGGTGCACCGGCACGACCCGGGCGTCGTACGCGCCACTATCCGGCAAGGGGCTCGAGTCGTTCCCGGACGAGTACTACACGGTCGACGAAGCGGGGACCGGGACGGGCCTCCGCGTCCGGATGGACGAGGAGATCGCGCCCTGGCTGCCGGCTATCCCGGGCTCTTACACCGGCGTCTTCGAGCAGATGGCCACGCTGGACGGGTTCGGAACAACGGCCGGTGTGATCCTGCGCTTCTCAAAGCCGCTCGGCGCGCTCCCGAGCGGCGACATCGAGTCGATCGCCAGCACCGCCGTGCGCTTCGTGGATCTCGAGACCGGCGACCGCGTCCCGTTCGAGACCGAGGTGACCGACGAGGGCGAGACGGCGATCTTCTGGCCGATGGTCCCGCTCCGGGCGGCGCGTCGTTACGGCGTGGTCGTCACGACGGAGGCGCTCGCCGCGGATGGCGCGTGCATCGCGCCGTCCGCCACGATGAGAGAGCTGCTGACCGGCACCGCGACGGATCCGCTGTTGTCGCGACTCCACGGCCGCTACGCGCAGCTCCTGGGGGCGACGGGCCTTGCCCCCGAGGACGTGAGCGCGGCGGTCGTGTTCACCACCCAGACGATCGCGGACACCTCGACCGCCATCGCGGCGGACATCCGAGCGCGCGCCTACTCCTGGAGCCAGCCCGTGACGTGCACGGCCAGCGCGCTGCTCCGGACCTGCGAGGGGCGCTTCGTGGCCACGGACTACCGCACGAATGGCGTTATCGAGGACACGGTCCCGGACGGCACCTACGAGCTCCGCGTCCGCGTCTGGCTTCCGCTGGAAGACGGGCCGTATCCGGTCCTCATGTTCGGCCACGGAATCGGCGGCGACAAGGACCAGGGCATCCCGCTCGCGGAGGCCGCCGCGCCGCTCGGCATGGCCACGATCTCCGTCGACGCCGTGGCCCACGGGCAGCACCCCTCCGCGACGAGCGACACCAACATCCTTCAGATCATGAGCTTCTTCGGCATCGACGTGAACACGCAGAGCCTTAACGCGCTCATCCTGCGCGACAACTGGCGCCAGTCGACCTACGACAAGCTCCAGCTGCTCCAGCTCCTCACGACGAACCTGGACGTCAACGGCGACTTCGACGGCGACGGCAAGTCCGACGTGGACTTGGACCACTTCGCGTGGTTCGGCGTGAGCCTCGGCGGCATCATGGGCCCCGAGCTCCTCGCGCTCACCGACCGTTTCGGCGCGGCGATCCTGTCGGTGCCCGGCGGGCGCGTCTCCACCATCATCCGCGACGCCGCTCAGTTCTCGATCGTCATCACGCTCATGAAGCCGCCGGACACCGTAGACGGCGACGTCCGCCGGTTCTTCCCGGTGCTCCAGACGCTGATCGAGCGCGGCGACTCCGCGAACTACGCGCCGCACGTGACCGGCGACCGCCTGCCGGGCGCCGGCGCCAAGCACCCTCAGCTGCTCGTGAACGTTGTCCTGAACGACGACACGGTTCCTCCGGGCTGCAACCGCTCGATCGTCCGCGCGCTCGGCGTCCCGCACGTCGCTCCGGCGCTGGAGTCGGTCGAAATCATCGCGAGCGCGGGCGCCGCCCCGATCCACGGCAACCTCCACGAGGGCAAGGTCACCGCCGGCCTCTTCCAATATGACCGGGTCACGAAGAGCGACGGCGTACAGGTGGCCACCCACAGCAACGTCGCGCGCAGCCCCGAGGCCATCCACCAGATGAAGGAGTTCCTGGTCTCCTGGCTGAACTCGGGCGTCGCGACGATCGTGGACCCCTATGCCGCCCTGGCAACCCCGGCCCTCACCCCGAAGTGAGCTAGTGCTCGATGCCTGAAGTTCGTTCCGCGTGTCGACTGGCGGAATATCGGGGTGTCAAGGCTTGCCGCGGACCCTCACGGACGGGTCAAACCCGGAACGGATCAACGATCCCGGCCACTAGGGCCACCGCGCGGCGATTGGGCTGGCGGCGGAGGCGCAGACTGCGCGTCTTGGGAGAGCTCGCGAGCGACTAGGGGTCGCTCCCGGAGCTACCAGGCGAGCGTCACGGGAGCCTCGGTCCAGCCGAGCCCCGTGTCGCCTTCCACCTCGGCCCGTAGCGCCAGCTTGGGTGCTGCGAGCACGGCGTCCGGAGTGGGGATTACGAGGACCAGGCCGCTCGCGGTGGCGAGGCCGCCTCCGGCGTCGGTCCACGGGACTCGCTGGCGCGTGGTGATCCCGTTGGCGCCCACGAGGGTGAGCCTAACGGGGTGGAAGCCGGGCGCGACTGCCGCGCGCACGCTGAGCGTGACGTGCTGGAGTCCCTGGTTGCCGTGCTCGATTCGGAGAACGTCCGGGAGCGCCTCGAAGGGCGTCCCCACGCCCACCTCGACCGTGAACGCCGACGGCGTCGTGGGGGCGTCTGGGGCGGGTCCGCCCGGCGTCCACCCGCCGCCGTCGTTGCCCAGGTCCACGCGATACACGCCGTACTCCGCCGCCAGCCACAAGCGGCCGTGCGCCAGGCCGCCCGCGGCGACGAAGCCGAGCGCGGCATCTTCGAGCGGCATGTCCACGCCCGGGGGGAGCCCGCCGCCGATGGTAGGGCGCCCAACGAGCGTCTCGACGCGCGCGGCGCCGCCCGGCCAGTCGACCAGGCGCCGTACGCTGTTGGCTGCCGCATCGCAGATGAGCAGCGCGCCCTCGTGAACGAGCAGGCCCGCCGGAGCGCCGACGCGCGCCACGCTCAAGTCGCCGTCCACCGCGACGCCTGGATCTTCCGTCGCGCTCGGGCCCGAGACCACGAACGCGGCCGGGCCGTCTCCCGACCAGTGGCGGACGGTGCCCGCGTCGACGTCGCCGATCCACAAGGCGCCGGCGTCTGCGTCCCACGCCAGCGCGAGCGGCGAGACGAAGTCGTCGCCCACCACATCGAACACGCTGCCCGTCCAGCGGACCACGCGGCCTGCGCCTGTGTCGGCCACGAAGACCTCGCCGTTCGGCCCAACCGCCACGTTTCCTGGCGCGTCGAGCCCGGTCGCGACGCGGCTCGCCTTGGCCTCGCCCGGCCCGATCGTCCAGAGGCTGCCCTCGTCCGCATCGGTGGCCCAGAGCGCGCCGCTGGCGTCGAACGCGACGCCGCCGGGCGCACCCATCTCGGTGTCCCCGTCCTTGAACTCGACGCGGTCGACGCGTCCGGTGGGCGCCGCCGCGAGCGCGTCGTCGAGCACGACCCGTCGGACGGCCGCGTTCTCGGGATCGGCCAGCCAGAGCTCGGCACCGACGCCGGTCTCCCGAACGGCCAACGCCGTGAGCCTGCCGAAGCGCGCCTCGTCCAGGTCGCCGTCGCTCGAGCCCCAGGGTTGCTCGGTCCCCGCGAGCAGGCGGTCCGCGTTCGTCTCTGGCGTGTAGATGCGGAGGCTCGACCGCTCCAGCTCGGCGTAGACCAGCTCGCCATCGGCCCAGACGGGCGACGCGAAGGTGCCCCCGAAGGCTTTCCACGCGACCTCGGCCACGCCGCTGGCGAGATCCACGCGGACGAGGTTGGAGCCGAAGCCGGCGACCCAGGCCGTTCCCGACGCGTCGAGCGCTACGCCCTGAGGTGACGAGAGCTTGGCGCCCGTGATCGCCAGGGGCTCCACCGTGCCGGAGGCCACGTCCACGCGCACGAGGCGGTCGGCGAAGGTGTCGGCCACGAGCAGCCGATTCCCGCCGAGCGACACGAGCCCCCCCGGCCCCGAGAGCCCCGGGGCGACGGTAGCGACCGACCAATCGACGCGTGAGACCACCCGCAGGCTGTCGTTGGAGCGATCCGTGAACGCGACGCGCTCGCCGTCCGGAAGCGCGACCGCCGCGTGGACGAGGTAGCCGATTCGTGCCGCCGCGGCATCGCCGTCCACGTTGCCGGGGGTCCCGGGGAAGCCGGCCACCGTGGTGACCGCGCCGCCCTCGAGCGATACCCGGCGCAGCGACCCGCTGTCGGCCACGAGGAGGGTCCCGTCGCCGAGGCAAGCGAGGCCACGCGGGCTGGTGAACCGGGCATCTGGCCCCGCGGCGTCGGTGAAGTCGGGCTGGCCCGCGCTGCCTGCCACCGTGGTGACCGTGCCCGTCCCCAGGTCCACCCGCCGCAGGGTCGCGTTGAACGTGTCGGCCGCGTAGAGCGCATCGCCCTCGAGGCAGAGCGCCGTGGGCCCCGAGAACCGCGCGAGCGGGCCGACCCCATCGGCGAAGCCACCATCCGAGTCGCCGGCGACGAGGCGGAGGCTCCCGGCCCGGGGCGCCTCGCCGCATCCCGGCTCGCCTGCCACACACTCCGTGGTGTCCTCGGCGGTCACGATGTCGGCTTCGCCGGCCGAGTCCGCTGTCGTGTCCGAGCCTAGAGAGTCTGCCCCGACAGCGTCGGCCGGGGGCGCGTCATCCGACGCGGCGGCGCACCCCGTGAGGACGCCGCTGAGAGTGAGGACGATGGCGATGACGCGGGTGGGGCTTCGCATCCCGCGGGTGTGCCCGACGCAGGCCGAGAGTGCAATGACGGTGCATCAAGGGGGTCGCAAGACCCGGTCGCGGGCAGCCGCTCGCGGGCACGGGGAGCGCGTGCCGCCAGACCGGCGGGTCACGCCCCGGGCGACGCGTGGATCCGCTCGAAGTGCAGCGTGTCCTCTTCCGAGTGCGCGTAGAACAGGTGGAGCTCGGTGTTCGGGTGCTTCTGCTGCACCCACTGCGCGGTGTCGCGCAGATCGGCCACTTGCCGCTCGCGCACCGTGTCGGGCGGGTAGAAGCCCATCTTCTCCCGGTACCAACCGCAGCCCTCGTGAGCCACCAGGATCACCGTCTCGATGTGGTGACCGGTGATGAGGAACGACGCCGCCCGACGCATGTGCTCACACTCCTGATATCCGCCGCTCTGCAGGGAGAGCGTGCCCGGGCCCCCAGGGATGGTGAGGGTGTCGAGGCGCGTGTGCTCGAGGGCTTCCTCCGCCAGCATCTCCACGGCGCGCGTGAAGCGGCCGTCGGAGCAGTAGATGGCCAGCGCGTTTGGGTGCTGCGCGTTGAACGGGAATTCATGCTGGGGCCGTGGCAGCAGAGCTTCCCCGCCCGGTTTACCTCCGCGCTCCCGCGCTCCGGTTGATTGGGACAGCTTCACGACCTCGGACATAGCGACCTCCAGGGGCCGCACCCTACGCGAAGCCGGCGCCGCCGGGTATCACCGCGGAGCGGCCTTCGGTCGGCTCGATACTCCGAACGGGGCGCACGGACACTCGCGCCGCGAGTCAGCGCGCGGCTGTCGTCAGAAGAATGGACAAGTGTGCATGCATGGACCTCCCAGCACCCTCCCGAGCCCCGTCGTGGCTGACAACCGCGCTGGCACATCGGGTGCAGTTCACGTCCCTGCGGCTTCGCTCCTACAGGAACGTCTAGACGATGCGCAGTCAGGCTCACTCAATTTGCTTCGGCCTCATGGTCATGTGGCACCTGCAGGCGTGCGAGGGTGCCGCGGGAGCCGCCAACGGGGGCCTCGGTGGCGATAGTGAGGGCTCGGCCGAGGACTCGGGCGGCCATCGCGGCGACTCGGATAGTTCAGGTCCGGGCGGGCCCGGCGCCGAGAATGACGGGGCTGCTTCTTCGGACGGCGACAGCGCGGCCCCGGGCCCCGATTGGGCGACCGAGGTTCACCCCTTTCTCGTCCTCTCATGTGGGTCGTGTCATATGGCTGATCCGCCCATCACGCCCTACGTCGGCCCCGGTGCATTCGGCGACCCGGATCCGGCCACAGCCCATGCGGCGGCACTACTTCAAGTCGTGCCCGGCCAGCCCGAACAGAGCCGGCTCTATATCAAGGTGGCCCAGGAAGAACCGGTCACTGGAGGCATGCGCATGCCGATGCCTCCGGTGCCCCCACTGGGCGATGACTCCGTGGGGATGATTCGCGACTGGATCGCCGCCGGGGCGCTAGGCGCACCGCTGTAGCGGTCTCTCGAGCTGCCCACGATCGGCGCGTACTCGATGAGCGCCTGACCGTGACCACCGCACCGGAGCTCCCGGGCTGCTGGCCGGCGTGATCGGTGAGCGCAGCTCCAAGCGCGGGCTCGCCCGCCTGAATTAGTGCGAGCCCACTACCTTGGCCAGCAGCAGGAGGTGCCAAACGACGCCGCCCAGCATCACCACGACGAAGAGCACCACGAGGCGATGCATCGTTGCGGTGGCGTCACCGACGCCGTCGGCGGCGAAGCCGACGGTGGACGCCTCGGCGTCCTTTCCACGCACCTCGACGCGTCCGCGTCCGCCCGCCTTCAGCGCCCGCGTGATCACGACGCGCTCGTTGACCAGCGCGCCGAAGAGCGCAAGCGCCGCGCTCCAGACCAGCGGAGAGCCGGCGAACCCGGCACCTGCGCCCGCTGCGGCCGCCGCCAGCGTCAGGGCCGTGGCGGCGACCAGCACCTTGCCCAGCGTCTTGGTGGCCATCATCTGGATCGGAACGAAGCGCTCGCGGCCGAGACGTGCGAGCAAGACGGGAGCCTGCACGAAGAAGAACCAGGCGGTGGTGCCAAAGACAAAGGCGGCCGAGAGCAGGCCAGCAACAGTTAGGAAGGTGTTCATGAGGTTCTCCTTGGCGCGTGTCGCGCGCCGGGTAGCCGTAGTGGCTCGCAGGCAACACAGTACTATCTCGGTACGTGGGCGATAATCCGGTGGATCTGAGCAACTTAGTTCCGAAAAGTGGTACAATGTGGGCCTCGCCGAGGCACGGCAGCCCGGCACTAGACGGAGCGCGGCCATGGACGACCCCTTTGACGACCTGCGGTTGCGTGACTTCCTCTTTTTCGACCGGGTGGCGACCCTCGGTACGATCACCGCGGCCGCTCGCGAGCTCGGGGTGCCGAAGCCGACCGCGAGCCGCTGGCTCCAGTCCTTGGAGCAGAGCGTGGGCCAGCCCCTGGTCCACCGAACCACCCGGTCCGCGACGCTGACCGAGCGAGGGAAGGCCTTTCACGCGGCGGCGCAGCAGGTGCTGGCGGCCGCGCGAGATGCTCGCAGCGCTGCGACTGGCGACGAGCCCAGCGGCACGCTGCGTATCTCCGCGCCTGTGCCTCTAGGCCGGCTGGTCGGCGGCCGCGTGATCGCCGCGTTCCTTCGCGAGATGCCCAAGGTCCGGCTCGAGATCGCGCTCGACAATGCCCGGGTCGACCTCGTGGCCGGGCGCTTTGACCTCGCGATCCGCGGCGGCGTGCTGCCGGAATCGGGCTTGATCGCCCGCAAGCTCATGGTGGTGCCGATGTGGATCTACGCGAGCGCCTGCTACGCCACCACGCCGCCCGGGAAGATCCCGGTGATCGGGGCCGTCGGCGACGAGCGCCTCTTGCGGCGTATGTGGCCCGAGGGGGGCGAGATGGCGGCCGTGGTCGACGACCGGTCCGCCGTGGCCGACGCGCTGGTCTGGGGCGCAGGGGCGGGCGTGCTGCCGGCCTTCCTGGGCGAGCCCGCCCGGGCCGAAGGACAGCTCGTGCGGCTGTCAGAGCAGCCTGTAAACGCGGTGCAGGTCCACGCGGTTTACCTGCCAACGATGCGGACCGACGTGCGCTTACGCGCCCTCATCGACCACATCGAAGCGGGTTTGACCGAGGTCGTATGAGGGAGGGGGAAGCCGCAAAGGCCTGGATGGAAGGTGTGCTCCCGACACTTCTCGAGTGACGACTCTGCGATTGCCGGAGAGGGCGAGACCGGCGGCGGAGCCGTGAGGGCTGGTCCACCGATGTTCATGACGACAGCTACTGAGCTTTCTTCGGGTCGTTCCCCGGGCTGTGCATCGAGCGAAGGAGCCGAAGGCAGGCGAGCGCCGTAGCGAGCCACGCCGAGACTCCTCCGGCCTTCCAGCGGCCTGAGAGACTGCAGCCCCCCGACGGTGGGCTGGCCGAGTGTGGTCCGCCCGCATTGGGCCCCACGTCGGCAGCGTCGCCGCCCGAGGCGGAGGCGTCGGGTGGCTCCGTCGGACCGCCGCTGGAGGAGCCTGAGTCGGCAGAGGCCTCGCCGCCGGCGTCCGGGTCGCCGGGAGCTGCGTCAGGGGTCGAGGCGTCGGGGTCCTCGGCGTCGCCGGGTCCGCTCACCGCGTCCGGGTCACCCCCCGCGACGTCCTCGTCGCCACCCACGTCCTCGGCCCCGCCGGGTGATTCGTCCACAGGGGGCGGCGGCGGGCACGCGTCCTCGTGGACGCAGCCGGCGTCGGGGTCGCACGCGTCGGTGGTGCACGCGTCGCCATCGTCGCAGCTGACTGTGGCGTTGACGCACCCTGCGCCGGGATCGCACGCATCGGTGGTGCACGCGTCGCCATCGTCGCAGCTGACCGCGGCGTTGACGCAGCCGGCGTCGGGATCGCACGCATCGGTGGTGCACGCGTCGCCATCGTCGCAGCTGACTGTGGCGTTGACGCACCCTGCGCCGGGATCGCACGCGTCGGTGGTGCACGCGTCGCCATCGTTGCAGCTGACCGCGGCGTTGACGCAGCCGGCGTCGGGATCGCACGCGTCGGTGGTGCACGCGTCGCCATCGTCGCAGCTGACCGGGGCGTTGACGCACCCCGCGTCGGGATCGCACGCGTCGGTGGTGCACGCGTCGGCGTCGTCGCAGCTGACTGTGGCGTTGACGCAGCCGGTTGCGGTGTCGCACGCATCGGCGGTGCACGCGTCGGCGTCGTCGCAGCTGACCGCGGCGTTGACGCAGCCGGTTGCGGTGTCGCACGCATCGGCGGTGCACGCGTCGGTGTCGTCGCAGTCGATCGCGGCGGTGACGCACCCGAGAGCGGTGTCGCAAGCGTCGGCGGTGCAGGCGTCGTCGTCGTCGCAGGTCACCGCGGAGTAGACGCACCCGACGGCGGGGTCGCAGGCGTCGGCGGTGCACGCGTCGTTGTCCGAGCACAAGAACGGTGTCCCCTGGCACGACCCGGCGGAGCAGGTGTCGCCCGAAGTGCAGAGGTCTCCGTCGTCGCAGGCGGCGGCCAACGCGCAGCTACCATCGCAGCAGGTCGCCGTCACTGTGGGGTCGCACGCCTCCCAGTCGTCCTGGACGCCGTCGCCGCAGGAGGCGGCGGCCCAGTCGACCTTGGCGAGCGTGACCGCCCACGGGTCTGACAGCAGGGCCGTGGCGTTCTGATTGTGGATGATCGCGTTGTAGTTCCATTGCGTGGTCTTGCCCGGGAAGGTGTTCCACGCCATGACCCACGAGGCCCTGGGGTAACGTGCCTTGACGCCCTCGATCATCACGAGGTTGTCCCAGGTGCCGTCGCGGACGTTCCTGGACCCGGCTTGGGGGAAGCCGTAGACCTTCGGGTAGTCGCGATACAGGCGCTCCGCCTCGAAGGGTAGGGCCCATTCGTCGTGGTACAGATTATGTCCCATTACATCTACATATGAGTCGCCAGGGTAGTAGTAGTCCGAAGCGAGGTGCGGGTGCACGGCGCTGTCGGACTCGTAGGTCCAGAGCAGGTTGTCCAGGCCACGGTCCTGGGAGAAGTACTGGTGCATGTGGCGCCAGACGGCCACGTAGTGCGCGTTCCGGCGGTGGCCGAACCAGAACCAGGCGCCGTTCATCTCGGACATCGGGCGCCAGAGCACCACGACCCCGGCGTCCCGCAGCTCCTCCAGGCCGTCCGCGAGGCAATCCAGCCAGCCCATCCAGGTCGCGTTGGCGGGTGTCCCAGGCGTGACCAGCTCCATGAGATCGATGGGCCCCGTGAGGTCGCCATTGGTGCCGCCCGTCCAGGGGTTGGGCGCCGACCACTTGATCTGCACCAGCCCGCCGCCTTGCCACCAGCTGATCGCGTAGGGGTTCACCACGGACGCCTGGCAGGGGACCGCGTTGAGCTCGTACTGGAGCCCCAGCGCTGCCACCTGGTGGCCAGTGGCCGCGGGCAGCGCCTGCACTTGCACCGGAAACTCGGGCACCACCTCGGTGAGGTGCTGACCCAACACCACGCGCTCGCCAGACCGGGCGGGCAGGGTGGCCAACCATCGGAGCACCGCGCGGGCTGCCGGGCCGGCGTCGTCGTTGGAGGGTTGGCCCGGGCTGGAGCCGGCGTGTAGCGGGGACGTCGCCGCAGCGACCTCCTCGCGGCTCGTGAAGCCGTCAGCGTCGGGGTCGTCGTCGAGGTCGGCAAAGGTCGGGTTCAGGCCCAACTGCCGCTCGAGGCCATCGGCTGCGGAGTCTCCGTCGCTGTCCGCGACGGTCGGGGAGGTCCCGAGGGCGACCTCCTCGGCGTCGAACAGGCGGTCGCCATCCGTGTCCAACTCGAGCTGGATGTTACGGATCGCGCAGTTGGTGAACGACCCGGCTGGGGCGTCGCCGATCTCGAAGGTGAGCCAGGCCGCCGAGATTGCGCCAGACCACGTCACGACCGAGTGGCCCTCGACCGGGACGTACTGCGGCCCTGAGGTGTGGAACATCCGCTCGGCCAAGAGCACGCGACGGGTCTCCGTGCCAACGGTGAGTAACAGGATGGCGCGTACGCTCGCGAAGGCGTCCACCTGGGTCTCGAAGCGCAAGGTGTACGGCACACCGGACCCCGCCGCGGTTAGCCCCGCGGCGATGTTTTGCCGCACGCCGTCGCCGATCCCGGTGCGGTTGGTGATCCGCAGCGCGATGCCGGCAGGGTCGGTGATGAACGCCATCAGGGCGCCGTTTTGCTTTCCAACGGGGCTCCAGCTCTGGAGCTGCTGCTTGAAGGACCCGTTCTGGACCGGGCCCGCGGATGCGCCCGCTGAGACCAGGAGTAGAGCAACGACAAGGGCTTGTCGGGGTGAGATGCGATGCATTGAGGACCTCATGAGCGCCGCCCTCGCGGGCAGCGCAGCGGGGGTATTCGTCGGCCCGACCACCTCCCGAGGCTAGGGGGCCGCCCAGCATTATGCAACGCCGTGCATAAAGTTTTATGCAAAAATCTGCGCATGCGCCGTGCCGGGCGGGCACGACGTCCGGTCGAGCGGTTCGGCCACCCAAGGCTCCAAAGTATGCATTGCCGTGCATATTTTCGCTTGCGGGCCACCGGCCCGACTGCCATGGTGAGCCGGTGAGCGTGAGCGATCCCGAAGACGAAGCGACCGAACCCGCGGTCCTGCCGGAGCAGGAGAAGCCGCTCCGCGTGGTGTACGAGAGCCTGCGTGTGGCGGGCCGCCTCGCCCTGGCGCTGAACCTCCCGGCTCGCGACCTGCCTCGCTGGCTTACGCTGGCCGTGTTCCACGAGCTCCGCGGACGCGGAAGGCGCCAGCGCGAGATCGCCGTGGACCTCGGCTACTCCATGCGAAAGGTCGCCCTCCTCGCGCGCGCATTGAAGGAGAACTTCCTCGACGCGAACGCCCAGCACACCCTGCCGCGGCGCATCGAATACGTGTTGTGGGCCGAGAGCATGAGCGAGGCGCGCCTCACACGGGCGTTGTCAGACGAGCCGCCCGAAGCTGTCGCCGCGGCGCTGCAGCAGCTGGTGGAGGAGGGGCGGGTCACGGTTCAGCCGGGGCGAGTAGCCCACTATCGCGCCGTGCGACCCCGATCCCGCCTTGCGCGGGACGAGTGGCTGGCGCGTGTGGACGGCCTCGCTCACCTGCTGGGCACCGTCACTGACGCCGTGTACGGACGCTTCTTCGCCCGAGAGCCTGGCGCCAGCTTCGCGCGCACGGTGAGCCTTCGTGTCCGCGCCGAGGATCTCGACGCCGTGCGTCGCCTTTACGAAGAGACGGTGTGGCCGGCCCTCTGCGAGCTCGACGAACGCGCCAAAGACGCAGACGACGCGGTGGACCTCAACGTCCTTTGGCTGGTCGCACCGCGCGACCTCCTCAACAACGAGACCGGCAGCGCTCGGTCGAACAGCAAAGACTCGGAGGTAGATCATGAGTGAACCAGGCAAGGCCCCCCGCTCACGTCCAGGGGCGGCAGCTGCACCACGGGCTCGCGCCCGCGTCTTGTACCCGGGGGCCATCGCGCTCCTCGTGGGCGTATCCGCGTGCGCCGCCGAGGACCAGACGTTCGAGTGCCCGATCGGCCAGCGCGTCGAGTCGAACGGGTTGGACGTCTGCGTCATCCAGGAGACGGGGATCGGCGTGGTCACGCGCTCGAAGGTGTGCCCGCCCGAGTTCCCTTTCCTGCATACGCTCGACGCCATGCTCGTGTGCTCGGCGGAGGCCCAGCTGCCAGAGGCCGTGGTGACCGACCTCGTCGGTCCGCAACCTGCCGACGCATGTGGAGGCGACTGCCCGCCCGTCCTCGAGGAGGTGCCGGTCGAGGTCGGCCCGGCTCGCGCAATTGCGGTGACCGCGTCGGCGTTGTTCTTCGTGGACGCGGAGGGCGCCTTGCTCAGCCGTGTGGGCGGCGCCACAGAGGAGCTGGCCCGCGTCGGGGAGGTGACCCAGCTCGCCGCGAACGAGCAGTGGATCTACTGGATCAGCGATGGGGGTCGGCTTCGCGCCGCGACGTACGAGGGTGACTCGGACGCGAGCCTCGACCTTCCGATCGACCCGGCAGCGGACCTCGCGGCGGACGCCACGCACGTGTACTGGCTCGAGGGCAAGGCTGGGGGGCGCACGAGGCGCCTCGAGCGGTCGTCGGGCAAGGTGCAGGATCTTGGCGCCGCCGGGGGAGGTGTGGAGCTGGGCCTGGCCCAAGGGCCCGTCTGGTGGCGCACCCAGGACGGCGGGGTGCGGCGCGCTTTGGCCTCGGGCGACGGACCTCCAGACGACGCCGCTGTTTCTGGCGCGGTGGCGCTGGGGACGGGGCCGGCCGGTACGTTCATCGCGCACGAGTCCGGCTACGCGTGGCCCATCGAGGGGGGCGAGGCGTTCCAGCACCTCAACTTGCCGGTTGGCGACACCCCGACCTACCTCGCCGTGGGCGTGAGCCACGTCTGGTGGGCCTCCGCAGGGATCGTGGCTCGCTCCACAGCAGATGGCCAGGTGCGCGTGATCGCGCCGACCCATCCGGGGCTCTTCGTGTCAGGCGGGGGCCGCGTGGCCTGGTCCCGTCAGGGCGCCGTGATGGTCGCGCCGCTGGACTGAGGGACGAGCAGCCGGCGCACCCGGGCTGTGCGCCGGTGGGCTGAAGCTGTTACTGGCGCCGCGCCGGCTCAGTCGGGTGGCGTGTCGGGCTGGTGATCCGGGTGCGAGACCTGGAACGCCGGAAGGGCCATGCACGCGGCTTCTGCCGCGAGGAGCCGCGGGAAGGCGTCGAGCGCCACGGCGAAGCGGCGCGCGTTGTACAGCTGCGGCACGAGGCAGGCGTCGGCGACCGTGGGCGCGCTGCCGAAGCAGAACCCGTCTCCGTAACGCCACACCAGCTCCTCGAGCGCGCCGAGGCCGCGGGTGATCGCGCCCTGGCAAAAGCGCCTCACGGAGGCGCTGTCGAGGCCGTGTTCCTTCTCGAGAAGGCGCATGACCAGCAGATTCTGGAGCGGCTGCGTGCCGCTGTTCACCACCTCGACCATCTGGCGCACCCGCGCGCGGTCGACGAGGCCTCTCGGCAGCAGCGGGGGGGCCGGCCAGCGCTCCTCGAGGTATTCCAGGATCGCCACGCTCTGGGCGAGCGCGCCGTCGTCCACCACGAGCACGGGGACCTGCTGGGACGGGTTCAGCGCGCGATGGGCGTCGCTGTACTGCTCGCCGCCTCCCGCCAGGAGGTGGACGGGGATGTACTCGAACTCGAGGCGCTTCCACGCCAGGGCCACCCGCACCCGCCAGCTGCACGAGGAGCGGAAATAGGAGTGGAGGGCGAGCGTCACGTGGGGCCTCCCGAAGGTGGCGGCAGGTACCGCGCCACCGTCTGGTCGATGGTGCCGAAGACGTTTCGGCCGTCTTTGTGCATGTCGATCCGCACGCGGTCTCCCACCCGCAGGAACGGCGTGGTGGCCTTGCCGTGCTCGATCACCTCCAGCATGCGCCGCTCCGCCAGACACGAAGAGCCGCGCCGCCGGTCCTCGTTGGACACCGTGCCGCTGCCGATCACGGTCCCCGCTCGGAGCGGCCGGGTCCTGGCGCAGTGCGTGATGAGGTCGGCGAAGGAGAAGTGCATCTCCTGTCCCGCGTCGGGATCTCCGAAGACGGTGTCGTTGAGGCGGGTGACGAGCGGCAGGTGGACGCGGCCGTCGCGCCAGGCGTCGCCTAGCTCGTCGGGCGTGACCACGAAGGGCGAGAGCGCCGACGAGGGCTTCGACACGAAGAACCCGAAGCCCTTCTGCAGCTCCTCCGGGATGAGGTTTCGCAGGGAGACGTCGTTCACCAGCACCACGAGCCGGACGGCGTCGAGCGCCCGCTCGCGCGAGACGGCCTGGGGCACGTCGCCCAGGATCACCGCCACCTCGGACTCGAAGTCGCAACCGAAGGCCTCGTTCTCGAGGGGGATCGGCTCCGTGGGCGCCAGAAAGGCGTCGCTGCCGCCTTGGTAGACGAGCGGATCGGTGCGGAGCGTCTCGGGCGGCTCCGCGTTCCGCGCCTTTCGGACCAGCACGATGTGGTTGATGTAGGCGCTGCCGTCGATCCAGCCGTAGGCGCGGGGCAGCGGGGCGAGCAGGAGCGTGGGGTCCAGCAGCTCCTCGAAGGGCCCCTCGGCGGCCTGCCGCACGGCCGGCACTCGCGTGTCCCAGTCGTCCAGGAGCGCCTGGAGCGTGGGCACTGAGGGCACCGGCCGGAGTCGCTGTCCGTCAGGCGAGACGACGCAGAGCTCGCCGTCGCGGGTGCCGTTGTTTCGGGTGCATAGACGCATGGTGTGTTGCTCCTCGCGCTCGTTGTGCGGTCGGTCCGGCCCGCCGGTCCGCGGTGGGTCGGCTCAGCCGAACCAGCTCTCGTCGTAGCCGGCCACCTCGAGAGCCAGCCCCTGCGGCGTGACCCGGAGGGGCTCGAAGGTGTCGAGCATCACGGCCAGCTCGCGCGTCTCGCGGCTGCCGATGCTGCGCTCGTAGCTGCCGGGGTGGGGCCCATGAGGGCACCCGGCGGGGTGCAGGCTCAGGGACCCGGCGTGCACCCCGCGCCGGCTCGTGAAGTCGCCGTCGCAGTAAAAAATCACCTCGTCCACGTCCACGTTGGAGTGTGGGTAGGGACAGGGGATGGCGTTGGGGTGGAAGTCCACGGCCCTGGGCACGAAGCTGCACACCAGCGAGCCGCGGGTGGCGAAGGTGCCGTGGACGGTGGGCGGCAGGTGGACCTGCCCGATCTTGGGCGAGAAGCGCAGGATCGGGAACACGAACGGGTAGACCGTGCCGTCCCAGCCCACGAGGTCGCAGACCGGCGCCGGGTAGTCGTGCGCCGTGAACCGGTCTTGTCGCTTCGTGACCACGCGGCGATCGGGCACCGACAGGCCGTCTAGCACCGGCGAGCGGAAGTCCCGATGGGTGTAGGGCGCGTCCATGCGCAGCTGCCCCAGGGGATTCCGGTACTGGGTGGGCGTGCGCAGACCCGACCGCAGCTCGAGCCACAGCCAGTGTTGAGCGCCGGGCGCCAGCTCGAAGCGGTGGGGGACCGCCCTGGGGATCACCACATAATCCCGTGGCCCGAACTCGAGGCGGCCGTATGGCGAGAGCAGCGCGCCGCCGCCGGCCTGGATGTAGAGCAGCTCGTCGCCATCGCCGTTCGCGAAGAGGAAGTCGTCGGACGGGGTGGGCTTCACCACCCCCACGGTGACGTCGCCGTTGAACATGAGCGGCAGACGGCCTGTGACGGGGCCCCCGGTTTGTGGGGCGTTGGACGAGTCGACGTGGCGTCGTCGCAGCGGCGTGTCGCTCTGGACCACCGCCTCGACGCGCGGAGGAAACAGGGGCGCGACCAGCGTGCCGTCCCCGTGAAACTGCGGGGGATTGCGGTGGTAGAGGATCGAGAAGGGGCCATCGAACCCGTCGCGCGTGAAGCACTCCTCGTAGAAGAGCGCGCCGTCAGGGCCGCGGTGCACGGTGTGGGGCTTCTCCGGGAGCAGCCCCTGGGCGCGATAGTCGATCACACGTCCTCCTGGATACGCTCGATGGACTCGAAGAGCGCCCGGAAGGTGCCCTCGCCGAAGCCGTCGTCGCCGCAGCGCTGGATGAGCTCGTAGAAGAACGGCCCGGCGTCCGGCTCCGCGTACAGGGTGGCCGCGTCCTTCAGGAAGATCTGAATCAGGTAGCGGTTGTGGGGTTTGCCGTCGATGAGGATGCCCAGCTCGCGAAGGTGCTCGAGGCGATGCTGGAGCGCCGCTACGTCCACGTCCTTCTTCGCTAGGCGGCCGGGTGCCTGATCGTAGTAGGCACCGGAGGTCTCGAGGAAGCCGACGCCCCGAGTGCGCAGAGACCGCACCGCCGACACGATGTCGTCCACCTCGATCGCGATGTGTTGGACGCCGGCTCCGGAGTTCTCCTCGACGAACTTGTTGATCTGGCCGTCCTTGAAGAACGGCTGCAGCGGCTCGTTGATCGGGAACTTGAGGCCGGAGCGTGGGTCCCACATCACCACCGACTTGAGCCCGGTCCCGCTAGCGGCCCCGGACTTCACGTCCTCGGTGTGGAACTCGATCGACCAGCACTGCTCCATGCCGAGCACGTGCTCCAGCCAGAGCTTCATGGGTGCCATGGTGGGCGCGTTGGACGTGATGTGGTCGATGCCGAGCGCCTTGAAGGGGGCTGGCGGCGCGTTGGTGGCTTCGAGCGCATCGAAGCCCGGCGCGAAGCCCTCCCAGCCCTCCCGCTCCACGAAGCGGTACGCCACGTCCCCGAGCGCCGTGGTGATCGAGAAGTGGCGATAACGCGCGTCGCCCCGGCGCGTCTCGCGAATCGAGTGGATTGGCGTGGCGTCGCGGGCGGTGAGGAAGCGCCAGGCCTTGTCGAGGTCGGCCACCTGAAACGAGATGGAGCCGATCCCCGCCGGGTGCCGCTTCAGGTAACGCGCGGCGCGACAGGTGGTGCGCTGCGGTGTGCTCACGACCACCTGAGTAGCGGCTCGCCCGGTGCCGCCCGCCGAGTAGACCACGCTGGCTTGTCCCGTCTCCTCGGTCATCGCATCCCCGGAGCGAGCCACGGGGCGGAAGCCGAACCTCTCGTAGAAGCTGCGTGACCGCGCCGGGTTGTTGACGAAGAAGTGGTAGCTGTCGACGCCGATGATCCCGAGCTCTTCGGATGCGGCCATGGGGGGTTCTCCTCACCTCACGCGAGACGGCGCATCCTAGCCCCGGCGCTTCGGGGTGTCATCGTCCACCGCGCACGGGGTTGACCTCCGTTGCCTCGCGGCACGAAGCTCTCCGCATGACGCGCGCGGCCGCCTTGCTCCTCCTCTTCCTGCTGCCCCTCTCGGCCAGCGCGGGAACCCTCGACAAGGGCCGATACTCCTTCGGGCTCTCCGGAGGCGCGGGCAAGCGGTTCGCCTCCGTCGGCTTCTCGTTCGGGTATCTGGTGGTGGACGGCCTCCAGCCGTCGATCGCGCTCGGGTATGCGTGGCAGGGCTACGATCGGGCAGACGCCCACCGCCTGGAGACCACGCTCGAGCTCCGGTATTACGTCTACCGACACGCCGTGGTCGCGCCGTACGTCTTCGTCGACGGGTCGCACGTCTACCTCGCCTACCGCGGGGCGCCGGACGAGGACCACAACTTCTTCAGAGCGGGCGGCGGGTTGGGTGCGCTCTTCCTTGTGGCGCCTACCGTGGGCTTCTCCGTGTCGTTTCGCGTGGGCAGCTGGCTCGGAGCGGACGACGCGCTCTACGACCGCGGCGTCCTCGAGGAGGCACCGCTCCTCGACTTCGGCTTCGGCTTCGGCGTCTTCCTATGAGCTGCTGAGCTGCTGAGCTGCTGGTGCAGCCCGGCGGCGCTCAGTCGGGTCGAACGAGCGTGAGGCTGCGAAGGGCGCCGAGCACGTCCGCCGTGATCTCCGGCAGCGGCTCGCTCCCCGTGAGCGTAAGGACGATCAGCCACGTATCGGTGCCGCTGGGGATGCGTCCCGCCGCGCCGCGCCTCAGCGCCAGCACCCAGGTGGGCGTGTTGCCCCCGAGCGGACCATGCACGGCGGCGTACCCCGACTCCGCTCCGATGGTGGCGAGCAGCTCGGCGTCGAGCGTTCGGCGCGCCTCCGGTAGCCGATTCGGGCCGAGCGCTTCCTCGATAGTGCGGACGCGCGCCTCGACCTGCTCCTCACACGTGGTGTAGGGGGTAGTGGGCCCGACACAGCCTCTCCGTCCCGCGCACGCCTCACATCGCTCTACCCTGATCTCTCCGCCGTCGGAGCGAGCCGTTCCACCGGCGCGCGTGACGGCGGCGTCCACCCGCCAACGCGCGCCCAGCGCCAAGGCGACGCCTGCGGGCTGAAAGGCGACCCCTGTGCTCTCCGGGGCAGCGACGGGCGCCTCGGGCAGCGGCGTGGGGAGCTCCCCCGGTACGCCCAGCGTCGCGCGCTTCACCACGAAGCCGGTGACGACCCGCAGCGGTGCACCGGCCGCGGCCGGCGTGTCCTCGGACGCGGTCCCCTTGCCCAGTAACAGCTCGAGGCCCAGCGCCGGGTAGTCGAGCCGGGTCTCGCTCTGAGCCGCCGGCTCGCCGTAGAGCGCCACGATACGCGAGGGTTCGTCTCCAGCCGCAGCGCCGGCGAGGGTCTTGATGCGTGCATCGCGCCCGAGGACAGTGATCGACCGGATCGGAAAGCGGCCGTTCTCGTAGTTGGCCTCGACCACGATCGAGGCCTTCTTGCCCTCATAGACGTACTTCCCGCCTCCAGAGCGCGTGGGTTGCCCGAGCGATCGGAACATCCGCGGGGTCTCGTCGTTGATCGTGAGAATGTTCTCGAGCCCGAGCCCCTCCGTGATCGGCGTCTCCAGGGCGATGCGCTCGAAGTCCACCGCCGCGGCGGCCGAGGCGAGGAGGCAAGCGGCCATCAACAAGAGGGGGGACGCAGCGCAAGTCATGGGTTGAGCGTCTCCATCGCCTCGGTGGTCACCGCGAGCTCCGCCACCAATACCCGCTCGTGCACGCGGAGCGTGATCGTGGTGGTGCCTTGCGCGAGCGAGGCGCCGAGCGTGCTCTTCACGTCCCGCTGGGCGGTCACGAGGGCGTCGAGCTGACTCTTGGTGTTGCTGGCCCGCTCGGGCGACTCGAACTCGGCGGCGACCACGACGAATGCGCCGTCGCGCACGAAGAACGCGGCGCCCAGGCGCTGCGTTCGCCGCAGGGCGCGGCGCAGCTCCGCCGGGAGCGGAACCGCCTCGAGCCGGGCGCTGGCGCGCTGCAGGAGGGTGCCGTTGGCGAAGAACCACGCGGGTGCTTCGGTCGGAAGGTGAGCGGCCAGCGCCTGCACTGCCGGGTGTCTTCGCCACGCGGCCGGCTCCATTGGAGCGCCCAACGCGTCGTAGAGCGCGCCGCGCCCGAACCGGGCAGCGCTGCCCTCCGGCACGAACGCAACGCCTCCCGCGACGAAGGCCCCCGCGGCCGCGCTCGCGGCGTGCAGGCGGGGCTCGAAGGCGTTCCCCGGGACGTGTCCGGTCCACGTCTCGAGTCGGTCTCTAGCGGGCAGGACCGAGGTGAACCCCGCGAAGGAGTCCAGATCGTCCACGGCCGCGACCACCAGGGACTCCGCGTCCAACCCGGCGAACTCATCGAGGCCCAAGCGCTGCGCCTCCGACACACGGACGGCGGCGTAGCCGGCGGCGCCGGCGGGTAGCTGAGCGTCGGCCAGTGACTCGAGGGCTGGCGCGCGCGAGATCGCCCATGGCGGGACCTCGGGGGCGGAGACGCCTGCGACGGACGAGCGGTTCGTCAACGTGAACACGGCGCCAGCGATGATCGCCGCGAGGGCGGGCAGTGCCCACGAGGCCACGAGCCAAAGGCGGCCTGTTCGATAGGTCCCAGCGTCCACCACGGCCTGCGCGGTTTGATACGCCTCGGCCAATGCGCGATCTCGGCGGGTCCCCTCGGCTGCGGCGGACCACTCCGGGAACTCCGGCGCCGCCCGACCGGCCTCCAGCCACTGTCTACCTGAGAGCTCGATCTGCGCTGCCAAACGCTCGCGCTGGGCCGAGACGGCGGTGGTCTGGTCTCGAATCGCTGCCGCGAGGATCCCGTCACGACCCCGTTCGCTCCCCAGGGAGGACTCCAGCGCCATCCGCGCTTGCGCCTCCGCTCCGCGGGCCGCCGCCTCTCGGGAGTCTGCTTCGCCCCGCCGCTCGCGAAGCTCGGCGAGCTCGCGCTCCTTGAGTTCGAGTGAGGGTTGGAGCTCCACTGCCCGCGTCTTCGCGTCGGCGTCTCCGGCTTTCAGCGTCTCGAGGGTGGCAGCCAGGGTCTGCCGCTCGCCGTTCAGTTCGGCCACGCGGGCCTCGAGGCGCTGGCGAATTTCGCTTGCCTCCTGCCGCGCCGCGGCCCGGCGTGCCAGCAGCTCGTGGGCACCGGCGGACCGCGAGGCGACCGCTGCCGCTTGCTGCTCGGCGGCTTCTCGCGCCTGCGAGAGCGCGTTCTCCGTCGCCTTCAGGGCGTTGAGGCGCTCTTCGAGCGACGGATCGCCCGTGCCCCCCTTTGCGGCCAGGCGCTCGCCCACGGCTGTGGCCAGCGCACGTCGAACGTCGCCTCGTATGCGCTCGCGGTCGGCCAACGCGGCGAGCGCCTGCGCTACGCGACCCCTCACCCGCGTGACGCGGCGTGCGTAGCGGATTGCGCCAAGGATCCCGGGCTCCGGCGCGCCGATGTCGCTGGCTACTGCGTCTACTGGGTATGAGAGGGGCCCGTCGCGGGAGATCGAGTGGATTCCCGAGCCCCGGTTGGACGGGGGCGGCGAGGACGGCTCTTCGGTCATGGCTTGGCGCGCGGTTCGGGCCCGGCACGCCCGAGGATGGGCGCGCCGCCTTTATCGCAGGCGGCGGTCCGGCCGTGCGGACCCTGAGGAACGCAGCGAGCCACCGCGAGGATCAATCGTCGTCGTCGTCGTCCGAGAACGTGGCCGTGCTGCCGTTGACCCGGTCCCGCAGGTCTTTCCCCACCTTGAAGAACGGCAGCCGCTTGGGCGGAACGTCGACCGGCGAGCCCGTCTTCGGGTTACGCCCTGTGTAGGCGCCGTAATAACGGTTGGTGAAGGAGCCGAACCCGCGGATCTCGACCCGCTCACCCCGCTCCAGCGCCTCCCGCATCGAGTCGAAGATGGTGTTCACGGCGATCTCCGCTTGCTTCTTGGGCAAGTTCGCGCGCGTGGCGACCGTCTCGATCAGCTGCGACCTGTTGACATCGTCCTGTCGACTCATTCCCGCGTTCTCCATCGACCGCGCTTCGGCAACTAGGGCCGCGGCGCGGGGGTTTCTGCTTGGGGGACGTCGCCCCCAACCCATGTGCCCGGGCCGGCGCCGGGCGAGTTCATCGCTGCGGCCGAGCTGCGAGGCTGGGCCGTCCGCGGGCCTGAGGAGAAGACCCCAGGCCCGATAAGTACCGTGAGGCCGGCCCGAGGCCAACTGCCGTCACGCCCGGAGCTGGCACCGACGTGGGGCCAGCGGCCCCACCGAAGGAGGGCCAGGTATTGAGTGCCCCCGACAGGAGTCGAACCTGCGGCACACAGGGATTAGGAATCCCCGGCTCTATCCGTCTGAGCTACGGGGGCGTGGCGACTGCCAGCGGCGCGTGAGTTACCACCCGAGTCTGGCGGCGTCAACGGTCCAAGCGTGCATGAGCGTTGGACTTTCCCGCTGCTCTCGCGGACGGGCCACGGGCGCGGCGCCCCGTGGGACTTCCCACGCGGCTGTTTCCCTGATACCCCGCCCGCCGTGGCTGGGGATGCACCAGGAGGACGAACAGGGGGGGGGCTCCTCAGTGGGTTGTTCGCCTTCCTGTTTGGAGGAGCGCTGGCCGCGTGCGGGCTCTTCGTCCTCGCTTACGGCGAGGCCCGGCTGAACAAGGGCGCCGCCCTGGCCCGCGCGCCCCATGTAGGCGGCGCGGGCCCCGCCCCGGTGCCCGGTGCCCGCGTCACGCTCTCCGGGCCGTTGTCGGCGCTGGAGCTGGCTCACGATCCCTTGCTCCGCGGCGACTTCGCCTACATCCGCCGTACGGTGGAGACGTGCGCCTGGGTCGAGCTCCCCGCCAAGGACCGCAGCGCCCCTCCAACCTACCGAAAGCGCTGGGTCAAGGAGCCGCCCGAGTCGCGGACCTTCCAATCGCCCGGGTACGACAACCCGGCGCCGGTACACGCGGACGCGGAGGTGATCGGCAAAGGACTCACCGTCGAGGGGCACACCCTCGCGGCCAGCCCCCAGGTCGTCCTCTCGGACACCCTGGCCCCTTCGCGGCAGGAGGTGTCCGGTGCCCGCATCGTCGCCGACCAATGGGCCTACCTCGCCTCCAGCAAGGACTGCAAGGAAGGTGGAGCGGCCATCGGCGACCAGCGCGTGTCGTTCCGTGTGCTTCGCGTCGGCGACCTCGTGACCGCGTTCGGCGCTCTCAAGGGCAGCCGCTTGGACGTCTACGCCGGCGAGCTCCTGCTCGCGCGGGGAAACCGCTCGCAGCTCGCACAGGCGTTCGAAGCCAAGAAGGCGCCCATGTCGTGGGTCGCGCGGGTGGGGGGCGGGGTGCTCGTGTGGGCAGGGCTGAGCCTGTTGTTCGCCCCGATCGTGGCGCTCGTCTCCTGGATCCCGCTGCTCGGCGGGCTAGCCGGTGGCGCCGTACGGCTCGCCACCGCCGTGCTCGCGCTCCTCGTCACCCTCGGCGTCATCTACCGCGGCTACGGCCTCGGCGCCGCCTCGTCTTTGCTCGGAGGGCTCATCCCATGACCGTTCGTTATTTCACGACGCCGATCTATTACGTGAACGACCGGCCCCATATTGGCCACGCGTACACCACCGTGCTCGCCGACGTCGCCGCGCGGTACGCACGCCGCCTGGGCCACGAGACCACCTTCCTCACCGGGACCGACGAGCACGGTCAGAAGGTGCAGCAGGCCGCGGCCGCTCGGGGTCTCGCTCCCCGCGCGCACGTCGACGAGCTGCACGTCGCGTTTCGTGCGATGTGCGAGAACCTCGGGACCACACACGATCGCTTCATCCGAACCACTGACGCCGACCACGTGGTGGTGGTTCAGGGGGCCCTGCAACGCCTCTGGGACCAGGGGCTGATCGAGAGCCGGCGCTACGGCGGCTGGTACTCCGTGAGCGAGGAGCGCTTCTTCCCCGAGAAGGACCTCGTGGAGGGCAAGGACCCCGTGGGCAAGAAGCCCGTCGAGTGGGTGGAAGAGGAGAACTTCTTCTTCAAGATGAGCCTCTACCGCGAGCGGCTGATCGCGCACATCGAGGGCAACCCCGGGTGCATCGTCCCGGCCTACCGCGCCCAGGAGGTGCTGGGCTTCTTGCGGCAGCCGCTGGAAGACCTCTGCATCTCCCGCCCCAAGACGCGCCTCGCGTGGGGGATCGAGCTCCCCTTCGCCAAGGACTACGTCACCTACGTGTGGTTCGACGCGCTGCTCAACTACCTCACGGGGATCGGCTACCCGGACGGCGACTGGCGTGAGCGCTGGGCGGAGAGCACTCACCTCATCGGGAAGGACATCCTCACCACCCACACCGTCTACTGGTGGTCCATGCTCATGGCGCTTGAGGTGCCGGTGCCGAAGCGGGTGCTCGCTCACGGCTGGTGGCTCATGGGCGACGCCAAGATGAGCAAGTCGTCGGGCAACGTGGTGAGCCCGCTCGGCCTCGCCGATGTCTACGGTGTGGACGTCTTCCGCTACTTCCTGCTGCGGGAGATGGTCATCGGGCAAGACGCCAGCTTCTCGGAGGAGGCGCTGGTACGCCGAAACAACGCCGAGCTCGCCGACGACCTCGGCAACCTCGTCAACCGGGTACTCAGCCTGGTGGAGCGGCGCTTCGACAACCGCGTGCCCGAGCCGGGCCCGGAGCAGCCGCTGGACGTCGAGGTGCTGGCGTCCATCCGCGGGCTCGAGGCCACAGTGTCCGAGGCCGTCGAGGGGCTCATGCTCCACAAGGCCGTCGACAGCTGCGCCGCGCTCGTGCGACGCCTCAACCGCTACGTGAACGAGACCGTCCCGTTCACGGTCGCCAAGACGGACCTGCCGCGCGCGGGCGCCATACTTCACGTCGTGCTCTCGGCCCTCGCCGAGCTCTCGTGGTGGCTCGAGCCGGTCATGCCGCGCGCCATGGCGGAGCTGCGGCGTCGCCTCGGCGCCGACGGTCGGTCGCTGGTAGCCGGCGCGTCCATCGACAAGGGCGCGGTGTTGGTCCCGAAACACGAGCTGCCCGAGGCGCCCGTGCCCGCCGCGGAGAGCCCCACGCCCACCGCGGCCCCACCGGCGCCCCCGGCGGCTCCCGCCCCGCAAGCCCCGCAAGAGGGCGTCGCGCTAATCGGCTTCGACGACTTCGCCAAGGTCGCACTCCGGGTCGCGGAGGTCCTCGTGGCCGAGCGGGTCAAGGGCTCCGACAAGCTCCTGCGCTTGGAGGTCGACCTCGGCTCGGAGCGACGCCAGATCGTCGCCGGGATCGCCAAGGCCTACGCGCCCGAGCAGCTCGTGGGGAAGCGCCTCGTAGTGGTCGCCAACCTAGCGCCCCGAAAGATCTTCGGGCTCGACAGCCAAGGCATGGTCCTAGCCGCGAAGCACGGCGACGCCCTCGTCGTGCTCTGCCCCGACGGCCCCACACCCAGCGGCGCCACCGTCAGCTAACCGACACCGACGCCGACGTTTTCACGTCGGCGTCGGCGTCGGC
>SXOO01000196.1 GCA_005776725.1 Pseudomonadota bacterium | reverse complement strand
TGGAGCCGCGCGTTCATCTCCATGAAGAACGCCTGGCCGCCCCGCTCGAGGTCCACGATGAACTCCACAGTACCCGCGTTGCGATACCCCGCCTCGCGGGCGAACGCGAGCGCGTACCGCTCCAGCTCGGTGACTTGCTCCGGCGTGACGAACGGTCCCGGACACTCCTCCATCACCTTCTGGTGGCGGCGGTGGAGCGTGCAGTCGCGCACGCCGTACGCAACGCCTTGCCCGTGGTGATCCAAGACCACCTGGACCTCCAGGTGTCGGGCGCGATCGATGCAGCGCTCCACGAACACGCGGCCGTCGCCGAACGCGCGGAGCGCCTCGCCGGTCGCCGCCGAGAACGCCGCGTCGAGCTCGCCGGCCTCCCGCACGACACGGATCCCTCGCCCGCCGCCGCCGGCCGCCGCCTTCAGCACCAGAGGGAAGCCAATTGACCGCGCGACCTCCCGCACCGCCTCGCGGTCGCCCAGCGCGGCGCCGCTCCACGGGACCACCGGGATCCCACAGCGCTCCGCCAGCCGCTTGGCTTCGATCTTGTCGCCAGCGATCCGCATCGCGTTCGCTGGCGGACCGATGAACCGGAGGCCCGCCGCCGTGGCTTCGGTGGCAAGGCGCGCGTCCTCGGACAGGAAGCCCCAGCCCGGCCAGAGCGCGTCGGCCCCGGCGCTCACCGCCGCTTCGACGACCCGGACCGGATCCAGGTACGCCCCAGCGGCGCCCTGCCCGCTCGGGATCGGGAGCACGACGGCGAGATCCGCCTCCCGGACAAAGAGCGCCGACGCATCCGGGGTCGTGACGAGCGCGACCGTCTCCACGCGCTCCCGGCGCTCGGCCGAGAGGTCACGGGCAGCGCGGATGAGGCGCATCGCGGCCTCGCCGCGGTTGGCGATGGCGATGCGGCGGAGCGGCGTATGGTCGACGGTCATGCGAGGCGCTCCATTAGCACAGTGGCGACCGCGCTCGGCCCGTCGTGCGACAACGACACCCAGGTTCGGTCCGCGCCGAGCCGGGTCGCCAGCTCGGCCGCCGCTCCGTAGAGCTCGAGCCGCGGCCGACCCCGCTCGTCGCAGACCACCTCGATGGCGTTGAGCGAGAGCCGCGGTGCGTCGATCCCCGCCCGAGCGCACGCGAGGTCCAGCGCCTTCACCGCCGCTTCTTTCGCTGCGTACCGCGCGGCGAGGTGTCGCGCCGGCTCTCCTGAAGGGGCAGAACGGGCGTAGGCGACCTCGCCCTCGGTGAACGTGGCCCGCGTGAAGTGGCTGGCCGCGTCGTCGAGCTGTGCGCCGAACGCGTCGATCTGAACGAGATCGATCCCGAGTCCGAGGATCATGATGCCTCCGAGCGGCCGACCACGAGGGAGCGCCGCGCGTCCGAGTTCATCAGCATCGCCGCCTCGCGCCGGCCCTCACCGTACGCGCGCTCGGTCCGAATCGTGACGAGCGGTGTCCGCCCAGAGAGCACTCCCCGAAGCCGGCGGTTACCCGCCTCCACCCGTGGCGCCAGGCGGGCGCGGTACGCCTCCCGGGCTCCGGCGTCCATCAGGCGCCAGAACAGGAACGGGTGGCCGAGCGCGACCAGCGCCGACGCGTGCCCGAAGCCGAGGCTCGTCACGAGCCCCACCTTCAGCCGCGCCCGCTCCACCGCCAGCACCCGGTCGGTGAACGCGAGGTGGCGCGACTCCTCGAGGGCGGGGTCTGGATCGTCCAGGTTCGCGTTCCCGGGCACCGCACCATCCGCCATCGCCTGGAGGAGGCCGTTCATCTGCCAGGCAGCCGCGGCGCCCTTTGGATGGCCGGTGAGCGCCTTCTGAGAGATCACCGCGAGCGGCAAGCCCGGTGTCCTGCCCAGCCCCTCAGCAAGCCACTGGTGCAGCTTCGCTTCGTTCAGGTCATTCGCCAGCGTCGACGTCCCGTGCGTGGAGATCATCGCCACGTCGTCCGGACCGAGGCCGAGCACCCCGAGCGCCGCGCGCAGCGGTGATGCCCCGGTGTGCCGGGCGACGTCGTGGGCGAGGCTTCTGCGTGTCTCCCCGAGGCAGAGCTCAGCCCCGGCCTCGCCGAGGGCAGCCGCCAGCGCGGGCCGCTGGGCGTCGAGCGCAGCGATCTGCGCCTTTCGCGCCTCGAAGCCACAGGCGTCGTACGCGGTTGCGAGCCCCCCTGCCCGCTCGGCCGCTGCCGCGAGCGCGCCGAGGCCGGGCGCGGGCACCGACCGGTGCACACCGTCGGCGAACGAGCCGGCGTACACGACTACCCCGTAGACCGGGAGGCCCTGGGCGATCGCGAGATCCGCACGGCAGAGGAGCAGCGCCCCGGCGCCCTGAGACTCTACGAATCCGCCCCGGCGTCGGTCGTTCGGACGCGAGCTAGCGGCGGGCCCGATGCCGCGGGCCGCCATCACGTCGGTGGACGCTGTGGCGCCCATGTCTTGGAAGCCGACCGCGCCCTCGAGCCCGTAGTCGTCCACGCCACCAGCGACCACGACGTCCGCGGCGCCGCACAGGATCTTGTCGACGGCGTCCGCGACGCTGACGGCAGCCGTGGCGCACGCAGCCACGGGCGCCGACATCGGGCCATAGGAGCCGACATAGCCCTGGACCACCCAGCCGGCGATGACGTTGACGAGCGTCTCCTGCAGCGTGTCGTTCTGTCGCTCCGCCCCCAACAGGAAGTCCTGGTAGAGGCGCCGGAGCTTCAACATTCCGCCGATCCCGGAGCTCTGGGTGCTCCCGATGCGCGCAGGGTGCAGGAAGTCCTGCAGCTCCTCGGGCTCGAGGCCGGCCGCCAGGAACGCCTCCGCCGTGGCCACCAGCAGGAACAACGTGGTGCGGTCGACCTGGGCCACGAGCTCCGGTGGGATACCGAGCCGCGTCGCGTCCCACCCGGTGGGGATCTGCCCCACGGTGGTGCGATCGATGCGCACGGCGCGACGGACCTTCACGACCGCGCCGGCCTTCCGGACGACGGTGAGCTCCCCCCCCTGTTCGCGGACCTCCGTGTGATCCGGATCGCCCGCGCGCAGCGCCTCCGCCGCCTCCCGCGAGGGCACCGGGAAGGCGAAGTCGCGGTCCAGGTGTACGTCCAGGAACGAGAGCCCCGCGGCAGGGTCGAAGCCCTGGAGCTTCGGCTCCACGATCCGGATCCCGGCGTGCGCCAGGAGCCGCGCCTCGTACCGCTCCGGCAGGTCGACCTCGTCGACCGGGAGGCCGGTCTCGGCGTCCGCCCACCCCTCTTCGGCGGGCTTTACGAGGCCCGTGGTCCACGCGAGCTCAGCGACCCCCTCCAGGGACAGCTGCCGGTCTTTCTCGATCGCCCAGCGGGTTCGAGCGCTGCCGTACGGACCGACCTCGCCGTAGCCGATGACGGCCACGACCCGGCGCGCGTCCAGGTGGTCGAGCGCCGGCAGGCCGACGAGCTCGGCATCGCTCGGCTCCGGCAGCGGCAACGCCACCGTCCCGAGAGGCGCCACGAGCGTGGGCGTTGCCGGCGGCGACATCACTCGGGCCAGCGCCGAGTCCAGCTCTGCCCGCCGACGTACCAGCGCCTGCTCCGCATCGAGCCGCTCCCGGACCGCCCGAAACCGCTCCGGGAGGTCGACGATAGTCGCGAGCCCGCCCGTGAGATCGGCCACGAGCGGCGCTGCCGCCGCCTGCTCCCGCGCGGAGTCGCTGCAGAGCTCGAGGAGCTTGCCCGCCATCTCCGGCTGCGACCACGTCACGAGGCCGGTCTGGGCCTCGAGCTCCGCCACGAGCGAGTCGTTCTGGTGCATGAGCCCGGTGCCGCGAACCCAGCCGATCCGGGCAAGGGCCAGCGACACGAACCGGCCCCAGGCGTGCTGCTCCGCCTTCCAGCGCGGGAGCAGCACCTCGAGCGCCGCCTTGCACTCGCCGTAGACCCCGTCACCCCCGAAGAGTCCGTGGTTCGGCGACAGCGGCAGGAGGACGTGGCAGCGACCGAGGCCGGGCCGCGCCCGATAGCCCTCGGCGATGCGCGCGATCAGGCGCTCGACGCCTAGGACGAGCACTCGGATCGACGCCAGCGAACGCCCGCCGAGCCCCGTCAGATCGGCCGACTCCGGGATCGCCGCGAACGGGATCAGGAGGTCGGGGACCCATCGCTCCATCGCCCACGCGACCGCCGCGTCCACGTCCCGCATCGACCCCTGGTTCATGGGGACGACGTGAAGCTCGGCGCCCGGCGCCGCGACCTCCTGGTAGCGCCGCTTCCACGACGCGAGCCGCTCGGCGGAGTATCGCGACGTGGTCGCGATGACGCGCGCGCCCCCGGCGAGCAGCACATCGACCATCGCCGCTGCGATCGAACCCGGGCCCGCGCCGGTGACGAACGCTGTCCGACCGGCGAACGGGAGCGACGTGAGCCGCGGCGCTGCCAGGATGCGTAGGAGCGTCGCGTCCCTGCCTTCGCGCTCCGCCACCGTCGCCAGCGCTGCCGCCGTCGACCGCGCGCCGTCGTCCAGCCGCGACGCGAGCGCTTCGGCCTCTTCCCGCGTGGCATCGGCGCGCCAAGCGAGCTCGAGGACGTCACGCCGCCGCCATGCCCAGCTCGACGCGAAAGGCGCGTGCTTCTCGGCGTCGAACACCGGCTGAATCAGCGTGGTATAGGCGCTGGCGTCCTGATCGTGCTCCGCGTCGTAGAGCGCGAGGCGCTCCCGTTCGACGTTCGGCAGCTCCGGCCCCACCAGGCTTCCCCCGAGGGGTTGTCCGAGCTCGCCGAGCAGCCCGGACGCGGTCCGGGCCAGGATCCCGTCCGGGCCCAGGAGACGCGCCGAGAGCGCGTCGAGCGCGGCAGAGTCCACGGCGGCCGAAGCCCCCGGGAGCGCCGGCCGTGACAGGGCGATCCCCGCATCGCGCGCATACGCCTCCACGGCGCCGCTCACCCAAGCGAGCGCGGCCGATCGGTCGGCCGACGCCGGCGCCGCCGTCAGCGACAGCGGCCCGCCGCGCGCGGAGTCACCAACGCGCGACGCGAGGAGAAGGCGGTTCAGGATTGAGGCCGTGCGTCCGGGCCCGAGGCCGAACGCCTGGACGAGGTGGCTCTCGAGGTCTTTGCGGCCAAGACGGGCGGCGCCCAGCGTCCGCGCGAGCGCGGCGTCCAGGGCGGGACCGAGGTAGCTCCCCGGCCCGGCATAGCGTGCCGCCCGCGTCCGGCAGGCCGCCGCGAGGTCTCGCAGCGGCATTGCGTGCGCGCCATCGATGACACCTGCGCCCAGCTCGGCGCCCAGATCGGCGAGCACCTGGTTCCGGCGGGCCGAGTTGCCACCGAGCACCTCGTCGAGGGTCTCGGAGAGGTCGAGCTGATCGGCCCTGAGGCGGGCCTGCTGCGCCACGATCGTGAGCACGGCCTCCTCGACGGAGACCGGGGCGTCCTCGATGGGCCCGCCCGGAGGCACCTGAAGCGCGGTGGGCCCGTGAGCTGGGGGCCCGGCCGGCAAGCGACCGGGCTCCTGTGCCACCACCGCGGCCGCCTGCGCGGGCCGGGGGGCCGAGATCTCATCCTGCACCGGGGCCACGGCGAGCGGCCCGAACAGCTCCTCGAACTGGGCTTCGCTATTGAGCACCCGAGGGCGCCGGACCCGTGCTGGGTCGAGGTCCAGCGTCGCGCGGGCCATCGCGGCCACTGTGGGAGACGCGGCGAGGCCGAGCTCCACGAACACGTCCACGCCCGACGTGCGGTCGAAGACCAGCTCCTGCGTCTCGATCCAGCGAACCGGAGACGCGAACTGATAGGCGAGCAGCTCGATCAGCAGGATGCGGGCACGCGCCCCCTGCGGCGTCGACTCCCAAGCCAGGAGCAGCGCCTCGACCTCGGGCGAGCCCGACGCAGCCAGGACGTGCCGCGCGAACTCGACCGTGACCCCGAACGGCACCGCCACGAGGTTCGGGATGTAGCGGCCGTTGAGGCGCTCCGGCGCCACGTCCTCGGGCAGCACCCGCCGCAGGGCCTCCCGGAACGGGGGCACGCCGTCCCGTAGCAGGGTCGAGTGAAACGGGACGTCCACCCCCGGTACGCGGACGAGCGGGGCCACGCGGCCCCCACGGGCCCTCAGGACCAGCGCCGCCTCGAGCGCGTCGAGCGCACCGACGTGCCCGGTCACGGAGTACTGGCGCCCGCGCACGTTGAAGTTGACGACCTCGAGCCAGAGCCCGGTCTCTTCGCGGACCTGGGTCACCAGGGCCAGCAGCCCGGCTTCATCGAGCCCAGCGACGTTCGGGCGCGCCACGCTCATGGCGTACGGCGACGCGCCGGCCGCGTCTCGCTCGACGAGGCGGTCCATGGTGAGACCGCGCTCGTAGACGACTTTGACCAGCGCCTCCAGCGGGACCACCCCCGCCACGGCCCCGAGCACGGCGTATTCGCCCACGCTGTGGCCGCAGAACAAGGCGTCCGGACAGAGCGCGCCGCGCTCCCGCAGCTCCGCGACCTGCGCCACGGCGAGCACGGCCATGCCGACCTGCGTGAACTGCGTCAGGAAGAGGACGCCCTTCGGGTGTACGAGGCGGCGGCCCCGGACCACGAGCTCCCTAGGGCTCTCACGGACGACCTGAAGCAGCGAAAAGCCGAGCTGCTCCCGGCAGATCCTCTCCGCGTCGTCCCAGACCGCGCGCGCGGCCCGTGAGCGGGCGTAGCCGTCCATGCCCATGCCGGGCGCCTGGATCCCCTGGCCGGGGCAGGCATACGCCGTCTTCGGGGGGGCCGCGGAGACGTCCCCAGCGAGGACCCGGACGGCCTCGCCGGCGCGGCGTGTGGTGACGTCGATCTCGAGCCGCGGCCCGCCTTCCAGCAGGCCGACTTGGCGGACGGCGACTTCCAGCCGCTCGCCCGGCAGCACCGGAGCGAGGAACCGGACGGCAGCGCTCCGGAGCCGGGTGGCGTCGCCGTCCGTGGCGAGGCGAACGGCGCGATGGAGGGCCGCGGAGGCCGTGAACGCGCCGTGGACGATCGGACCCGGGAGGCCAGCGAAGCGCGCGATCGCGGCGTCGAGGTGGATCGGGTTGCGGTCGCCGCTGGCGAGCGCGTAGGCCGTGAGGTCGCGGGGCGCGAGGACCTCCTCCTGACCCAGGGGGCGAGCGGGCAGCGGCACCACCGGAGAGGACACGGCCAACATCTTCGCGACCTCGATCACCGGGTTCGCGGCGAGCTCGGCGAGCGGCAGCGCGAGGGTTCCGATGACCTCGGAGCCACGCAGGAGCTGCCCTTCGGCGGCGTATCTGCCCGGCTCGGTGACGAGCCGCAGGTTGAGCTCCAGCTCCACGCCAGTGGGAACGGGCGCGCTGGGAGCGAACCACGACTGGGCGCAGAGCCAGTCCCGCTCGGCGGGGCCGGCGAGCGGGACGCGGCGCGACTCGGTCCACTCCGAGCGAGGCGCGCCGCAGGGCTCGCCGCGGACGATGAACCGGCTCGTGACGGTGGCGACCACCGCGGCGCCGCGCCGCAGCACCGCGCGGATCTCGATGCGTCGGCCCGCCGGGGTGGCCTCGAGGCGGGTCACCCGTGCTTCGGCCCGGAGGCGGTCGCCACAAACGATGGGCCAGGCCGGCCCGGCCTCGAGGGCGTTCTCCTCGTGCAACAGCGCCAGGACGTCGGCCTTGGCGCCGGCCAGCGCGGCGAAGACCGCCTCCCACGCGAGCGGGAAGACCATCGCCAGGGGCGCCTGCTCCGCGAGCCCGCGCGAGTCGTCGGCGGTGGCGGAGACAAAGCCGGCGATCGCCTCGCGAGTCACGGTCACTTCGCCGGTGGCCTCGCAAAACGGCGCGACCCCGGACGCTGGCCGCCCGAACAGGAGCTGGCCGTAGAACGCGGCCTGCGACTCGATGTAGCGAGCCCGATGCCAGGCGAGCCACGGCAGGGCGCCGTCGGGACGCCACTCGAGCGCGAGATCCAGGGTGGCCGGAGACGAGACCGAGCCCGAGACGAGCGCGACCTGGACGACGCCCGAAGTCATCGACGCGTGCGCCGAGGACCGGTCCGCGTCCAACGCCTCGAGCAAGGTGAGTCGGCCTTGACCGTCCCGCACCCAGCGGAGACGCCGGCCGGGAGCGGGGGCCAGGGCGGCGCGCGCCGGGTTCGGCCATCGCCGCCGATCACCGGGATCCACGGCGTCACGGGCCCGGAGCACCTCGAAGAGCGGGCCGGACCCGAGGAGGCCCTCAGCCAGCGCGTGCTCGAGCTGGCTGACGCTCTCCCAGGCCAAGTCGCCCGAGCCGGCGGCCAGCTCGGACGAGCTTGACGGGCTTCGAGGCGGTGCGAGCGGCAGGCGGCCCAGTAGGGCGGCCTCGTAACGCGCCAGGATGTCGGCAACCGGCTCGTCGGCGTTGGTGATGCCAGCCGCCGCCTCCGGGCCCGGGATCGTGAGGACCGCGGAGGCCGGAAAGGCCGGGTCGTGGGCCTGCCACAGCGCGTCGGAGCGGAAGGCCCGCCGGATCTCGCCGTCGATGGCTGCGATGAAGTTCTGCGGCTTGCCCGGAGAACGGCAGGTGCGCACGAAGAACCGGGCGTCCTCCTCGCCGACGTTTGTCCGGCCGAGGGCGGGGTAACGCTCGGCCAGGCGGGCCAGCGCCGACCGAGGGTCGTGGAGCTCCTGTTCACTCACCACCGACGGGACGCGGCGCGTTCCGCCGGCCAGACGGGCCTCGGCGCGGCGCACGAGAGCGCCGAACCGGCGGCGATACGACGCGTCGGGCCAGACCCCGTCGTCATAGGCGCGGGACCGTCCGACGGCCGCGAGCGTGACGAAGCGCTCGAGCAGCTCGAGCCAGGTCATCCGGTCGGCGTCGCCGAAGTACGGCTTGGCCGTGGCGGCGAGAGCGGACACCAGCTCGGCTCTTCGAGCCACGAGCGCCGCGGGATCGCCCGCCACCGCGTCGAGGAGCACACTGACCCGGGCGGCCGCGTTGTCGAGGTAGTAGATGGGGGCGTCGAGTCCGCTGCGACCGGACGTGATCCCGCCTGTGGTGTCGCCGTCCAGCACCCAACGCTGGGTCCCGGGCGCCGCCACCAGCGCCGCCTTGACCGCGGGCGAGGTGGCCGCTTCCAGCGCCGCCATCGTGACCGTGCCGAGGAACACGGCGTCCACGGGCATCCGCGGGAGCCCGTGCGCGAGCGCCCACGCGCCGTCCAGCAGGTCCGCGGCGCGCTCCGGGGAGCCGATGCCACCTCCAACCGCCAGGACCACGTTGCCGCGAGCCCGGATCGCCGCGTAGTGCGCGATCAGGAGCTCGTCCAGGTCGTCGAAGCTGTGATGCCCGCCCGCCTTGCCGCCTTCGATCTGCACCACGAGCTGGAGCTCGGGGACCGCGTCCGCGATCGCCAGCGCTTGCCGGATCTGCTCGCTGGTGCCGGGCTTCACGGCGTTCAGCCAGAGCCCCGAGGCGGCGAAGCGTCGGAGGAGAACGGCCGCCTCGTCTACGGGAGGCAGCCCGGCGCTGATGGTGACGCCGTGGAGCGGCAGGCCCTCGGCGCGAAGCCGGCAAACGAGCGGCTCCGTGCCGCCGCAGTGGAGCTTCCAGAGGTGCGGGTCGAGATAGAGCGTGTTCAGCACCACGCCGGCGCCGGGCTCGAGCGTGGTCTGCAGCTCGGCCAGCCGCGCCCGGAGGATCGCCTCCGTGACCTGCCCGCCACCGGCCAGCTCGGCCACGTAGCCGGCGTTCGCCGCCGCCGCGACGATGGGCGCCTCGACCGTGGTGGGAGTCATGCCCGGCAGGAGCACGGGCGAGCGACCGGTGAGTCGGGTGAACGCGGTCTCGACGCCACGGCCGGTCGCGGACCGCACCGGGTGCCAGGTCGCATAAGAGGGCGGCGCCTGCGGGAGCGGCGCATCGCCGCCGAGCGCCGTCCGAGCCGCTTCCGTAGCAGCCGTCATGACGGCGGTCGCGTGGCCCCGGAGCGCCGCGGCGGTGAGGCGGAGGACGCCATCGCCGGGCCCGAGATCGAGGACGTGGGTCACACCGAGTTCCGGCAGCGCGGCGACGCAGGACGTCCAACGCACCGGCTCCAGGAACTGGAGCTGGAGCAGGCAGGGCACGAGGTCGCCCGAGCGCGGGAGAGGGGCTCCGGTCGACGGATCGAGGACGGGGAACGCCAGATCGGCGCCGTCGACGACGATCCCGAGGCGCGCGAGGTCCTCCAGGGTGCGCGTGAGCCCGGGCGCCATCGAGGGAGAGTGGTACGCCCCACTGACGGGCAGATACTCCCAGGAGGGCTCGGGGAGACGCCCGCCGTGGCGGCCGCGCTTCCGGGCCGCGCTACGCGCGTCGAATCCGGCGCGTAGGGTCAGCCGGAGGCGCTCGAGGGCCTCGGGCTCTCCGCTCACGGCGTGGCGGAGACGCCCGTTCACGAGGCTGTGCGTAATCCCCGTGTCGCGTATCGCGCCCGCGAGCTCCGCGTCGGTCAGGCCCGCGATGGCGGCCATTGGAGTGGGCGCCCGCATGCCGTCGGCCAGGGCGCGCGCCGTGGCGGCCGGAGGGAGCGCCGCGGGGACCGTGCACTGGTGCATCCGCACGCCTTGCCAGAAGAGCCAGCCCGCGAAGTCCGCGGCTCGCTGGATCTCGCCGGGGCGGCCCCAGGCCTCGGCCGCGAACACCGCCGCCATGACGCCCTGGCTGTGGCCCGCCGCCGCGATCGGGTTGAGCGCCGAGGGACCGAGCCCGCGCTCGCCCAGGTCGAGGAGCGCCGCGACCTGCGCCGTGAAGATGAGCGGCTGCGATATGTTGGACTGCGCCAGCGCGTCCGCCGAGGGCCGGCTCTCCGGCGACTGGAGCCACGCCCGCAGATCGAGGCCGGGACCGAACAGCGCACGCTCGGTGGCCGGCAGCTCTTCCAGGTGGCCTTGAAGCCGTTGGTGCACCGCGTCCACCAGCCGCGCGACGGCGGGGCTTCGGGCCGCCATAGCCGCGAGCGGCTCGATGTACTCAGAGGCCTGACCGGCGAACGTGAGGGCCACGCGTGCGGCGCCTGTATCGACGGCGGAAACGATCGCGGCGCGGATTGGGCTTGCCTCGGCCAGCGGCGCGAGGGCCTCCGTCCGAAGGCGCAGCGCCTCCCTCACCCGCTGGATACGTGGCGACTCCCATCCGGCGGGGCGCCAGCCGATGCGGTCCAGCAGCAACCGGGCGGCGGCCGGGCTGGGCTCCGCGTCGCCGTCGTCGAGGCCCCGGAAGGCGCCGTCGAGACCAGAAATGTCGAGCGCGGCCTCGGAGGCCGGATCGGTAGGGCGCCGATGGCGCGCGGCGCTGATTGGTCCGTGAGCGCTCATCGTCCACCCTCCACGCGGGTCGCGAGGCGCTCGAGCACGCCCATCATGCCTCTCATGTTGGCCTCGAACGCCGCCTCGTCCGGGCTGGCGACCTCCTGGCAGAGCAGGCCGAAGAAGCTCGCGAGCGCGGTGGACGCTGCGAAGTTCACCTCTTCAGAGCTGAAGGAGTCGTCCAGCGCCAGCTCCAGCAGCTCCGACAGCACCCGGTTGAGGCGCGTGTAGAAGCGGGCGAGCGCCTTTCGGCTCTCCGGATCGCGCGAGGCCTCCGCGATGAACTCGACCCAGATCGGGACGATGCGCCGGCTGCGTCTGGCCTCGCGGGCGAGCGCCTCGGCGATCGCGTCGAAGGGCCGCTCCGCTTGCATCGCGCTCCTGAACTGGCGCGCCATCTCCGTCTCGACCTCGGCCGCCCAGGTCTCGAGGATGTCGACGAACACCTCGTTCTTGCTACGGAAATACCAGTAGAAGGCGCCCTTGGAGAGCCCGCAGGCCTCGCAGATGTTGTCGATGGTGGTGCCGTGGTAGCCGTTCTGCGCGAAGCACTTGTAGGCCGCCTTACGAATGACGTGGCGCTTCTCGGCCCGCGTCGCCCGCTTCTTGCCGGGCTTCGCTGCGATTTGAGCGCCGAGCGCAGCTTCGGGCGCGGCGGCCGCCACAGCCTCGGTCTCAAGTCCCGCGTCTTGCTCGAGTCCCTTCATTCGGCGCCCCCTAAAACTAGACCGACCAGTCGGTTTGGGGCGCGGAACCTAAACCGACCGGTCAGTCTAGTCAACGAAGCTGCGTGCGGGGACCCGCCGTCGGCGCTCAGTCGGCTGAAACGGAGGCGCTCAGGGTGATGGCTCACGCTCGGGGCGCGGGGGGTGGGCGCGAGTGGACTTGAAGACGAGGCCGAGGCCGCCGCCGAAGAGCGCGAACATGAGGAGGGTGTCCCACAGGGTGGTTGGCCGGAAGGTCATCGTCAGGTTCGACAGGACACTGACCATGCCGTAGCCGATGCCCCCGAACACGCACAGCCAGCCAAACGGGTTTCGTCCGTTGTAGAAGATGACGCCGAACCCGATGAGAACCACCAGAAGGACCGGACCGCCGCGCCCTCCGGGACCCCAGAGTTGGTTCCAGCCGCTGTGGACCATGACGTGGTTTGCGAGCCGGTAGAAGCCGAGGCCAGTCATCGCGATGCCGAGCAGGAACTCTCCGAGCCCACCCGTCGTACCGCCAACGTCTCGAAACTTGTGCATTACGCGTCCCATCGGCGCCCGCCCGAGGGCACCGGGGCCGAGTATAGCCAGTAGAGTGCTAGGAGGAATGTTCTGACGGATCCGTAGCCTCGAGGGCTCCCGTGAGCTCAGAGCAGGCCGCCATGCTGTGCCCTGCGCACGGCGTCCAGCCTCGAGCGCGCTCCCAGCTTCCCCATGGCCCGCTGCACGTGGTTCGCCACGGTCACCTTGCTGATCCCGAGCTCACTCGCTACGTCCTCGGTCGACAGCCCCCGACCCACGTGCCGCAGCACCCGCACCTCTTGGCGCGTGAGATCCACCTGAAGCGCTGGGCGGCTGGCGGCCAGGACGCGTGCGGCGCCGTCACCGTCGAGGCCCGTCGCGGTGGCGACGAACTCATGAACCACCATCTCGAGCCGTTTACGGAGGTCTACCGCGCGCAGGATGTGGATCGCCCAGAGAGCGCCCGGCGCGCCGCCTTGGAGCACGGTGACGTTGCACCACCGCCGACCGGCGGCCACGTTGATCTGGACGTCGAAGTTGCGCAGTGGTCGTCGCTCACGCACGGCGCGTAGAACGCAGCAGTTGGGCTCGCAGACCACGCCACACTCGTTGGTGCCGCCGAAGATCTCCGAGCACGGGCGCCCCGCCAGATCGCGGGCGTTCACGCCCAGCAGCTCGGTGGCCCCGCTGTTCACGGCCAGGATCAGCCCGTCCGAGTCCACGGCCACCGCCGCGTCCCCAGTGCTATCCATGATCTGCCTCAGCTCTCTGATGCTCATCCTGACCTCCGTGACACGACATAAATACATGTAACAACGGCGCTTCTTCCAGAGACTTGCCCGGAATGCCTTCAGGGAATTGATGGAAATCAATCATAGGACCGCGGCGAGCCCCCCCCGATGCTTCCTCTGGATGCGGCGCAGGACCCCATCCATCCAAGGCTCGCCACGTGCGGCCCGAGGAGCAGCGAATGCCGATCGTCAGCTTCGCACGTGAGCGCACTCCGGTCACCGGCCTGAAAGACGGCGGAACCGCCCGGACGCGCAACGCGGAGCGGCGCCCTGTAGCGCGCACATCGTCAGTGGCTGCGTGCCAGGGCACGCTGAGCCGGAGGTGTTATGTTCACGAGTGCACTCGTCGCGCTCGCAATGGGTCAGGCCGCGCCTGGACCCTCCGTTCAAGAGCCAAGCCAAGCGCCGGATGACGCCGTCGCAGGCGCGTACGTCTCTCGGTGCTCTGGCTGTCACACCATCGGCGGTGGCCCGCTCAAGGGTCCGGATCTCGCGGCGTCGACACAGTGGCCGCGAGCGTCCCTTCGGCTGGCGGTGGCCAAGATGGACAAGAACACCGGTCCCATGACGGACGCCGAGGTCGACGCGTTCACCGACCTCCTCCTCGCGCCCGACGTGCGCCCTCGGCTCGAGGCGGCCCGCGCCGCGGCGGCCAAGAACCTGCAGGCGTCGCTAGAGCCGCCCTCTGAAGCGACCGGCGAGGAGCTGTTCTCCGGCCGGCTCGGCCTCTCCGGAGGCGGTCCGTCGTGCGCCGCGTGCCACCGCGTTGCCGGCTCTGGCGGCGCGTTGGGACCGGACCTCACCCACCTGGCCGGCAAGATGGACGAAGTGGCCATGGTGTCGGCCTTCCAGGGGGCCAACTTCCCCATCATGCGAGCGGCCTACGCCGGGCGCGCCATCACGCCGCAGGAGGCCGTCCACCTGGCCGCCTATGTCCGCGGCGCCAAGGGCAAAGACAGCGACCGCGGGTCGCACGCGGTGTTTGCCGCTGGGGCCGCGCTGGGCCTGGTGGGCTTCTTCGGACTCGCCGCATTGCTCAGACCCCATCGGCGCACCGGGGCCACCCCGTACGCCTCAACCGCAGGAGCACGCCGATGACCTGGGTTTCAGAGATCTTCGCGCCCAAGCAGAGGGCTTGGGAAGACTTCTACCGTAACCGCTGGGCGTACGACCGGATCGTGCGCAGCACGCACGGCGTAAACTGCACGGGCAGCTGTAGCTGGAACATCTACGTCAAGCAGGGGATCGTGACGTGGGAGATGCAGGCCCTCGACTACCCCCGCATCGACCGCGAGATCCCATCATACGAGCCCCGCGGGTGCCAGCGCGGCATCTCGTACAGTTGGTACATCTACAGCCCACTCCGGGTGAAGTACCCCACCGTGCGCGGCGTCCTGCTGGATCTGTGGCGCGCGGCCAAGGAAGAGCACCCCGACGATCTGCTCACCGCGTGGAAGTCCGTGGTGGAGTCTCCCGAGAAGCGCGCGGCCTATCACACGGCGCGTGGCAAGGGCGGCTTCCGCCGCGCGAGCTGGGACGAGGTCAATGAGCTGATCGCAGCCGCCAACCTCTACACGGTGTCCAAGTACGGTCCTGACCGCCTGATCGGCTTCTCGCCCATCCCGGCCATGTCGATGGTCAGCTACGCGGCCGGCGCCCGCTTCCTGCAGCTCATGGGCGGCGTGTCGATGAGCTTCTACGACTGGTACTGCGACCTCCCGCCGGCCTCGCCCGAGATCTGGGGTGAACAAACCGATGTGGCCGAGAGCGCGGACTGGTTCAAGTCCGCCATGATCGCGGTGGTGGGCTCCAACGTGCTCATGACGCGCACGCCCGACGCGCACTATCTGGTGGAGGTCCGGCACCGCGGGACCAAGGTCGTGGTCTTCGCGCCCGACTTCAGCCAGACCGCGAAGGTGGCCGACGAGTGGGTTCCCATCCACCAGGGGCAAGACACCGCCTTCTGGCTCGCAGTCACCCACGTCATCCTGAAGGAGTTCTACCAGGCTCGGCGAGTCCCCTACTTCATCGACTACATGAAGCGCTTCTCCGACTCGCCGTTCCTCGTCACCCTCGAGGCGCAGGCCGACGGCACGTATCGACCCGGCTCGCTCCTTCGCGCGTCGCAGCTCGCGGCCACGCAGGGCGAGGAGAACGCCGAGTGGAAGTACTTCGTCCGCGACGCCGCCACAGGGCAGCTGCGGATGCCCCAGGGCAGCGTGGGACACCGGTGGCAGACCAAGAAGGGCCAGTGGAACCTGGAGACGGTGGACGCCCAGAGCGGTGAGTCCTACGACGCCACGCTCCTCTTGGACACGCACGACGCCGTGGTGTCCGTGCAGTTCGACGACTTCGGCGGGGGAGCGGAGGCGCGGGTGGTGCGGCGCTCGGTCCCGGTGGTCCGTGTGGAGACCGTCAATGGCCCCGTGTTCGTCACCACCGGCCTCGAGCTCCTCATGGCCACCTACGGTGTGGACCAGGGGCACCGGTCGGCCGGGGCTGAGGGCGCCGCGAGCGGGGAGTACCCCCGCGACTACGACGACGCCGCGATCTACACGCCCGCCTGGCAGGAGCGATACACCGGCGTCTCGGCCAAGACCGTGATCGCGTTCGCGCGCCAGTGGGCGGCCACCGCGGAGCGCACCGAGGGGCGCTGCAGCATCATCATCGGCGCTGGGGCGAACCACTGGTACCACAACAACCTCCTGTACCGGTCGTGCATCGTGCCGCTGATCCTGTGCGGTTGCGTGGGCAAGAACGGCGGCGGCTGGAACCACTACGTGGGCCAGGAGAAGCTGGCGCCTCAGGCCTCGTGGGCGCCGATCGCGTTCGGCACGGACTGGGGTGGCCCGCCGCGCCTCCAGAACACTCCGTCCTTCCACTACATGCACACCGACCAGTGGCGCTACGACCGCCCCTTCGGCGAGATGTGCCCCACGCCGGAGGGCGAGCGCCATCCGTTCACGCAAGGCCACACGGCAGACCGCCAGGTGCAGGCCGTGCGCGCGGGCTGGCTGCCGTGTTTCCCGCAGTTCAACGAGTCCAACTTCGAGGTGGTGAGTCGAGCGCGCGGGGCCGGAGCCCTCACGCCGGAGGCGATCAAGGCGCACGTGGTCAGCGAGCTGGAGAACCGCAAGCTGCGCTTCTCCATGGAGGATCCCAACAACCCCAAGAGCTACCCCCGGGTCTGGTACATCTGGCGGGGCAACGCCTTGCAGGCGTCCGCGAAGGGCCACGAGTACTTCCTCCGCCACTATCTGGGCACACACTCCAACGCGATCGCCGACGAGGAGGCGAAGGGCCACGTCAAAGACGTGGTCTGGCACGACAAGGTCGAGCTCGGAAAGATGGACCTGGTCATCGACCTCAACTTCCGCATGGACACCTCGGCCCTCTACTCCGACATCGTCCTGCCGGCGGCCACCTACTACGAGAAGGACGACCTGAACTCGACGGACATGCACTCGTTCATCCACCCCCTCCAGGCGGCCGTGCCGCCTTGCTGGGAGTCGAAGAGCGACTGGCACATCTTCCGTGACATCGCCGAGAAGACCTCCGAGCTGGCCGAGATATACCTCGCCGACCCGGTGACCGACGTGGTGTTGACGCCGCTCCAGCACGATACGCCGGCTGAGATCGCCCAGCCCACCATCAAGGACTGGGCGAAGGGAGAGTGTCGCCCCATCCCGGGCAAGACGATGCCCAACATCGCTTTGGTGGACCGCCACTACCCGTCGGTCTTCCAGAAGTTCGTGTCGCTGGGACGCATGTTCCGTGACAAGGGCCTGGCGGTCCACGGGTGCCACTACGACGTGGACGACATGTACGACGAGCACATGCGCCGGTTCCCCACGGAGCAGTGGATGGGAGTGACATACCCCTCCCTGCGCGAGCCGCGTCAGGTCGCCGAGGCGATCTTGGCGTTCGCGGCCGAGACCAACGGAGAGCTGGCGCATCGGGCCTACGTGTCCGAGTCCAAGAAGACCGGGATCGACCACACGCACCTCGCCAGCGACGACCGGGGGGTTCGGATCACGTTCGACGACATCGTGGCCCAGCCGAGGCGCCTGCTCACCACGCCGTTCTGGACCGGGATCACCAAGGGATCGCAGACCTACACGGGCTTCGCGCAGAACCTGCAGGAGCGAATCCCCTGGCGCACCCAAACCGGTCGCCAGCATCTGTACCTGGATCACGAAGCGTACAGGGCCTATGGCGAGCACCTGCCGGTCTACAAGCCGCTCGCGGGGATCGCCGACACGCGCGACCTCGTGAAGACCGGAGCCGAGCTCGGCGGCCTCGTCCTCAACTACCTCACGCCGCACGGGAAGTGGCACATCCACTCCACCTACGGCGACACCCTGCGGATGGAGACCCTCTCGCGCGGCATCGAGCCCCTGTGGCTCAACGACGACGAAGCGGCGAGGGCTGGTCTCAAGGACAACGACTGGGTCGAGGTGATCAACGATCACGGCGCCGTGGTGACCCGGGCGTGCGTGAGCGCCCGGATCCCGCCCGGTATGTGCTACATCTACCACGCCACCGAGCGCACGATCGGAGTGCCGAAGTCCCAGGTCCGGGGCAATCGGCGCGCGGGTGGCCACAACAGCCTCACCCGCGCTCGCCTGAAGCCGCTCTTCATGATCGGCGGGTATGCCCAGTTCACGTACGGATTTAACTACTGGGGGCCACAAGGCGTGAACCGGGACACGTTCGTCGTCGTGCGCAAGCTCGAAAAGCTGGTCTGGTGAGGTGACCTGATGAACGTACGCTCTCATGTCT
>SXOO01000195.1 GCA_005776725.1 Pseudomonadota bacterium | reverse complement strand
CTCCTGGGCGGTGTCGGGGATGATGATCCCTCCGGCCGTCTTCTGCTCCTTCTCGAGGCGCTTGATGAGGATGCGATCGTGCAGCGGTCGAATCGTCATGATCTTTCTTTCTCCGGTTGCTCTCAGGCCGTGGCCCTCGACTAGATGAGGTTCCAACGGGCGGGTGAATGAGACCCTGCGCACGAGGTCAGTTTTGAGGCCTCGGTCACAAAGCGGTTTAGCTGCGGGTAATTGGCACTCGATGGTGTCGACTGCTAGCCCAAGCGGCGCGAAGCTTAGTCACACGAGCACGGCCCGCAAGGGGTGGGTGACAGAAAATTCGTTGGTCGTGAGAGGAAAACGGGGCGGTCGAGCCACCCGAGTGACAGGCCGCGAGCGCCGTCAGGGGCGCTCGAGCGGCGGAGCCGGCCTTAGCCCGGGTTGAAGACGAACGGCCACTGCACGATGCAGACGCCGCCCTCAGGCTTGGCGAACTGCATACGTCGGACCACGCGGAGGACGCACTCGCCCACGGCGCCGTCGCCGACCGTGTTGCTCGCGAGGCTCGCCTGCGACACGGAGCCGCTCACGGCGATCGTCCATCGGGCGGTGAGCTTGCCGGCGAGGTTCGGGTTGACCTGAAGGCGCTGCTCGTAGCAGGCGCGGATAGCGTTGGCGCGAGCTCGAACGACCGAGGAGATGTTCTCCTTCTGGCAGAAACCCGCGCTGGTACCCGAGCCGACGTTGATCTTGCCGACCTTCTTCATGCCCTTGTTGCCGAGGCCGACGCCCGTGCCGAGACCGCCGCCGCCAGCGTCGATCTTGCCGAGGCCGTGGATTCGGCCGAAGCCGCCTTCACCGCCGCCGCCGGTCCCGGTGCCGCGGAAGCCCATGCCACCCGCGCCGGAGCCCATCACGAACTCGGTGCCGGACCCAGCCATAGCGATGGCCAGCTTCGACTGGAGCGAGTTGGTGTTGGAGGCGAGGATGTTCGACATCGCGGACATCTGGGAGAACTTCTGCGACGAGAGGATGTCGACGAGGCCGACCTTCTTGGGGTCGATCTTGTCCACCATGCGGCCCTCGTTCTTGGGCACCTTGGACTCGATCGGATCCGGGATGTCCGGATCGCCGAACTTGCCCTCTTCGCCCTCGGCCTGCTTCGAGGGATCTTCCTCCTCCTCGAGCTCGGGCTCCTCCTCTTCCTTCTCCTCTTCCTTCATCAGAGCGAGCGCGTCGGCGTCGACCGCCAGCGACTTCTTCTTCTGCTCCGTGAGCTTGTAGCCCTCGTAGTGGGGATCCCACTTCCAGCAGAGGTAGGCGGCGAACGCGACGATGCTGAAGACGGCCAGGAGCCACGACGTGGGAGTCCACGTGTCGGCGCCGACGCGTCCGGCCCCGCCGGGGAAGCCCGGCTTGACCCACTGGAAGACGACGGACAGGGCGTTGTCGAAGTCGAGCTTCCCTGCGTCGTCGTGGGTGAGGCGGATGACCTTGATGTCGCCCGAGCCCTGGCCCTGCTTCATGGCCTCGTCCACGCTCAGCGTCTTGCCGCCGAGAGTGACCGAGCCCAGCATGCCGGTCTTGAGCGCGAGGTCGTACTGGTTGGTCACGCGGTGCGCGCGGAACATGTGGAAGCGCTTCTCGAGCACCGCAGACGGGACGACGAGCCCGTCGTGGGCGTCCGAGCCGACCTCGATGTCGCGGGGTTCGGCGAGCAGATGCTGCCGAACGACGCTGCCGTTCCAGAGCAGTGAGACGCGAAGATAGCGGGTGCCAGGGCCCCACGTCTTGACGGCTGCGACCTGCGCGGTTGCCCCGATGATCATCAGGGCTGCGCCGCCGAACGTGTACCAGAAGCCGACGCCGAGCGGGGCCTTGTGGCGCCCGAGCCAGGTGACGACCTCAGCGGTGAGGGAGTCGGGACCGACCTTGGCGAGGAACACCCAGCTCGAGATCAGCAGGCCGAGGGCCGCTGCGCCACCGAGGAAGGTGATCGTGGCAAGGAGGCGCATACGCACCACCTTCGCCAGGACCGAGAAGAGCGCACCGGCGCCCAGGGAGGCCATGACGTAGGTGCCGAAAGGGACGGCCTGACCCTGGAGGGCAATGCCATCAGCGGAGTACCACTCGCCGACGAAGCAGCCGGCGATGCCGAGCCCCGCGCCGATGAGTGAGAGCAGAATGCCGATCATGGGTGGTTGCCTCCCCGCCTAGTTGGCGGCCTTGCCTTCGACGGCAAGGTTGATTCGCAGGAAGCCCGTCTCCGCACACGCGCTCATGATGCGCGTGATGGCGAGGTACTTCACCGACTGGTCGGCCTGGATGATCACCTGGCCGGGTTCGTCCGACGTTGGGTTCTTCGCCTTGCGTTCCTCGGCCATCTCCGTGAGGCGCGTGACGAGCGGACCCACCACCAACTTGGAATCAACTTTGTCGTTGGCGAGATTGTTCATCTCCTCTGGATCTTTGTCTCCGAGGAGCACCGTTCCCTCGAGCTTCAGCTCGAGCGGGGAGATCTGAATCAACACCGCCCGCTCGAGGTCGGTGTTGTTGGCCGCCTTCGGGATCTTGATGTTCTTGTCGGCGGCGAGCAGCTCGCCGTCCGAGTTGAACAACATCATGAGGAAGGTGACGAGCACCGTCATCATGTCGATCATGGCCGTGAGGTTGAGCGAAGCCGTTACCGACCGCCCGCCCTTGCCCGTGAGGTTCTTCTGGATCTTCGGGATCTTGACCCCGCGAAAGAGCCGCCGCCCGGCTTTGGTGACTGCCATGGCGTCAGCCTCCCGGCTTTCCGCCGCCAATGGCGGCGACCAGAGGAATCATGGGCGAGTCGGTCTCCATGTTGATGACGATGCCCTCGAGCCCGAGCCCGCGTGCTTCGTCCATGGTCCCGACGATGTCGTCGTAGCGGATGCCGTTGCGCGCCCCGATGATGATCGAGTTGTGCTTCACGGACTTCTTGATGATCTTCCCCTTCTCGTCCTTGTCCTCGATCTCCTTCTCTGGGAGCGCCTTCTGGAGCCCCGCGAGGGACTCCTTCAGCTTGAGGAACGGCAGCTGACCATCCGCCTCCCGGAGGAGGATGATTGGCGTCTTGACGAAGGGCTTCACCGGGTCGTCGTTCGCCACCATGATGGCGAAGCCGGAGTGATCGACGAACATCGCGATGTCCTTGGGCGGGTCCTGAGGCGTTGCGGGCGCCGTGGAGGCCTTGGGCAGCGGGTTGTCGATGTCGATCTTCGCCAAGCGGTTCCACACGACCGTCAGCATGAGGAACGACAGGAGGCAGCTCATCATGTCGATGAACGGCACCAGGTTGAGCTCGGCGTCCATGGAGCGTTTGCCCCCGGCGCCAGGTATGGATGCACCACCCATGGGCTTTTGACCGCGCCGATCAGGCCGCCTTTTCGGCGCCCTGTTTGATCATGTTGCGGTTGGTCACGATGAGGTTCATGACGCGCACGGTCCCCTCGTGGATGTCGTCCACGAGGGCCTGCGTACGGCCCTGGAGGAGGGAGTAGGCGAGAAGCGCCACGACGCCCACGAACAAGCCCATGAACGTGCAGTGGAGCGCCTCGGAGATACCTTCGGCGAGCGCCGCCGCCTTGTCCGTGGAGCCGCCGCCGGCAGCGCCGAAGGACGCGATCATGCCCTTGATGGTGCCGAGGAGGCCCAGCAGGGTGGCGATGTTCGCGAGCATCGGCAGGTAGCCGGTGCGCTTCTCGAGCCGCGGAAGCTCACGAAGCGCAGCCTCGTCCATGGCGGCCTGTACCTCTTCGTCCGACTTGGCCGCCTTGGAGACGCCCGAGTGGATGATGCGGGAGAGCGGGAAGTTCTCCGTCTGGCACTGGCGGGCGACCTTGTCCAGGTTGCCGCTGAGGATTGCACCCTCGATGCCTCGGATGAAGCTGTTGGAATTCACCCCGGAGGTGAAATAGAGGACCACGCAGCGCTCGACTACCACGGCCAGCGTCAATACGAGGCTGATCATGATGGCCCACGCGATTGCGCCGCCGACCTTGAAAAACTCGGTCAGGAACTCGGTAACCCCTTCCATGTCGCTCAGCCTCCGGGATGTGTGTTTAGCAGCTTCAGAAGTTCGCCTCGGCCGGACGCATCGGAAAGAAAACCACGTTTCCGCGTCGGGGGCCTTGGCCAGCAGGGTGGAGCCCTCTCGGGCTGGGCTGCTTCGGGTGGGCGAACGGCGCCGACCCCCCGAAGCGTCGCGAAGGCTTACCAAAGTGGAAAGGAGGGCGTCAACACGACGGGGCCCTCTTCTCTCCGTTTCTTCGCGTTGACGAGCGACCGACTACGCCTAAGCTGCCGTCCGCGCCTTGAAGAGGAGCTCCTGTGGAAGATGCATCGAATGGCGGCCCGATCCGCGACCTGAAGGCCTTTCAGCGAGATGGCGAGGCACGCCGGGGACGCGGCTCAATGGCGCTCATCGGCCTGCTCATCCTGATCGCGGCCGGCTTCGGCTGGTTTTTCTCCGGCTACAAGAATCAGCGGAAGGCGATCTTCGACAAGGCCAAGATCTTCGAGGTGATCGTCGACGGAGCCGCCGTCAGCCAGAACAACCGGCCCGACATCCTCGACAGCGTCGTCCAGGTCCCGGCGGGCGCCTCCATTCGGGTGGAGTGCGAGACCACGCGGCTTCGCGACGAGGTCCGCTTCGAGGCGAAGGTGGGCGAGGCGCTGCTCCCAGGCGACCTCTGCGACTTTCAGGTCGCGGCGCCAGCGGTCCCCGGCCAACGGGTGGCCGTCTCGCTCGCGATGCTGTCCCGTGAGGACGGCAAAGTGCAGCATCAGGTCGAGTTCACGGTGGCGTCGGCGCCCGCGCTCGACTGGTTCCGGATAACGCATCTGCTCGTCCCAGGGGAAGACAAGTCGGTCTCGGAGGAGGGCCTCTACGTCACCCACCGGGCCGACGTCTTCGGGAAGTTCGTGCGGCTGCAGGTGCCCCCGGAGGGCTTGGTGCTCGAGGTGGGCTTCGTTGTCGGTCGCGCCAACGATCCCGAAGGCTTCGTGATGGCGGTGGACGAGCTGGCGGCCGCCAAGGGCGAGGTTCGCCCTATCACAGCCAAGCTGGAGCGTTACCGCAACTTCGGCCCCAACGGGGGAGGCTTCTGGTTCCGGTCGCCGTCGCCGGTGGCGTTCGGCAAGGAGGCGGACGGGAACCTGGTATTCCAGGTCGTTGCCGTCGTGGGGACCCGGGCCGATCTCGAGGGCCTTGCGCACAAGGCGTGGGCGGTGGAAGCCCCTGGGAAGCCGCTGAAGCCCCGTGGGATCGGCCTCGCGGACGCGCGGGCGTCGGCGTGGAGCGGGGCGATCTCGGATGATCTCCGAGTGATCCGTGTCGCAGCCGGACAAACGGCGCCACGGCCCGTGAAGTGGCGCACCGAACCCAAGGCCGAGAAAGCGCCCGCGGAAGCCCCGTCGGGTGCACAGCGCACCGGTTCCGGCGGTTGACGGCGCGCGAGGGCCGGAAGTAGCATCCGGCGCTCGTTGACCCCAGGCACGCCCGGGGCCCACGCTCAGAGGGGGTGCGCTGCGGCGCGCCCGAACACCCGAGGGTGCGCTGCCGCGCGCCCTGCTACAGCGGAGGACAGCGGAACATGGCGGGTGGCAAGAAGTTCAAGAGCGGCGCAGTGAACCGTGAGGCGGTGGCGCTCGATCCCACTGAAGCGAACGCAGCGCTCGCGGCGACGATGGTCATACCCATCTCTCCGGAGGTCACGCCGGAAGAGCGCGAGCTCGTCGACGCCGTCGACACGTCCATTCGGCCCAAGATCTTCAGCGCCTTCGCCGTGGTGCTCGCCCTCGCGCTCATCGCAGCGACGGTCATCGGAGCCTTCTGGGTGAAGGGCGACCCCCGCGTTCAGGAGAACTGGTTCCTCTTCTGGGAGGGCCGGCTCGCCGAGGAGTACAAGCAGCGCGCCCAAGCGCTGTACGAGCGCGAGGAGAAGGTCGACAAGATGACGCTGAATCGCTACGGCGATATCACGCTCTTCTACTCGCCTCGCGACTCCAAAGTGAAGGTCACCGAGATCACTTATTCGGAGGCGCAGAAAGAGTTCGTCGAGCGCTACGTCCGTGGCGGCGAAGACAAGCGCAAAGAGGTCGGCCGGCGCGAGCTGGATCAGATCGGAAAGAAGACGGCTGAGCTCAAGGAAGACCAGTACTTCCAGAACCTGCCCGTGAAGAACCTGCCGGTCGTCGAGCGCGAGGCCGACGGCTCGATGAAGACGTTCGAGTACGAGATCGAGATCACGCACGTGAACGCTTCGGGCAAGCCCGACTACAAGCCCCGGCGCTACCTGCTCCACTCGCAGTTCAGCTACCACCCGCCGCCGGACGGCGTGACCCCCCTGCGCTTCCAGGACCAGGGCGGCGGCTCGTTCCGCGCCCCGTTCATGGGCGCGGACCTCATCCCCGAGCCCTCGATCTTCATGTGCACGTACGCCGAGGTCAGCTTCGCGGCCCGCTGCGACTTCGAGTGGCGCACGCGCCCCGAGGCCGAGGTCAAGGTCACCGAGCCGGAGATTCCGGCGCTCAAGGAGAACCTGCAGATGCAGTACTCCGGACTCCCGACGGACGAGTTCCAAGAGCGCGTGGACGAGCTCACGAACTACAAGGCCGATCCGGACGCGTGGACGCACGCGCAAGAGATGGCAGCGCAGTGCGCGTGCCGGACCGAGGTGGAGGTCCCGGATCCCCAGGACCCGACCAAGAAGATCAAGCAGCCGAAGGAGCTCAAGATCGACAACTGTCCGCTCTTCTGGAAGCAGGAGAAGGACCTGATGCCCGATGGCATCACGCCGGTCCCGCCCGAGATGAACAAGCAGTACTGCAAGGACTACAAGCGGCCCGTCTGAGCCATGGCTCCGGCGTCGGACCCCGCCGAACCGTCCACCTCCCCCCACAGCGTTCTCTTCCTCTGCGTAGCCAACTCGGCGCGGAGTCAGATGGCCGAGGGGCTCGCGAGAGCCCTATTAGGGGCCGACGTGCGGGTGAACTCCGCCGGCTCGTCTCCCTCGCGGGTCAACCCCTATGCGATCCGGGCCATGGCCGAGCTCGGGATCGACATCTCCGCTCACCACTCGAAGTCGGTCTCGGACGTGTCACACGAGGCCGTGGACCTCGTGGTCACCCTCTGCGCAGAAGAGGTGTGCCCGGTCTTTCCCAACGTCCCCCGCCGGCTCCATTGGCCCCTGCCCGATCCCGACCGAAAGGGAGAGCCGTTGTCGGACGAAGAGCGTATGGGGCACTTTCGCGTGGCTCGGGACGAGATCGCGGCGCGCCTGCGAGGCCTGTTCGCGAGGCGTCACGAGGGCTGAGGTATGCGGGGCCGAGGCGCCTGAGCCTGGCGACGTGCGCAGCGTATGGGCCTTGGCGCCGCGGTCTTCGCCTTCCATTTGGGGAGTGCTGCGCGCCGCGAGTGCGTGGGGTCACTTCGGCAGGAGGCCGAGATCCGACAGCGCCGCGTTCATCGCGTCAGACCAGCCGGCGTTCGCCAGCGGGCTCGCGGGGCTCGGGTGGGGCACCCGGCCGATCGTCACCGCCAGTCCCCGCCCGTGCAACACCTCGCGCAGGCGGTCCTCGGCGAACTTCCCCACTCCCACCACAAAGCGAGGGCGGAAGTGCTCGATGGTGCGGAGCATCGCCCGGTCGCAGGCCGCGAACAGCGGCGCACGCTCTTCCTTCGGAAGCTTCTCGGGCACCCGGTTCGCGCCCGAGGCCTCCATGAAGACGAGCGGGCAGTAGTTCGACACGAAGAAGCGCTCGAAGAAGCGCTCGGGGCTCTCGAAGGTCTCCTTGGCCCAGCCCCAGAGCCGCGTGCCGCTGACTTCGCTGCGCGCGCAGGCGAAGCCCTGAATGGGGCGTTTGGGGTGCTCCATCGGCGGCTTGCCGACCGGGGCCTCGAGCCCCAACCAGTCACGCGCGTAGTTCACCTCGCCAAAGGGAACCCCAACTTGAGCCATACCGAAAGGCCCGGGGTTCATGCCCCAGAGCAGAGCCTCGGGGCGGCCCTGGCCGTACTTCTCGCAGTAGAGGTCCCACGGGGCGCGCGCGTACACCAGCGGGTTGTAGACGAACGACGTGGGGGGCCCGAAGTTCAGCGCCGCCAGCTCAGTGACGAGCTCGTCGGTGATCTCTTTCAGCATCACGGAATCCGCTCGCCGAGCTGCTGCAGGTGCATGGGAGCGCCCGCGGCGCCCAAACCGGCTATGGGCCTCGTGGGCGGCGGCGCGGCTCGGTAGGCCCGGCTGTCTTTGGCCTGTCGCAGCGCGGCGAAGCGCTCGGCGCTTCCGGCTCGGACGAAGACGTTGGTGGCTCGCTCCTCGCCGATGGTGGTGAGGAGCGCCGCGTGGCCTTGGGCGCGCCGCTGCACCACCTGCTCGTAGCGGTTCCAGACCGGGTCGTCGGCCTCCGGGGCCACGCTGAGGGCGAAGCGCAGGTTGTCTTCCGTGTATTCGTGCGCGCAGAAGACATGGGTCTCGGGCGGGAGTGCGGCGAGACGCTCGAGGCTGGCCCACATCGCTGCGGCCGGGCCGTCGAAGAGGTACCCGCAGCCGCCGGCGAACATCGTATCGCCCACGAAGACGAGGTCCTCGATGACGTAGCTGACGTGGCCGGTGACATGGCCGTCGGTTCGGAGCACCAGCGCGTCGGCGAACGGTGCGTGGTCGCCATCTTCCACGCGGTAGGTGAGGGACGGGAGTGGCAGTCGGCTGTGCGCGCCCCCGACCACGCTGACGCCGCCGAGGAGGTCGCGGCGTCCCAGGTCGTGTACGACGCCGACGTGGTCGCCGTGTCCGTGCGTGAGCAGCACCGTCGAGAGGAACAGCCCACGTTGTTCGATCAGCGCGAGGGCTGCAGCGGCGTCGGGCCCGTCTACGATCGCCGCGCGGCCCTCTGCATGATCCTCGAGGACCCATACGACGTTGTCTGTGGCGGCCGGCAGACCGTGGACCGTGTATCGGCCAGAGCGCGATCGTCGCTCCGGGATGGCCTGCCTTATCGCGTGCACTGTCTGCGGCGCGCGCCGAGCAGCGCCAGCGCCGCTAGCCAGGCAAGAGCTGAGAGAGGCGAACCGCGTCCAGCGTCGCACCCGGTGGCGGGATCGGCCGCGGCGATCAGCTCGCAGCGGTGGGCCTTGCCGTCGCAGACGAGGCCATCGCCGCACGGGGCCGCTTCGCTGCACTCCCGGGTGCAGGCCCCGGAGACGCAGGTGCCGCCCGGACAATCGGCGTCGGCGGTGCAAAGATCGCCGGCCGCCGCGAGCGTGCAGAGGCCCTCGGCGCACAAGTATCCGCCGAGGCACCCGCTGTCATCGACGCACGCGCCGGTGCAACGGCCTTCGAGGCACGTCCCGACGCGGCATGCAGCGTGGTCGCCGCAGGCGCTGCCGAACGGCACCGGCTCACAGAGCCCGGAAGTGCCGCAGCGATGGGTGGCGGGGCAGGAGGCGGCGCCGCCGCCGCACGGTCGGGTGCAGGCGCCGTCGACGCAGAGCCCGCCGTCGCAGTCGGCCTCGACCGAGCAGGCGCCGCCGATGCCGGGCTGCGCGCACTGGCCCAGCTCGCCGCACCGGTAGCCGGCCGGGCAGGGGAAGTCCACGTCACACCGGCGCGTGCACAGCCCGTCGGTGCAGGAGCCCCCTGGGCACTCGTTGCCGCTGAGACAGACGAGCCCGACGGGGCTGGGCTGGCAGAAGCCCGTGGTGTACTCGGGCTGGATGTGGCCCTTCGCGGCTTCACAGCGCCATCCGGCGGGGCACTCGAGGCCGCTCGGGCGGCAAGCGGAGGAGCACAACCCCTGGATGCAGAACCCGCTGGAACAGTCGCCATCTCCCGTGCATGCGCCGCCCGGCGAGCGCAGCGTGCAGATCGAGAGCTGCCCGTGGCACTCGAAGGGCTCGGGGCAGAACGCCTCCGCGCTGCACTGGCGCGAGCAATAGCCCTCGTAGCAAAGGTCTGATGGGCAGTCGGCGCCCGTGACGCACGGGAGCCCGGTCGGGTGCTGGAACAGGGGGTTCGTCGGGTAGCCCGTGGTCCAGAACGGGGGGGCATATCCTCCGCGCTTGGCCGCGTCGATCACGGTCTCCGTGATGAGGGTGGCCCAGGGCGCCACGCCCCCATAGACGGGTGAGTCGCAGCCCGGCGCGCCCCGCGAGGCGATCCCGACGACTCGCCCCTCCAGGTCGATCGCGGGCCCGCCGGAGTCGCCCTGGCACACGCCGGTCTGGCCCAGCCACTCGGAGTCGACCGTGCTCGTGTACCAGGGGCATACGCCGCCGTTGCAGGTAGCGGTGAGGTCGTCGCGGCGGCGCCGGCGGCCGCTTTGGCCGTTTCCGTCTGCGGACTCGCCGTAGCCGACGGCGCTGTAGATCATGGGGTTGGCGGAGTTCTCGAACACGCCCACGACAGCCTCGTCCACCCGAGGGATCAGCGGGGTGGCAACGGAGGCTGGCACGTTCTCGGCCAAGATGATGAGCGCCACGTCGTTGCCGCAGAAGCCCTCGTCTTCGGGCACGCGGACCTCGGCTGCGACCCAATAATTGCCCCAGCGCGACATCTCGGCGTCGGGCGTGACGTAGAGCCCTACGGCATTGTGAGGCTCGCCGAAGCGCGTGGTCTTGCAGTCGACGCCGCCGGTGGCCGCCTCGTCGAGGACGGGAGCCACGCAGTGCCGGGCCGTGAGCACCACGTTGGGCGCGATGAGCGAGCCGGTGCACACGCCGAAGCCCCAACCCGAGAGGCTGGCCATGCCGAACACCGCCGTGGTGGTGTCGTCATTGTAGCCGCCCATGATGGGCGCCTCGAGGTGGGCGAGCGTGGGGGAGGGCTCTACGGGCGTAGAGCAAGCAGCGAGCGCAGCAGCAAACAACACAACGCGCATCTCGGCTCCTTGGGCCAGGGCGCGCGCGTTGTGTGGACGCGTCACGGACTGGCCGCGGGGACCCTAGCGGAACTCCCCTTGGACTTCCAGTGTCATGAGTCCTCGCTCAGCGCGAGAGGGTCGTGGGCCCGTTGCCGGCGGTCTTCACGTAGCTGCCGGGTCCGGCGCGCTCGTAGCGCGTGAAGCCCTTCTTCTCGACGTTGGCGTGGGCGAGCGTGGTGGCGGAGGGCTCCCGGGTGGAGAAGGAGGCTACGCTCATCACCCGCTCCACCTCGCCGTCGCACTCGGGACAGCTAGTGATCCGCGGATCGCTCATCTTGTGCACAGCCTCGAACCCGTCGACGCACACGTCGCAGCCGGAGGAAGTCTTGCTTCGGCGGTACTCGTAGATCGGCATGCGCGGTCCTCCGTGCTTGGGGGTCAGGCGGGTGGTGGGGGCGGCGAGCCCAAGGGCGCGTCGAGACCAGAGACCAGCTCGCCGAGCGTGCCGCCTGCCACGTCCCGTCGCGTGGAGAGCCACGCGCACACGTCGCGGAACAGCGTCCCAAGGCCGCGAACACCCTTGTGAGCCGCAAAGTGCTCGGGGGTGGCCTCGGAGAGCGGCCCGGTCAGCGCCCGCTTGAGCGCAGCGTAGTGCTCGAGGTTGGGGGCGTCCAACGCGACGAGGGTAGGGTGGAAGGTGAGCACCTTGAGCCCGGGGTTTTCGAGCGGCAGCGCGTCGAGGCGGCAAGGCCTGCCGCGCTCGAGGTGCACGTCGTCCTCGAACCAAATCGGGAGATCCCAGAGCCCGGTCCAGCTCAGGAAGGGCGCGAGGCCCGGGACATGATCTCGGAGCGTGGCGGCGTCGTAGCGGAGCCCACACCGTCGATAAGCGAGCAGCGTGGGTGTCCCTTGCACGAGGCAATGCGCGCGCGCGCCGACCGCCTCGGGCACCCATTGGGCCATCGTGGCCAGGACAGCGTCAGGAGACGCGCCCTGGCTGGAGCCGGGGAGGAAGTTTGGATGCCACGCGAGCTCGACTCGCCCGCTCGCCCGAAGGCGGTCGAGGGCGGGAGACTGATGCGTGACGAAGAACGTCCCGCGGAGGTCGTAGGCCTCCAACACCCCCAGGATCTCGAGCGTCGCGAAGTCCGGCGCCCAGTCCTGGTCGAAGGTGAGGTGGACCGTCAGATCTTGGTCTCTTTGAACCAGACGTGCTTCTTCACCTTCGGGTCGTACTTCTTGAACCGAAGACGCGTAGGCGTGGTCTTCTTGTTCTTGCTGGTCGTGTAGAAGAAGCCCGTGCCCTCTTCGGACTCGAGACGGATCTTGATGCGGTTGGACTTGGCCATGGCTCACTCCGGAACAGGCGATCGCTCTCGCGCCGGCGGATACACCCCCGGCGAGGGCGGCAGAGAATACCCAGAACGGTCTGCGGTGCAAGGCCCTTGGTAGAATTGCGCTTGGACGCGGCGCCCTCGGGGCGCTGAAGGACGCTCCCCGAGAGCGGACGGGCCGCCGCGCGGCTCACCCGTGGATTACGGAAGCTCGCGCCACGGCCTTGACCCTCTCCACCATCGCACGGAGCCCATTGGCCCGGTTTGGGGTGAGGTGTTCGTCCAGCCCCAGGCGCGCGAACGCCTCCTCGGCGTCCAGCTCCACGATCCGCTCCGGCGGCTGACCGTGCGTGAGCGCCAGCACCACCTGGACCAGGCCCTTCACGATGGCAGCGTCTGAGTCAGCGGCCAGCTCGACCACCGGCCGCGTGGCTCGCACGACGAGCCAGACCTGACTGGTACAGCCGAGCACTCGATTCGCCTCGCAGCGCTCCTCCGGCGCGAGGCCGGGCTGCTTTCGGCCGAGGTCGATCAGGTACTGGTAGCGGTCCATCCAGTCGTCGAGGGCCTCGAAGGTCTCTGCAATAGCGTCGAAGGCGGGCGGCATGCCGCCTCTTCCCACCGCGCCGCGCGTTTGGCAACCCCTGGCTTGCGCGCCGACGAATCGTGTTATCGTCCGAGCGATGCGCCACGCCGCGTTCACACCGTTGGTCTTAGTTCTAGTCCTCGTCGTCTGCGCCTGCCAGCGCTCCACGCCAACAGCGGCCCCATCAGGAGCGGCCCCGGCGGTCGCAGTCCCGCTCGCGCCCGAGGCCGCTCCCCCGCCCGCGTGCACGGCCGGGACACCCCTCCTATCTGGCATCCCTGGGAGCCCCGGGCACCTCATCAAGAGCAGCCGAAACCCCAACGGGGACAGCGAGCTCGCGGCGCTGATGCGGAAGATGCAAGACGACCTGAACGCGCGACGGGATGCCGTCCTGGCGGGGCGAATGGTCGAGCCGCTCGGCGCCGAGCACACCCAGAAGCTCCGCTGCGCCTGGCCCACCGAGGCGAGCATGCGAAAAGACCCCTTCGATCGGCTGGCCGTCGCATACATTGAGTCGGTCCGCGGCTTCAACGAGGCCACCACTGCGGAGGACCAGCGCATGGGGTTCGGCCTGGTCGTGAACGCCTGCCTCACCTGTCATCAGAGCTCTTGTCCAGGCCCCATCGCCGCGATCCAGAAGCTGGATCTCCCCGCGCCGTGAGGTACGGCCCGCTTTGACCGAGATCCTGATTATTCTTGTGCTCATCCTCGCGAACGGCGTCTTCGCCGGCGCGGAGATCGCGGTCCTCTCTCTACGCAAGACGCGGATCCAGGCGCTGGTCGACGAAGAGCGCGCCGGCGCTCGCTCCCTGGTAGCGCTCCGCGAAGCCCCCGAGCGCTTCCTCGCCACGGTTCAAATCGGGATCTCCCTGGTGGGAGCGTCCGCCGCGGCCTTCGGCGGTCAGCTCCTCGCTGACGATGTCGCGTCCGTCGTGGGCCCGCTCTTCGCTCTCGAGGCCGACACGGCCGCCAACGTCGGGCTGGCCATCGTGGTCACGCTGGTCTCCTTCGCGTCCATCGTCTTGGGAGAGCTGGTCCCGAAGAGCCTCGCCCTGCACGTCTCCGAGCGGTACGCGCTGCTCATCGCCCGCCCCATGCGCTTGATCGCCCAGATCTTCCGGCCGATCGTCTGGCTGCTCACGTCGGTCTCCAACGTGCTGCTCCGGCCTTTCGGCGACAGGACCAACTTCAGCGAGGCGCGCTTCAGCCCCGACGAGATCCGGCAGCTGGTGCACGAGGCCGCACAGGCGGGCTCGCTCGACACCCAGGCGGGAGAGCTGGCGTCGCGAGCGATCGACCTCGCCGACCTGCCCGCGTCCGCGGTCATGGTGCCCCGAAACCGCATCATCGGGCTCGATGTGACCTCGTCACGCGCCGAGATCCTCGCGGTGGTGCGCCGGGCGTTTCACACCACGCTGCCGGTCTACGAGGGCAGCCTCGACAACGTCGTGGGTATGCTCCACACGCGTGACGTGCTCCTCGCGGCCGTCGACGGCGCCGAGATCGATCTCCGCGCGCTGGTCCGGCCAGTGCTGTTCGTCCCGGAGACACAGCTCGCCGGCCATGTGCTGCGCCACCTGCAAGCGCGGCGGACCCGCGTGGCCATGGTCGTCGACGAGTTCGGGGGCGTGGCGGGTCTCGTGACGATCGAAGACGTCGTGGAAGAGATCGTCGGTGACATCGTCGGGAGCGGCGGCGAGGCCGAGGCAGGCCTCCGCGAGGTCGATGGGACGTTCCTCGTCCGCGGCGACACGGCGCTCCGCGAGCTGGATCGGGTGCTCGGTATCGATCTCGATGAGGAGACGGAGTACTCCACCGTGGCTGGCCTGTGCATCGATCTCCACGGCGGGATCCCTACCAAGGGCACCGTGATCGAGGGGCCGGGCGGGACGCGCTTCGAGATCGTCGACGCCACGCCGCAGGCCGTGCGTCAGGTCAAAGTGCGGCCCCCGGCGGCCTGACGGCGCTTTACTCCGTTACCGCGAAGACGTCGGTCAGCAGCTTGAACGGCACACCGGGAGCGGTCTCTCCGCGGATCTCGAGGCGCCACTTCCCACCGACGAGGCTCGGCGACGTGGTCTCCGCCCCGCGCGACGCGGGCATCCGCACGGTCCACGCGAAGGTGCGCGTGACGGGGCTCTTCACATCGCCGTAGGCCGGAGTCACGTCGAGCTCGAGCTCGAACTCGTAGCCGTCGCTCGAGACCGGCGTGCCGTTCTTCCGCAAGACGGGCTCGCCGGCCTCCGTGAGCAGCGTGACCGTCGGGGCGAGGAGCCAGGGATCACCCCCGTGGACCACCGCGGTCACCGTGCCGCTGGCGGGCGTGTCCTTGGGTTGGGTGGCGACTTGAACCGTCGTGGCCTCGTCGACCTCCCACGCGGGCGGCGCGTAGCTCTTTGGGACGCGCCGCGTCCCGGGCTCCCAGCCGAGCGGCGTGCCGTCGATCACGTGGCGTGCGTAGGACACCAACCTGTCCGAGAGATATTGGCCCTGCTTCGGGCCCCAGAGCGATCCGCCGGTCTCGTACCCGCCGCGGTACCAGTCCTCCTCGAGGAGGCTGTAGCCAAGGTAGTCCTGCGAGTAGCCGAGCAGCGCGAAGGTCGCGTCGGGCCCCGTTGTGGCGCGCGTGTCTGCCGCCAGCGAGGCCAGTACGCGCTGTCCCACCTCGGTGGAAGGCTCGCCCGGGAGGGTGGCGATGTACGTGTCTCCCAGCCGGACCACGCCCACGATGGTGTCTTGGGGCCCGGGCGACTCCTTGTCGAAGGGAATGCAGAAGGCCAGGGCCGACTTCGGGGGGGGCTCCCCCTCGCCGAAACAGGCGGCGTCACCGGCGCCGCCGCAGTAGACGGCCCCGAACTCCCAACTGAACTCGTCGGCGGTGTAGCCGAGCGCAGCGAGGGAGAGCGGGATCACGGCGTTGCGGGAGTAGAGCACCGCCTCCGTCTGCGTCTCGAGCGGCGTGATGGCGTCCAAGATCACCTTCGCTAAGGCGTTGCCAGTGGCCTCGAGGCGGCGGTAGTCCGACGGCATCTCGTCCGTGTGCTCCGGGTCGGAGAGCTCCGGGCTCGTGTCGCCGGACCACGAGTTGAAGAAGAGCGCCGTGACCGGGTGGTCGAATTGCTCCTCGAGCTTGGTCTCGATCGCCCCGTGGAAGTCGCGCGTCAGCGTGGCGGCGTCGCTCCCGATCACCGTGGCGTGGACGGAGTACATCGCGATCACCGCCTTGACCTTGCCGTCGCTGGCGCGGTCGAAGCGGAGGAGCGGCATGCGCCCATCGAGGTTCTCCGGGCTCTCACAGCGGCGGTCCTGATGGAACTCGTCCGTGGTGACCACGGTGCTGGCCCACCGCGCAGGCTCGAGGTCGTCTATCGCCTGGAGGATGGAGTCGGCCATGGCGTCCACCATGCGCACGTAGAACTGAGGGAAGAAGGTGTCGGTGATCGCGGCCCACAGCGTGATGTCGACAAGCCGTCCGGGGCCGGAGTGCGTGTGCGTCGCGCTCATGACGAGGCCCTGGTCGAGATCGGGCCCCCCCCGCTCGAGGACGCGTCGGACCACCGCCTGACGCGCCTCGTGGGTCATGCCGACGAGGTCGGCTCGGAGGAAGACCACGGTCTCCTCGGCCACCCGCAGCGCCACCGTGTGGAGCGACGGATGCGTGTAGACCTTCTTCGAGGCCGCGTACTTGTCCGCGTAGCGCGACTTCAACCCACCGCCGCCGAGGTTAATCTGGCCGAAGCCGGCCGTGCCCACGCCGACGGGGACAGGCAACCGGACCCGGCCCACGCCGACCTCCAGCGGGCCCGGCGGCAGCTCGAGGCCGCTCACCACGTCTTCTGTCGCGTCTTCTGTCACGTCTGCCGTTGCGTCTGCCTCGACGTCGGCGGGTGCCGCGACGTCGGCGAGCACCTCGGGGGGCACGTCAGCGGGAGGCGTGGTGTCGGCCGCCGCTGCGTCGGTGGACGTTTCCTGGGTTGGGGAGTCGGCGGACTTGCCGGAGCACGCGGCCGCGAGGAGGAGCGAGATTACGGTGCAAAGGCGCATGGCGTCACATGATTCACGCGGACGGCCCAGTCTGCAAGCCGCGGATCCCCGACCGCCGGAGGGGCAGGGCGTCGCCCCGGTGATGGCGGCTTCCTCCTCAAACGACGACCGGTCATGGACTTGACGGAGCGCGTGGAGCGGCTTAGCACGTCGCTTCGGCGCCGGCGGCGGCGCCCACCACCACCGGAGCCTCATGGACGCCAGCGCCAGCTTCTTTCTAGACACCTTCGACCTCTCGGAAGGGGCGCTCGCTCGCGCCTTCGGCGAGGCGTTGTCGTCTCAGGTCGACTACGCCGACCTCTACTTCGAACACGCGGCGTTCGAGGCGGTCTCTCTGGAAGAGCGCCTCGTGAAGAAGGCCACCCGGAGCCTCAATCAGGGCGTCGGGGTGAGGGCGATCGCCGGGGATAAGACCGGCTACGCGCACTCGAACGAGATCGACGTACGCCAGATCGAAGCCGCGGCTCGGGCTGCGCGCGTGATCGCGCTCGGCGGCTCGGCCCGCGGCCCGGTGTCGCTCGCCCCGGCCGCGCGCGCCCGCGACCTGTACCCGGTGCCCGAGGCGGCGATCGACGTGCCCCTCGAGCGGAAGGTGGCGCTGCTTCAGCAGGCGGACGCGCTGGCCCGCAGCCTCGATCCGCGGATCGTGGAGGTCCAGGTCTCGTTCGCCACGGAGCTCAAGACCGTGGCGGTCCTCTCGTCCGACGGCACGCTCACCGGCGACCGCAGGCCCCTCTGCCGCTTCCAGGCCACGTGCATCGCCGTGGAGGGGAACGAGCGGCAGGTCGGTAGCTCAGGCGGCGGCGGCCGCGTGGCCTGGGACTGGTTCCTCGAGCCGCACGAGGGCGCCGAGTCGCGCGCCATGTGGCACGTCCGAGAGGCGGTCCGTCAGGCCCTCCTCTTGCTCCGCGCCCGTCCGGCGCCCGCGGCAACGCTGGACGTCGTCCTCGGGCCCGGCTGGCCCGGCGTGCTCCTACACGAGGCGGTCGGTCACGGCCTGGAGGGCGACTTCAACCGGAAGGGCACCTCGGTGTTCAGCTCGCTCCTCGGGAAGCCGGTCGCCAGCCCGCTCTGCACGGTCGTGGACGACGGCAGCATCGCGGGTCGTCGAGGGAGCCTCAACGTCGATGACGAAGGCACACCCACGCAACGCACTGTGCTCATCGAGAACGGCGTGCTCGTCGGTTACCTGCAGGACCGCCTCAACGCGCGACTCATGG
>SXOO01000194.1 GCA_005776725.1 Pseudomonadota bacterium | reverse complement strand
GGTGCATGAAGGACGAGGTCGAGCTCTACTGGCCGGGGTGCGTCCGGACCGGTGTGCGCGTGACGGAGCTCGACGCCGACGGCGACGGCGACGTGGTGGTGACGACCGCCTCCGGCGAGAAGATCCACGCGGGGCGGGTGGTCGTGGCCGCCTCGCCGTTCTTGAACCACTGGAAGGGCCACGACGGGGGTGGGCCCGAGCAGTCGCGCGCGGTCATCGCGGGGAGCTACTGCAGCCCCGCGCAGAAGGCGCTCGCGCAGGCGATGGTGCCCGGCCTCACCCGGAAGGTCTTCGTCGAATACGACGCGGCGTGGTGGCGCCTCGCCGGCCTGTCCGGGTACGGCCTGAGCCACGCGGGGCCCATCGACTGGTTCATGGACAACTGCGGCTACGAGGCAGAGAAGCTCGTCCGGCCCGCCCTCATGGCGTTTTTGGTGTCCAAGCAGGTGGTGCCGTTCGACGCGATGTCTCCCAAGAAGCAGGCGGCGTGCATCAACGCCCACGTGCAAACGGTCTTCGCGGCGAAGGTGCAGGGCGGCGTACCGGCAGGCAAGGTCCACGTCTCGCCGATGCCCAACATGCACTGCCCGGCGGCGGTCTTCCCGCCCGGTGCGCTCACCACGCACAAGGTCGACCTCCGCGAGCCGTACCGCGGCCGGGTCTACTACGCCGCGTCCGAGCTCGGCCGGCACTGGCCCGGCGGCTACGTCAACGGCGCGTTGGACTCCGCGGCGTGGACGGCGAAGCGCCTGTTGGCCGACGCGGAGGTGCCCCCGGGGGTGGCCCCGGGCGACCTCGAGGACATCTTCGACGACATCACGGAGAAGGACTTCACCATCGGAACGCTCACCGTCAGTTCGCCGCTGTTCTTCGAGGGCGCTGCGGACTGGTTGGACGGCCTCGCGACGTCCGAGAGCCCGGCCGGCTTGCTCATCGAGAAGTTCGGCGGCCAGGAGTGGCTCGACCCGATCGCCCGCAGGCTCGGCCTGAAGTGGGACCACGAATGCGTGACCGGATGACCCCCGTCCGCGTGGCCCCGCTGGCGCCCGCCACCGGCACCTGCCGCGTCGGCGCGGCCTCGGTGGTCCTGCACGAGCCCGCCGACCACCAGGGCCACATGTGCGGCTACGCCATCGCCTCGAAGCCCATCCGGCGCCCCCGTCCGGGCGACCTCACGGCGCCGCTGCGCGCGCAGGTGCTGGTGGTCGAGGGCCCCGACGGCGCCCGGGTCGCGTTCGTGGCCACCGACCTGTGGGGGCCGAGCGCGTGGATGCTCGTGCAGGTGGGCAACGCGCTCGCGGCCACCGATCACCTCGACGCGGGGCGGATCGTCCTGTCGGCGACGCACACCCACTCCGGTCCCGGCGGCTACTTCGGCAACGAGCTGTGGAACCGCGCCCCGAGCACGCTCGGGGGGCCCGCGCACACCGACCTGCGCGCGCAGCTCACCCAGCGGCTGCTCGCCGGCATCCGCGCCGCGTGCGCCGACCTCGCGCCGGGCACCGTCGCGGTGGGGGTCGTCCCGCGTGTGCGCGGCGGCGCCAACCGGAGCCTGCCCGCCTTCAGGGCCAACCGAAACGCCGACCTCAGGGCCTTCCGTGCGGTCATGGGTCCGGCGCCGACCCCCGAGGAGTCGGCGGTCGACGGGCGCCTGACCGCGTTGTGCGCGTTCCGCGGGAGTACGCTCCGCGCCGTCTTCGCCACGTGGGCCTGCCACGCCACCACCCTCGGCCAGAAGCAGGACTGCATCCACCCGGACTGGCCGGGGCGGGTGCACGCCGCAGCGGGGTTTGGCCCCCACACCGTCCTCGGCCTGGCGCAGGGGGCCGCAGGCGACGTGTCGCCGCTCCCGGTTTCGGAGCTCCGCGCGGGCGGCCAGAACGCCGCACAGCACCAGGGCCTGCAGCTCGCCGACACGGTGGCGGCCAGCGTCGGGAACGCGCTCCGCACGGTGCTCGCCGGGGTCACGCCCACGCCGACGTCGGTGCGGACCCGGTGGACCACCTGGGTGCCCCCGGTGCGTCACCAGCTCGGGCCCCAGGCGGCCGGCGGCGCCGAAGACTACCGGAGCTGCGTGGCGGGGTGGCGCCAGTGCGGAGAGGGCAACCGCGAGGAGTCCCTTCCGGACAGTGCGCAGTGGCCCAAGCGGCGCCCGCGGGGGGGCATCGCGATGGCGCTCGGCACCCTGCACCGCGCCGAGGGCCCCGCCGCGCTGCCGCTGCACCAGGTCGAGGTCGCGGGGCACCGGTGGGTCACGCTGCCCGGCGAGCCGACCGGCGTCGCCGCGCACTGCCTCGAGCGCGACTTCACGGGGCCGACCACGGTGGTCGGCTACGCCGGCGAGTACGCCGGCTACCTCACCACCCACGGCGAGTACGCCACCCAGCACTACGAAGGCGCCATGACGGTGTACGGCCGGGACTCGCTCCGCCAGCTCCGCGATCGCCACGAGGACCTGGCGGCGGGGACCGCCCCCGCGCCGACGTCGTGGACGTTCTCCGTGCCGTAGCCGGGCGCGCGCCCGCCTCGGCGCGCTTCGGGACGGTCGCGGCGCGCCCGCCAGGGGCGTTCGGCGGGCTACGCTCCCGGCGTGATCGGCTCGGCGTTGGTGCTCCTGGTGTCCGCCGTCGGGCGGCGGTGCGCTCGGGTCAGGGACACCCTCACGGGCACACCGCCCCGAGCGACTCGCCGGTGAACGCGGCGAACTCGTAGGTCCACCGGTCGGCGTCTCCGGGCTCGGTCACCCACCACTGTGTGTGATGCGAGGTGCCACCGGCATCGAGAACGCATCAGTCGGGGCAGATTATCGTGATGGACTCCCCGGTAGCCGCAGCAACATACGAAGCACACCTGTCGGGGTCATCGTACTCCCTCACCCCCCAGGTGGTGTGAGGCCTCCCCAACAAGCGGACCCCCAACCAAGCCGACAGCCCTTCTCGAAGCTCCACGGACCACCAACCTCCCCACGCCACGCAGCGTGCGGCGTCGGCCTGGATCCACGCCTCGCTGCTACACGCCGTGTCCCCGCGCTCCCGGCAGTCCGCCTCGACCTCCTCCAGGTCCGCCCCCTCGAAGCCTCCTGCGAGGGTCAGGCAGTCCACCTCGTGGTACCCTGTGTCGGGCGGCGCCGGCCCGCAGCCGAGGACCGCGAGCAGCGCGAGCAGCGCGATGGCATCACTACTGGCATGCATCGTAGAGCTCCGTGAGGCAAGTCTGGTCGAACGACCCGACGGCCCACTGGTTGCAGCCGGTGCAGCTTTCGTTGACTATCGACCTCAAGTCGTCAGTCGGGGCAGAACCTAGTCAACCACTGCCCGCTCGCGGCCTCGACAATGGTAGTACACTCATCGACGTCTTCGTACTCCCTCACTCCCCAGGTGGTGCGAGGTCGGCCCAACAACCCGACCCCCAGCCTGGCCGAAAGCCGCTCCCGCAGCTGCACCGACCACCAACCGCCCCACGCCACACACCTCGCCGCGTCGGCCTGGATCCACTCTTCGCTGACGCACGCCGTGTCCCCGCTCGCCCGGCAGTCCGCCTCGACCTCCTCCAGGTCCGCCCCCTCGAAGCCTCCTGCGAGGGTCAGGCAGTCCACCTCGTGGTACCCCGTGTCGGGCGGCGCCGGCCCGCAGCCGAGGAGCGCGAGCAGCGCGAGCAGCGCGAGCAGCGCGATGGCATCGCTACTGGCATGCATCGTAGAGCTCCGTGAGGCAAGTCTGGTCGACCGACCCGACGGCCCACTGGTTGCAGCCGGTGCAGCTTTCGTTGACTATCGACGACGAGTACGTCGGCTGATGACCAAGCCCGAGCACGTGGCCCAGCTCGTGCACCATCGTGTTCAGGAAGAGGTACTCACGCGCGCCGTCGTCGGCACAGGTGTCGTCGATCCCTCCGTCGGCGTTCGATGGCCCGAACGGGTAGAGCCACCTGAACTCACACCAGTCCGAGCTGGAGCCGGCCTCCCCGGACCAGGTGCTGAATGTCCCTGAGAACACGAAGAGGTCCTTCTCCTGTAGGCAGTAGCCGGCAGCGGCGGGAGCCGTGCCGGCGGAGGCGGAGCCAAAGTCCGGATTCACCGCCCTGCTGTCGCCCGACCAGTAGAAGACGTTCACCTTACCGTCCCCATAGCAGTCGGTACAGGACGTGTCCGTTGCGCTATTGCAGCAGTCCGTGGTCGACGACGCCAGGTTCAACGTGATGTCAGCCCCGGCGGCGTTCCAGTAGTCCAACCTCTCCTGCCACGCGGTCACGATCTCGGCCTCAGTCAGTGGTTCGTAGTTGGTCTTTCCGCTCATCGTGTACGCGTAGAGGTGCCCCACGAACGACGGGGCGTCAAGGTACACCTCGACGACCCTCGGTGTCGCCTCGTGAATCCAGTTCGACGAGTTGTCGTCCTCGACCCGCAGGTCGCTCCACTCGTAGCCGGAATAGGAGCAATCCGGCGTACAACAACTCTGGCAACAGTCCGCCGTGTCGAACGCCTTCCCGCCCGGCTCCGCGCGGCAACCCAGGAGTGCCAGTCCGAGCGGAAGCCCGAGCCGCGCGGGGCTCACAGGCTTGCCGCCATCGGAATCTGAGGCACGTCGAGCGGGAACGTGCATGCCATCTCCCAGTAGTTGGCCACTTGATGGGAGCTTGGCAGCCGCCGCTCCGGGTCGAGGGCGAGCACCCCGCGAACGCTGTGCGACGCGACCAGCTCGTAGCGCTGCACTACGTTTCGGTGGAGAAGCAGGAGGTAACGGGCCCCTTCCTCCAGTCGCACGTCTCCGACCCAGAGGTCGTCCTTCCAGCCGCTGCCGTAGGCGAGGTCGATCCAGGGACCCGGCGGCTCCCCGTGTGCCACGGCCTCCACGAACAGGCGCGCCGTGGTCCGCGGCACCTTCATCAGCCCCAAAGACCGCAGTGCGCCCTCCGAGGACACGACCGACGCCACGACCGCGAGGTCGACCACGCGACACAGGTCATCCCGGTAAGGGAGCACCTCCAGGGGAACGGGAATCCCCCCAACCGCCCATCGGCCGGGGCGCACCTGCTCCAGCGGCTCCGGACACACCTGACCCTCCTGGGGCCACAGTCCCGACCGCGGGGGGTTGCGACCCCATGCGACAGCAGCCGCCGCGAGGGCTGCGCCCGCAGCCAGAACCCGGGCCCACCGCCGCAACGACCCCTCTTCGACGGGCACCATCACTGCGTCGCGGCCTTGGGCTCCACCACCAGTGTCGCGCGGGCCACCTCGTAGTTCGTACCGTTCACCGTGTACGTGAGCACCCCGAACTGGACGAACGCCTTCGGCGTTCCGAGCCCGGTGAAGTCCGTGAATCCGGTGGTGGTCTGGTTCCCGTCACCTGTCACGTACGCGGCGTTGATCGCGACCGGCGCGTCCCACGTCACGCCGTCCGAGCTCCACCGGAGCGCCGGCCGCGTCTTGATCTTCGCGGCCGCGGCCGACTCGCTGATCTCCATCGTGACCCGCGCGGACATGAGCGCCCGAGACGACATCGGCTCGCTCAGCGGATTCCAGAAGTCGGAAGCGGCGCCGTTGGTGTAGACCACTTCGGGGCCGAAGTAGTAGGCGCCGGTCGGGCGCCGCGGCGTGCCCGACTCGGCCGTCGAGGGGACCAGGGCCAGCACGGAAACAATGAGGCTTGCCGTCAGGAACTTGCGAATGGCTCGCATCGAACACTCCAGGAGGTGCAGCGAGCGTAGCGCAGTTCAGCGGGTCGAAGCGGGCGAAGTTCGCCCTTCGCCCCAGCCCCAGCCCCAGCATACAACGCCGGTTTCTCTCAATCGTCAAAGAGACGTCAACCTCCGATGCCGGGACCTCACGGTCCCGGACGAGCGCGGCGCCACGCGCAGGGCGCGCGCCCGCCTCGGCGCGCTTCGGGACGGTCGCGGCGCGCCCGCCAGGGGCGTTCGGCGGGCTACGCTCCCGGCGTGATCGGCTCGGCGTTGGTGCTCCTGGTGTCCGCCGTCGCC
>SXOO01000193.1 GCA_005776725.1 Pseudomonadota bacterium | reverse complement strand
TTTCCTCCCCGCCGCCCTAGGGCTGCGGAGCGACGGCCCACCCTCTGCCTCTCGATCGAATGGTTAGGCGGCTTCCGGAGCGGCCACGGCCTTCTCCGGCTCCACCCAGTACAGGAAGCGACTGCAGCTGCGACAGGACTCGAGCGTCTCGAGCTTCTGGAGCTTCAGCACCTGCTGAGGCGGGACCATGAAGTTGCAGCCGGAGCAAGCGCCCTTCCGAACCGGCGTGATCGCGAGGCCGTCCCGCGCTTTGGCGATCTTGGCGTAGCGCTCGGTGAGGTCGCGCGGGAGCTGAGCCTGGATCCCCTCTCGCTCTTTGGAGCGCACGTCGATGCGGGCGTCGAGCTCCGCGAGCCGCGTGGCGTTCCTGGCCTCTTCGTTGGCGACGTCGCCCTCGAGCGTGGCGATCTTCTCCTGCTCGGCCGCGATAGAGAGCTTGAACTCTTCGATCGCCGTGAGGAGCTTCAGGATCTCTTCCTCGCGCGTGCCGTTGGAGCGGCGCAGCGCCTCGATCTCCTTCTGCATGGCCATGTATTCTTTGTTCTTGGTGACGGCCTGCAGCTTGCCACGCGCGCGGTTCACCTTCTCCTGGTCTGCCTTGAGCTCGTCGTCCTTCTCCCGGTGGAACCGGGAGGCCTCACCGAGCTTCTCGGCCTTGTCGTCGAGGCCCCGGCGGGCCACTACGAGGAGGTCCTTCAGGCGCTGGATGCGGTCGCGGAGGCCGTCTCGTTCGAGCCGCGCGCCGCGGGCCTCGTTGTCGATGCCCTGGAGGCGTACGAGGTTCTCAATCTTCTCGCGCACGTCGCAACTCCGCGCCGACGGTTGTACGCCGGCCTCCACTGCCGCCCGTTGAAGGGCCGGCTTGTGTTGTCATCGGCGGTGGGCCCACCAGGATTTGAACCTGGGACCAAACGGTTATGAGCCGCCCGCTCTCACCGCTGAGCTATGGGCCCGCCGTGCGCCGTCTCGGGGAAACCCGAGGCCGCCGCAAGCGCGGGAAGGTATCGCTGGGGGGAGGGTGCGTCAACGGTCGTTTCCGGCGGGTCACCCTGGGTGGACTACTGAGGCGTGGTGGCCACCAGCGGCCTTGCACCGAACCGCGCTCGCGTGCGATCGATGGCCCCCGATGATCGCCACCTCACCCACTCGCGAAGGACTCTGGGTGTGGGGCGCCAGCGTGCTATGTATGGCGGCGCTCGGCGGCCTCGGTCGGCTGGTGCCGTGGGTCGACAGCAACCTCGGCGGCCTGGTCGCCGTGATGTTCCTCTACCTCCCGACGGTGGTGATCTTCCGCCGGGGTGAGGACCTGCCGGACTACGGGCTCGGCGGGCGACCCGTGGGGCGGGATCTCGCCGTCTTCGCGTTGCTCGTGGCCGTGGTGTTCCCGGTGTATCTGCTGGGCCACTGGGCGTTCCATACGAAGGTACTCGGGCGGTCGCTCGAGGTGGGACCTGACACGTTCCGCCGCTTCGATCGCGACCTCGAGGGTCACCCCGAGCAGCGCGATGGTCGGGTCGCGGTGTCGGTGGAGGGCGACTGGTTGCGCGTCTTGCCGGGCAACGCTCCGGCGATGGTCTCGGTGACCACGGTGCCGCCGGATGCGCCGATGTGGCGTCCCGGTGGGCGGCGCCTGCGCCTGTCGGACGGCGTGCCCACGGGGGCCGCCGTCTCGCGATCCGGTGAACCTGGGACCACGCCCGCGCGCAACGACCTCGCAGCACCGGGCTCCGTAGAGGTGTCTCCGGCGGCCGGCGGGCTGCTGGTCGACCTGCGGGGCCGAGAAGAGCTGCGGGTGAACAGCGCCGCCCCCGTCGCCCTGGGCGCCTATGGCGTGGGCGCCGAGCCACCGGTGGAGTCGTCGCGCTCGGGCCTCTGGTGGCTCTGGTTGTTCGCGATCCAGGCGCTGATGGTGGCGCTGCCCGAGGAGTGGTTCTACCGAGGGTACCTGCAGCACCGACTCGAGCTGGGCCGCCCCAAGCGCCGGATCCTGGGCGCTGAGCTCGGGACCGGATGGTTGCTCTCGTCGGCGCTGTTCGCGCTGGGGCATCTGGTGTTGGACCCGCGACCGGTGCGGCTCCTCGTGTTCTTTCCGAGCCTCCTGTTCGGATGGATCAGGGCACGGACCGATTCGGTCGTTCCGGGGGCGCTCTTCCATGCCGCGTGCAACGTGCTAGCCACCGCGGTGAATTACGCCTACGTGGGGCCTACGCCCTGACCTCGTGCCGGGCCGCGAGCGGCTCGGGGCGGCGGGTGGGCCGCGTGTCTTCCACCGCGACGTCGAGGAAGGCGCCGATCCCCGTGAGCACGGCGCCAGTCAGTACCAGCCACCCGAAGACCGGGATGACAGCCACCGTGAAGAGCACCGTGGTCCCTACGGCGAGGCGCGCGAGGTCGCTGGCGGCCTCCCTGTCTGCTAGCAGCAGCACGCGATGGCCCACCTCGGTGGCGATCGCGCCGAGCCCCGCGAGGGAGACAACGAGGAGACCCACGAGGATCGTGAGCGCGAGCACGTTGCCCACGGCGCCGTCGATCCGCGCGAGCACCGCGGCGAGCAAGACGCAGTTCAACGCGAACACCACCCCCCAAAGGAAGCAGCGCCGCATCCCAGAGCGCGCTGCACGGCGCTCCCGGCCGACGAGCCCGGGGGCCGCTGCGGCGATCAAGGTCATGGCCGCGAGCGAGCTGAGGAAGACGGTTCCATAGCTCGCTGCCCGGAGGAACCACTCGGCGACGACCTCCACGCCCTACTCCACGGTCTGCTTACGGCGCCGCCACGCGCCCACGGCGAAGGCGACGTTGAGGACCGTGGCGAGCGCTGCGCATACCGCGAGGATGGGCAGGGCCTTTCCGGGCGCCACGGACTCCCAGACCCCCGTGAGACCGGCGCTGAGCACGCCCAAGAAGCCGAGGGCCTGGTCCACGAATCCCGTGAGCGCCTTGGTGTGCCACGGGGCATCCGCGTCTGGCGTGTGGTGTGACAGCACACCGGCGGCCAGTACCACGAGCAGCCCGATGGCGCCGAGCACCTGCCACGGAGGGGGCAGCCGGCTTCGGGAGTCGTCTTCGACGCCTCGGATCTCGGCCAGCACCTTCGCCACGAAGCCGCTGTCGGTGACCGGCGGCGTGGGGTCGAGCCCCGCGGCCATGCTCCGAAGGGTCCCCGCGCGGCGCGCGCACGTGGCGCAACCGCGAGAGTGGTCGTCTACAACCGCCCTGACCGCGCCGGGTCGTCCAAGCTCGAGGGCCTCGAGGATGAGGTCTGCGAGGGTGTCACACTGCTGGCTGCTCACGACGCTCCTCCTTCAAACCACATCGCCGAGAACCTTGCGTAGCGCGGTGCGCGCTCGGGAGATCCGGGACTTGATGGTCCCGAGAGGCAGCGCGAGGGTCTCGGCCACCTCTTCGTAGTCGAGCCCGTCGATGAAGCGCAGCCGGAGGATCTCGCGCGTCTCGTCCGGCAGAGCGCTGATGCCCGCCTCGAGCCGCACGAGCTGCTCCCGCGCTGATGCTTGTTCGAGGGGCGAAGCGTCCGAAGCTCCGAGCGCCTCGACCTCGAACTCCACCTCGTTGCGTCTGGCGCGCCCCTTGGCGTGGTCGCGGACGCGGTTCGCGGTGATCGCCATGAGCCACGGTCCGAAGCGCCGGCCGGTCTCGAAGCGCGCGAGCGAACGATAGGCCCGTACGAAGACCTCTTGAGCGAGGTCTTCCGCCAAGGCGGCGTCGCGGAGGTATCGCTGCGCGAGGCCGATGACGCGAGCCTGGTGGCGCCGCACGAGAACGCCATACGCGAGGCGATCCCCGGCGCGCACGTCCTCGACCAGCTCCTCGTCGGTGCGTTCCATCGGTCAGTGGTGGGGCGTGCTATACGGCGCTGCATGGTGCATGTCCGCCGCTGTTACTCGCCGGAAGCCCACACGGTTCCTGCCGTGACACCGCCCTGACCCGGGGCTAGTCTCCGCGCCCATGACTTGGCACCTCGCGTACGCCCCGGCCACGATCGCCAACGTTGGCCCCGGCTTCGACGTTCTTGGGATGGCAATCCACCACAAGGCAGCGCTCGGCGACAAGTGCGCCGTGCGCCTCGGCAGGGGCGACGTGCGTGTCTCGGTGTTGGGAGATGGCGGCCGGCTGCCCACCACACCCGAGCGGAACGTCGCGTCGGTCGCGGCGCTGCGGGTGATGTCGATGGCCGGCGAGTCGCGGGGCTTCGAGCTGCGCCTCACCAAGGGCCTGCCGCTGGGCAGTGGCCTCGGCTCCTCCGCCGCAAGCGCGGCCTCGGCGGCGCTGGCCATGAACGACGCGCTCGGGCGGCCATTTACGCTGGAGCAGCTGGTCCCGGCGGCGCGAGCGGGCGAGGCGCTGGCGGCCGGCACCCCGCACCCCGACAACGTGGTGCCGGCGCTGCTCGGGGGCGTGTCGCTGATCATCGATGTGCAACCCGAGCGGGGCGCCGATGGCGAGCTCGTCATCGCGCGCCTCCCGCGGCCGCGCTGCGCAGTAGTCCTGGCCATGCCCGACCTCGAGGTGCCCACGGCCGAGGCCCGGCGTGCGATCCCGCGCCAGATCCCACACGGCGACGCGGTGTTCTCGGCGGGCCGCCTGGCGCTGCTCGTGGCGTCGCTCTACGAGCGTCGCACCGACTGGCTGAAGCACGCGGTGCTCGACCGCCTCCACCAGCCCTACCGTATCCCGCTCATCCGGGGGTTCGAGGCCGCGCGCGACCACGCGCTGACCGCGGGGGCGCTGGCCGTGGGGGTGAGCGGCTCCGGCCCGGCCACCTTCGCGTTGGTCGATCACGGCGCGGACGCCGAGCGTGTGGCCAACGCGCTGCGCTCGGGCTTCCTGAGCGCCGGGGTGAACGCGCGAGCGGCCGTGACCCAGATCGCGCCGGAGCGACGCGAGGTGCGCCGATGACGACACCAGCCATGGCGCCGGTGGTGCTGCTGGAGCGGCCGTCCGCGACCGTCGCCGTCATCCGGGCGAACCAACCACCACGCAACGCCATGACGCCGGAGCTCATGGCGGCCTTCGCGGGCGCGCTCTCGGAGGTGCGGGCGGACCCGACGCTTCGGGCGCTGGTCATCGCGGCCAACGGCGACCACTTCTGCGCGGGCGCTGACCTCTCCTCGAATGAGCTCCCGGGCGTGCCTCAGGTGCTGCGCGGGCCGCCCGGCGACGCCGAGCGCCTGGCCGCCGTGTACGCGGCGTTTCTCTCCTTGGTGGACCTCCCTATCCCCACGGTCGCCGCGGTTCAGGGCGGCGCGGTGGGTGGTGGCTTCGGCCTCGCGTGCGCGTGCGACTTCCGAGTCGTGACCGGGGATACGCGCTTCTCGGCGCCCTTTGCGCGCCTCGGGATCGCTCCGGGCATGGGCCTCACGGAGTTCTTGCCCCGCCTCCTCGGGATCCCGAGGGCCAAGGCGATGTTGCTGCTGGGCGACGCGCTGAACGGAGAGGACGCCGCCGCGAGCGGCTTCGCCTACCGGTGCGTGCCGCGCGAGAACCTCGACACCGCCGCGATCGAGCTCGCTGAGCGCCTCGCGACGAACGCGCCGGCGGTGGTCCGATGGACGAAGGCGGCAATCCACCGAGCCATCGCGCTGGACGTACGCGCCACGTCGCAGAACGAGGCGCTCGCCCAAGCGCTCACCTTCCTCGCGGACGACGCCAGAGAGGGCGTGGCCGCGTTCCGCGAGAGACGCCCGCCGAAGTTTACTGGGGGCTGATCGCGCGCTCTTCCGGGCGCCGGTAAGGCAGCCGCAGTCGAAAGACGGTGCCGGCGCCGGGCCGGCTCTCGACCGTGATCGTGCCGCCGTGTTCGTGCACGATCTCGCGCACCAGCGGGAGGCCTAGCCCGGTTCCGGACGGCTTCGTGGTCACGAAGGGCTCGAAGATGGTCGCGTGCTGCTCTTCGGGGATGCCCTTGCCCGTGTCGGCAACGGAGATCTCGACCTCCCCATCGGCGCGACGGGTGGAGAGCGACAACGTCCCGCCGCCCTCCATCGCCTCGAGGCCGTTCCGAATGAGGTTCAGGAGGCTCTGGCGCAGCTGGCTCGCGTCGAAGTCGAACGGCTCGACACGCGCGTCCAGCTGGAGCACGCGCTCCACGTTGACCCGCTGCATCTCGGCCCGCATGAACTCGGACAGGTCGCGAACGAGGGCGTTGAGGTCGGCGCGGCTGAGCTCGGGGCGCGGGAGTCGCGCCAGCTTCAGGTAGTTGCTGGTCACGTTGGTGAGGCGGTCGATCTCGCCGCGTATCGCGCCGAGGAGGACCCTGGCCTCACGAGCTTTCCCGCTGCCCGCGACGCGCTCGAGGTCGTCGAGCTCGTCGCCCAGGAGCTCGGTGTTGAGGCCCATGGACAGCAGCGGATTGCGGATCTCGTGGCTGATCTGGCTCGACAGCTTGCCCACCGTGGCGAGCCGCTCGGCACGGTGCAGCTCGTCGCGTTGCCGGGCCAGCTGCCGGTCGCGCTCGGCGAGGCGGATGGCCATCTGGTTGAAGTCTTCGGCCAGCTCTCCGAGCTCGTCCGAGGTCTGCACGTCCACGAGCGCGAAGTCGCCGTGCGCGACGCGGTCCGCCCCTTCCCGGAGCCGCTGGATCGGCCGGAGCGTGTGGGCGACCCAGACGAGCACCACGGCCACCAAGACGAAGGCCGCGACGGTCGCCACCACGATGACGAGGACCGTTCGGTTCTCCGCGGAGCGCGCGGCCACGTCCACGCGCGTGATGAAGCGCCGGAACTCGCGGCGGGTCTCGGAGAGCTCGCGCAGGATCTGCAGCACGATCGTGGAGAGCTCGTCCTGGATTTGGCGCGCGTCGTTCAGGCGCTGGCTGTCGGCCGCCGCCACGAAGGCTCTTGCCAGAGCGTCGTAGAGCCGCTCGTTGGATCCGGCGCCCTGGACGTCGACCAGCACCTTGTGGACCGCGGGCTCTGAGCGACTCTCGAGGGTCTGCCGCAGGTTGGTCGCAGTCCGGAGGGACTCTAGCCGCGTCCCGATGCCGGCCAGCATGTCGCGCGCGGCCGGCTCGATGTTGAAGCTCCGCCCGATCTCGTCGACGAGCTCCTCGAGCTGCCTCACCTGATCGAAGGGGCGGAAGCGCGGCAACAGGCTCTTCACACGCGGCACCTTGTCGGACTGGAGCTGGTCCATGAACGCGCGAAGCTCGCGGCGCATGACGCTCAGCTTGTCTGAGATCGGCAGGATGCCTTCTCGGACCGTGACGACGTTGGCGCGGAGAATTCTGAGACGCGAGAGGCTCAGGAGGCCCACGACGCTGAAGGCGACCGTGATCGCTGACACGCCAAGGAAGACCTTGCCGAGCAGCGACAGCCTTACCCGACGGCGGCGGGCAACGGGGCCGGCCGCCCCTGGGGGCATCAGTTCGGGGCCGCCGGCGCGGGCTCTGCGGGGGCCGCAGGGGCTGCGGCCGCGGGGGCCGCCGCAGGCTCAGCGGGGGCCGC
>SXOO01000192.1 GCA_005776725.1 Pseudomonadota bacterium | reverse complement strand
GTGGATCCGGTCCCCGAGCGGCTCTTCGACACCCGGGGCGTGACCACCCGCAAGACCACGCCGATTTGGCATTACCCGCTCTACGGAGTGGTGTTTGCGCTGGCCTTGGATGTGTTCCTCCGGCGCGTTCGGCTCTGGAAGACCGGCATGCTCGCGTGGGGGCAGCGCCCCTAGCAACGAGCACGTCGCGGGAGGAGCCAGCCGAACGGCGCGTAGGCGCGCGCCAACTCCAGGCTCATCCTCCGCAGCGCAACGCTTCTGAAAGCTGTCCAGGAGGGCAAGAGCGCCCGCGAGCGGGAGCATGAGCGGGATGTCGTCACGACGAACGTCGTCGGACCGGGACGTTGCATCGCATTGGAAGCGAAGTTTCCTATTTGAGGCTAAATTCGGAAATGGACTCGCCGAAAAGCTGGTAGCCTGGGCAGATGGTCCCAGAACACCGAGCTTTGCGCGTTCTCCCCGGCAAGAGCTTCTTCCTGTTCGGGCCTCGGGGCACCGGCAAGTCGACGTGGGTCAGAACGGAGCTTCGCCCCGAATTCACGGTGGACCTGCTCGACGGCGCCACCTTTGCGCGGCTCCTGGCGAGGCCAGAGGAGCTCCGCAGCCTGGTCCCCAAGGGCGCTTCCGTGGTCGCCATCGACGAAGTGCAGCGGGCGCCGGAGCTCCTGAACGAGGTGCACCGGATGATCGAGGCGGACGGCACCGTCTTCGCGCTCACCGGGTCGAGCGCCCGGAAGCTCCGCCACGGCGGCGTGAACCGCCTCGCGGGGCGGGCGCTCAGCTACCGGATGTATCCGTTCACGGCGGCGGAGCTCGGAGCGAAGTTCTCAATCGAGCGCTCCCTCGCATGGGGCCACCTCCCCGCGCTGCTGGCCGAGCCCGACGCAGCCCGGTACCTCGGGAGCTACGTGCAGACCTATCTCCGGGAGGAGGTCCAACAGGAGGGGCTCGTCCGAAACCTGGCCCAGTTCTCCCGCTTTCTCGAGGCGGCCAGCTTCTCGCATGCGGCCGTCCTGAACGTGACCGAGGTCGCCCGCGAGTGTGCCGTCGAGCGTCGCTCGGTCGACAACTGGTTCCAGATCCTCGAGGACTTGCTGCTGGCGGCGCGCTTGCCGGTGTTCGCGCGGCGTGCGCAGAGGGCCGTGGTCGCTCACCCGAAGTTCTACTTCTTCGATGTCGGGGTGTTCAGGACCATCCGACCGCGCGGCCCCCTCGACCGACCCGAAGAGATCGGTGGAGCGGCATTGGAAGGGCTCGTGTTCCAGGAGCTTCGGGCCACCCTCGCGCATGCGGGTCTTGAGTTCGAGCTCTTCTTCTGGCGAACTCGGGACGGCGTCGAGGTCGACTTCGTCCTGTACGGCGCCGCGGGTCTCGTCGCCATCGAGGTCAAACACTCCGCGAAGGTGCGACCGGCCGATCTCCGCGGGCTGCAGACCTTTCGCGAGGAGTACCCGATCGCCCGCACGCTGCTGCTCTATCTCGGCGATCACCGCGAGCAACACGGTGCTGTCGACGTCTGGCCCGCGGCGGAGGCCCTACCCCGGCTGGCCGAGCTGCTTCGCGGCGCCTAAGGGCGCGGCGCGGGCTCCTTCGACCTCAGATGCATCCCCCGAGCACGCGCAGCCCGAGGCCACCCTTCCCGGCGCAATGGACGTCGACGAGGCACTGCACACAGTTGTGGGCTGAGCCGCAATGCAGTGTGCCGCCGCCGCACTGGCCGGCGTTGCCGCAGCCAACTTTGCAGAGGCCGTCGCCGTCGCAGAAGTTGAAGCCCGTGCAGTCGCCACCGGACCGGCATTGGCACTGACCCACGAAGGGCGCCACCGCGTTGCACTTGTTGGTCGCGCACTGGCTCGGCCGGATGCACGGCTCGCCGTAGCCCGCCGGTGCCGTGCAGCCGCCGGAATAGGCGAACAGGTTCGAGACGGGCGGGTTCACGTAGTCGGTTCGAGCGTACGCGTCCGAAACTACCCGTCTCCTCGGGATGTTGCTCCGGAGGTCGCTCCGGCTTAGGGGCACTTCGGGCGCGGTCCCTGGAGTAGGACGAAGTCCCCGGCGAGGGGCGAGGACTCTGGGGGCGCGGCGAGCATCACGAGCGCCGCGGCTCGACCGCCCGACGCGCTCGCGCCCCATGCGAGGAGGCTCGAGACAGGAGGGGCCTCGGCGCTCGGCCAAGGTGCCACGGCTTCTCCGCACTGGGTGTCGTAGGTCAACCTGGTCGTCGACTCGTCCAGCCGAATTGCCTCCGGCGCTCGACGCGAACCGGCGCGGCCCGTGGCCCGAAAGCCGGCCAGCCGAAGCCAAGCGTTCGTGGCCCGGATCCGAGCGCGGGTAAGGCCGAGCTCCAGCGCGCCTCCGTCCTCGTCGCGAAAGTGACCGAGCGAGCTCCGAAGTTGTTCCTCGCCGTCACGACTCACGACCATGACGAGCAGCTCTTGGACCACGCCGCGCTTCGGATCGTCCTCCTGCCGCCACTGCAAGAATGCCACGTTCTCAGCGGCGTCGAAGCCCAGGATTTGCGGCGTGAGGTCGGCAACCGACAAGCGCGGCGAAGCCCCGAGCGCGGCGAGTGCGAAGAGGCCCCAGCTCATCGCCCAGGTCCGGGCTTTTGGCGCTCGCGGGCCTGGATGTGGAAGTGGTTGTCGTGGTTATTGGACCATTGGATGACCTTCAGGGCCCGCGCTCGTTTCTCGGTGTCCACGATCACCTCGCGAACCCGCTGCTCAAGCAGGTCAGCGTACACCTTGTCGACCAAGATTTGCGTCACCTCCGCCTCCGGCGCCTCGAGGAGCTCCTGGACGAAGGCCCAGTTCGCCTCCAAGTCCCAGTCCTCCGCGGGTCGCTTCAGGTAACGCTCGCTCCACTTCACGAGTTTTCCGCCCTTCATGCGCTGGTTGGTTACGTACGCATTCGGAAGCCGCTTGTGGTTTCGGAACTCGTTCCCCACGAGCCCCGACTTCGACTGGTAGTAAAACCCGATGTCCACGTTGGTCCCGTCGAAATGCGTCAAGTGATCGCCGAGCGCCTTGCCTCGGTACTGATTGAGCGCCTTGACCTGGGCCTTCGAGGGCGCCACCACCGGCAGGTCCCGAGGGACGCGGTCCTCCGGCGACGACCCGCGCCGCTCACCGTCTGCCATCTCACTCGCGCCGCCCTCATGCGCCGCTGAGCGGTCCCGCCCGAGCCGCAACACGCGCTCCAACGTTCGCGCCGTGGCCCCCTGGATCAGCGCGATAAGGGGTCCCTTTCCATATTGTTCCTCTTCGGGACCGGAGTGTTCGAACCCTCTGCCCGAGTCCGGGAGGCGCTCGAAGTCGGGCCGAGCCCCCTTGAGCCTCGGCGGTGCGGCCGCGAGCGCCCGCCGACCCGCCGCGTACGATGCGGTCCGCAGACCGACACCCTGGGAGCTGCCGCCGGGTCCTTCCGCAGGTCGCCGTCCGGCCTCGGCCGGCCCACTACCACTCGTCCGAACGGCTTCTTGCGGGGGAAACGACTCGGGCAAGGTCCACCTCGCCCAGTCTATCGGCAACTCGGCGCTGAACTTGAGGTCGGGCTCGTGAGGGGGGCAAGCCGCCACGCCCACAGCGCCACCCGGATCCCGCCGTCGACTCCGGACTTCCGTAGTTTCCGGCGGTCGGCCGCGGTCGGCAGCCGCTCTACGTTCGCGGCCATGCGATTCTCTGCCTAGAGTTGTTGCCACGCAGGCTCGGTGACCCGGGTACCGGCTTCTTGAGCACGGCAGCTGATCTCCTTGGATCGGAGACGCTGGGTTGGGGTTCATTCCCGCGGCGAGCTGCGTCGCGGGGGTGATCGCCCGGCGGTGTTCGAGCGCCGATCGGAGTTGTTGAACGGGCACGCGGCCGGTGTTCGGGACCGCCTGGGACCGGCCCCCCCGGGGGGGCCGCGAAACGGATCGCGACCGCGGCGTGGCGTTTCCACTCGTTCTGGTGCTCTTCTGAAGGCTCCTCCTCCGGCACGAGGCCGGGGAGGAGTGGTGGCTCGGCCTAGACCTCCGGGGCACCGGTACCTTCGGCGGGTTATAGGAGTCGCCTTGGGCATCGCGAGTTTCGTTCGTTCGTCCGTCTCGATCAAGGACTGGCTTGCCGCGACCCCATCGGTCGCTGCTGTTCGGCCGTCGCACTGCCCGGTGTCGCCTCGTGCGGGGTTGCCTTCCGTGGGCGCGTGGGGCGCCGGAGGTCCTTCGGGTGCGGTGTCGTCGGTTCCGGTGTTGGGGCTGCAAGGCGGTGGTGTTGGTCGGTCCGGCGGAGATGGTGGCCCGGTCCCGCTTCCTCGGGCGCACGGTCGTGCTGGCGCTGTTCCTCTGGACCTGCCTCGACGAGGCGCAGGGCATCGTGTGGGCGCGTTGCCTGGAGCATCCGGCGGACCGCCGTGATCTGCCGGAGCGGTGGCGCAGCCTGGCGCGCTGGGGTCGAAAGGCGCTCACGGGAGCGCTCTTCCCCGGGCTGTCCCCGGCCCCGGCACCGGCCTCGCCGCCGGCGGTTCGGAGGGCGGCGGTGCGGGGGCTCATCGAGCGACTGATGGGGCACGCGGACCGCGCGACGCGGGAGGCCACGGACGAGATCCGGGTCCTGGCGGGAGCCCTGCAGGTTATGTGAGCCGGACGCTCCAACGGGGCGGGCCGGGTTCGAGCCCACCACCTCGCGGCCTTATGGGGTCGAGACGCCCATGAGACCCCTCCTCTCCCGGCGCACGGTGCGCCGCCCGAAAGGAGTTCTCATGAAGCCACTGACCCCGAAGCACCGCGGTGAGGAGGTCGCGCTCTTCCGCGCCCATGTCCTCCGCCCCGTCCTGTTCAAGAAGATGCCGCGCGGCGCGCTGAAGGCCGCCGTTACAGCCCTGAGCCAGGAGCCCTTCCTGCCCCCGGGCGATGAGGTGACCCGCAGGTTCGCAGTCCCGACGCTCCTCCGCTGGCGCCGGGCCTGACGGTGTACCGGCCATCGGTCCGCCCGCTCCGTCGCAGCGAAAACGCCAACGGATGGCCGTGGAGTGACTTCTCAGCACCAAGGCCGAGCCGGTTATGGAACAAAACGAGCCCGACCAGACGCGACATCAGAGGGGACGCGACGAGGCGCCGCCGCCGTCCGTGAGCTGATTGCGCGTCAGGTCGAGATCGGTGAGGCAAGGCGGGTCGGCGGCCAGAACGGGCGTCGAGCCCGACGTCGGTGAGCCCGACGCCGCCAAGCCAGAGATCCTGCACCGATTCCAAGTCGCCATGCTCGGCCAGCGCCGCGACGCCCGCGTCGCCCATGGCGTTGCCGCGCAGGCTGAGCCGGTCCGCGTGACGGAGCTTGGGGGGCAAGGCCGCGATCCCCACCGGGCCGATCTGGTTCCGAGCGAGGTCGACCCGGCGGGGCGCTTGCAATACGCGACCAAGGGCCAGCGCCCCACTGTCGCCGATGCGGTTGGCGGTAAGATCCAGCTCGTCCAGATCAGGCGCGAACGGTCCACCGTCCACGTCACGACCCCGCCGCGTTCGAGGACCACGCGGTATCCGAGGTCGGTGTCGATACGCCATCCGCTGCCTCGGCGTATCGCGCCTTCGGTAATCCACTCGAGCCGGTATCGGACACGCCCCGCGGGTGCTCACCGACGGATGTGTCGGTCGCCCAGCACACGGACCGGAGGAATGAGCACACCAGCGTCGTGACGGCGATGCCCCGAGCGTTTGGTGTCTGGCAGCCCGCTCATTACGCGCGCAGAGCTACTTGCGCTTCTTGAAGTTGGCGAATGCCGTTTTGGCCGCCGTCATCGAGACGATGCACTTCTTCGTGCCGGTGCAGGGGCCGCTCCATCCGACGAACGACGATCCTACGGCCGCCGTGGCGGTCAGCGTTACGGTCGTGCCAGACGCGTAATCCTCGGTGCAGTCGGCGCCGCAGCTGATCCCCACAGGCGAGCTAGTGACGGTGCCCGTGCCGAGGCCGGTCTTCACGACGGTGAGCGTGTACTTCTGGGCCACGGTCAGCGTGGCGGTCGCGGTCCCCGCCACAGCCGTGGTGACCTTGACGTTGGTCGTGCCGCCCGCAACCGCCGTAGCGAGCCCCGTCGTGTCGATCGTGGCCACGGCCGAGCTCGCGGTCGTCCAGAGCGCGCCGATGCCGAGGACCTCAACCGGCGTCGGCGCATTGACGATGGTGCCGTCTCCGAGCTGCCCGTCAGTACCCTGGCCCCAGCAGTGCGTGAGTCCTCCCGCCGTCGCCGTGAGCCTCCCACACGACACGAAGTAGCCGGAGTCGACATGCGCGTAGGGCCCCGGCGAGGCAACCGTCAGCGGCGTCGAGCTGCATGTGCTGCCTGCGCACGGCTCGGGCGCCGTCCCCACTCCGAGCGCGCCGGCGAGGTTGCTGCCCCAGCACTGAGCCGTGCCATCCGCCATCGCGGCGCACGTATGCCAATGGCCTGCGGACACGTTCTGTACGAGCGTACTGAGCCCGAGCACCGGCGCGGGCGTCGCGCTCACATCGGGGCTGGAGCCGATGCCGAGCTGGCCGAACGCGCCATAGCCCCAGCACTTCACGTCGCCTCCCGCCACCAGCGCGCACACGTGGTTCTGGCCGGCGGTGATCGTGCTCACCATGTCGAGCCCCACGACGGGCACCGGCGTCGTGCTGCACGGCTCGAAGAAGCAGAGCTCGGGCCCGTCGGCGTTGCCGATGCCGAGGTTGCCGTAGCTGTTCTGACCCCAGCACGACGCCGTGCCGTCCGCCAGCGCGGCGCAGGAGAACTCGAGGCCCACCGCGACGGAGATCGCGTTGTCGATGCCGATCACCTGCCGCGGGGAGAGCGCCGCGGCCTGTCCGCCCCAGAGCTCGGGCCCCGTGTTGTTGCCGAGGCCGAGCTGTCCGCTGACGTTCCAGCCCCAGCACCACACCGTGCCGTCGCTCTTGACCGCGCAGGTGTGAAAGTAGCCCGGCGCTACGGACACCACGTCCGACAGCCCGAGCACAACGACGGGCGTAAGCGAGCCGGCGCCGGTACCGTCGCCGAGCTTGCCGTACTGGTTGCTGCCCCAGCACTTGACTGTCGTGTCCGCCAGGATGGCGCACGAGTGCTGGTATCCCGTAGCGACGTGCAACGCTCCCGAGATGCCCGAGGTGGTGGTGGGGATGCTCGTGGACACGGAGCCGCCGTTGCCGAGTTGCCCGTAGATGTTCTCGCCCCAGCAGTTCACAGCGCCGTTGGCCAGCAGCGCACAGCCGTGGAAGCCGCCGGCGGAGGCGTGCTTTGCCGCGTGAAGCTGGCGGCTGCTCCCGTTGCTGAAGCTGGCGGTGGCGGTGTACTGCTTGGTCTGACCCGGCGAGATCGTCGCGGTGGCGGGCGAGACGGTCACACCGTTCTGCGTCTGCGCATGGGCGGTGCCGGCGGTCGAGAGCACCAGGATGAAGGTCCACAGTAGGTTCCGGTTCGTCATGGTCATGGGGGCTCCTCGGTCAAGTCACCCGCTACTACGAACGACGGGGATCCCTGGATCGAAGAAAGACCGTGCCCGGCACATCTGTGCCTCCTGGTGGCGAGCGCAGAGTGGCGCGCCCCCGTGGCGGCGTGACCACCAGCAAGACCACGCCGATTCGGCACTTCCCGCTCTACGGAGTGGTGTTCGCGCTGGCCATCGACGTGTTCCTCCGGCGCGTCCGGCTGTGGAGAGCCGGCACGCTCGGGTGGGGGCAGCGCCCCTAGCGGCGCTCGCGCCCCTCCCTTCGCGCAAGTGCGCTCCGTGCCGATCTGCCCGACGGCGCGCCCGACTGCGCCCCACAACGCGTCCAAGCCAGCGGGCAGCGGTGTTTGCCGGCCGCTCGACCCGACAGCGTCCGTCCTCGTGCCGGTCTTCGACCGTCACCTCGAGCGCTTCGAGGCCCCGTTCGGAAGCACTATCCTCGGGCAGCAGACGAGCGTGGAATTTGTCAAAGGATCAGAACAGCACCTGCGACTGGACGCGGAAGCGGTGCGCGGTGGAGTCGCCGCCTTCGAACAGATCGGTCTTGACGAATGTGTAGTCGAGCTGGAGCTTGGCGACGTGGCCGAACAGGTAGAGGTTGAGCCCCCCCGTGATCTCGGTCGGGCTGCCGGGGGCGCCGAGCGCCGCTGCACCGTCCGCTTGCGGGATCCTCGAATCGAAGTGGACCCCCGAGTAGCGAGCCGTCAGCTCCACGTGGTCCGGCAAGAGGACGCAACCGGCCTGGCCGTAGTAGCCGATGTTGTTGCCCTCCTCGTTGTTGAGCTTGCGTCTCAGGTAGAAAGCGCCCTGCAGCGACAGGCGCTTGAAGCGGAAGCCGGCGTCCGCCGTCACGTTGAGGGTGTCGTCGCCCTTGGCGACGTTCTGGAAGCCGGAGTCCTCGGCGACCTCGTTGTAGGCCGCGGCGACGCCCACCGAGAGGGACGCGGGCGCGTCGCCCGACGGCACAGACTCCATGTAGCCGTAGGGTTCGAGGATGGCGACCTCGAGGCGGGCGCCCGCGGCGATGCCCTCGCCGCGATTGTGCTGAGTCGAGTTGTCCAGCGCGCGCACGCTGTTGTTGACGAACACGTCGTAGGTCACTGGACCGGCGGAGCCGCCGATCTGGGCACCGATGACGCGAGGCATGTTGAACGCGTAGTCGGCCGAGGACAGGTCCGCGAAGAGCAGGTTGCCGGGATGCGTGTAGAACTGGCGGCTATACGGCAGGATGTGGCGCCCAGCCAACACATACAAGTACGGCGAAACGGAGTATCGCATCCACCAATCGAGCATCCCGATCCCGTTGTGGTCGCCGAACGTCGACCCCTCGATCTGGAAGAAGTAGGACAGACTCGGATCGAACACTTCGCCGGAGAAGGCGAGGCGGCCGAGCCCGAGATCGAACGTGTTCGCGTAATCGCCCTCGACGATCGTGCCCGTATATAGGAGCTGCGCGAAGCCGTTGACCTTCATCGAGTACCGCCGGTCCGCGGTGCGCAGGAAAAAGCCGCCGTCGTACCCGTAGCCGCCGCCCCCGGAGGCCGCCGGCGCGTCGTCGGCCGTGGGCGCAGACCCGCCCTCCGGCGGCGGAGAAGCACCCGCCTCCGCCGCGTCGAAGATAACGATGACCGACACACACGCACACCAGGACGCAAACAAACGAAGACCCATACCCACCTCCTACACCGTCAGTCGGCGGCCGGCGCCGAACGGGAGGCCGCGCTCGGATTGCCGGTCGCCGTCGTCACCGCCCAACGCCGGAGCTCATCGAGCACCTGCTCCTTTGAGTACGACCCCTTCTGAAGGATCCGCTGCGCCCCTCCGCGCAGGCGCTGGTGGTCCTGCGCCGTGAGCTCCTTGGCGGTGAACACCACGACCGGGATCTCCCGCCACTCCTCAACCCTGCGGAAGTGCTCGAGGAACTCGAAGCCGTCCATCTCCGGCATCATGAGGTCCAACAGGATCATGGCCGGCCGCATCTCCGCCAGACGCTCCAGCGCGACCCGGCCGTTCTCGGCCTCGACGACGACGCGCCCCTCGGACTTCAAGCTCTGCGCGATGATGTCGCGGTTCACCTCGTCGTCGTCGACGACCAGCACCGTCGTGGAGGCCCCGCCGTAGCGCGCCAGGACCGACAGCAGGTCCACCTTGCGCAGCGGCTTGGAGATGAAGTCAGTGGCACCGAGCGCCGTGCCCATGTGCTTCTCGTCCGCCATCGAGATCATGGTGACCGGGATGTGAGCCAGCTCCGGGTCGGCCTTGAGTCGGTTCAGCACGGCCCAGCCGTCCATCGTCGGCATGTAGACGTCGAGGAAGATCGCGCTCGGCCGCAGCGCCATGGCCTTCTCCAGGCCGGTCTTGCCGTCCGCGGCCGTCTCGATGCGAAAGCCCTCCTTTTCCATCATCCGCGAGATCTGGTCACGCGTCGCCGGGTCGTCGTCGATGACCAGCAAGGTCCCGCGACTCGCGAGCGTCGCCACCTCGTGGGCGTGTGCAGGCTCCGCGGAGTGCGGAACGCCCGTGCGGACAACTTCGAGGGGGAGGACGACCGTGAATACCGAGCCCTTGCCCTCTTCGCTCGTGGCCGCCACGTCGCCGTCCATCATACGGCAGATCTTGCGGCAGATGGACAACCCGAGGCCCGTTCCCCCGTACTTCCGTGTGGTGGACGCATCGGCCTGTGTGAAGTCCTGGAACAGCTTGCCCACCTGCTCGGGCGTCATGCCGATGCCTTCGTCCTTGACCTCGAACTGGACCGACGGCCTGCCGTTCGCCTGGGTCAACGACGCCTTGACCGTGACCGTCCCTTTCTGAGTGAACTTGCAGGCGTTGGACAACAGGTTGAACAGCACCTGCCGCGTCCGGGTGAGATCGGCGAACATGCCCGCGACGTCGGGCGCACACTCGACGACGAGCTTGTTCGCGTTCTTCTCCACGAGCGGCTGCACCGTCGACGCGACTTCAGCGACCATCGCGGGGATCGAGAAGTGCTCCAGGAACAGCTCCATCTTGCCCGCTTCGATCTTCGACAGGTCGAG
>SXOO01000191.1 GCA_005776725.1 Pseudomonadota bacterium | reverse complement strand
TTGAAATCATGCGCGACGCCGCCGGCCAGCACGCCGAGCGCCTCCATCTTCGCCGCCTGCCGCAGCTGATCCTCCAGTTCCAGTTCACGCGGGCGCTGCTTCCTGAGGGCCTCCTCGGCACGGCCGCGCTCCACGGCAAGGCCCGTCATCCGTGCGGCGGCGCGCAACCGGCCCCGTTGATCCCACGTGGGCGCGTGGGGCGTGGACCCGTACAGGGCCAGCGCACCGAGCACGCCACCGTTCACGCCCGTGAAAGGATGGGACCAGCACGACGCGACGCCAGCCTGCCGTGCCAACGCGGCGAACGGCACCCAGAGCGGGTCGTTCTGGATGTCGGTCGCGATGACAGGCACATTCCAATAAATCCCTGTGCCGCAGGAGCCGACCGCCGGGCCAACCGCCATGCCATCGATGGCGGCGTTGTACTCTGCGGGCAGGCTCGGGCCGGCTCCACTGACGAATCGGCCGTCGGTGACCAGCAGGATCGAGCACTTGTACCCTGGGTTCTCCTCCTCCACGACCCGCGCGATCGTGTCGAGGGTGCCGAGGACCGTTGCTTCCTCCGCGGCCGAGCCAGTCTTCGCGGGGCGCCCTTCCGGGCTGACCCCCCTCGCGAGCGCCATCACCCCGTCAGGGTGATCGGCGACCGTGACGTCCAGCGCCAATACCTCGGTAGGTCGTGAGTACAGCGGCTGCTCAGCGTCTTGTCTCCTCACTTGGAGTGACCGGCGTCAAACGTGGCGCTCCGCCTGCGCGATCAGGATCCGGCCAGAGGGAGCGGAAGCAGCTGCACTGGACGATGAACGGAGAATCCGAGGTCCGTGGGGAAGTCCTTCACGTTGCCGGTGACGATCGCGTCGGCGCGCCCGGTCAGCGCAACCTCCACGAACATGCGATCGTCTTCGTCGCTCGTGGCGCCGGTCCACGGCGCGACGTCGGCGACTGCTTCCCCGTGTAAAGCGATGCGGGTGACGAGCGCGTCGGCGAGCGCGGGGACTATCCGCTTGAACTTCGGTCGGCTGAGCACGGTGCGATATTCGTGGAGGATGCGGGCGTCATACAGGACGCGGTTGCCGCTCCCCAGGGCGGCAGTGACCGCCTGGTCGGGGACGCTTCCCGGCTTCCAAAGTGCAGAGATGATCACGTTGGTGTCGAGGACGAGCCTCACTGCGCCGCCGCGATCGCCCGGACGAGCTCATCGAACTCGGACTTCATTGGCAGGTCGTAGTTCACGAACGCCACGCGGCGCTTGCTCACCACCTGCTCGCCGCCGACCGGGTTGGTACCCGGCTGCTCCTCGTAACGCCACTGTACGGCAATGCCCCGGCGTTCCCACGCCGGCAGGTCGTTGAAGTTGATGCCCGCTTGGAAGAGGAGCTCGTTGCGCGTGGCCACCGAGGCACCTTCGAGGCGCTTCGTGGCGGCGTGGTCGTCGAGGCCCTGGCGCCGCATCAGCCAGTACGAGTGGCCGTTCAGCGCGTTGCGATGGGCGTCTTCGGCGCGCCACCGGAAGTAGCTCACGACGTCTTCCACGGAGGGCAGCTGCGAGATCCGGGCGTCGAAAGCGCCCAGTCGACCGAGCGCCAGTGAGAACACGCCACTCGCTTCACCGGCCAATACGGACACCAGCTTGCGGAGCTTGCGGCCGAAGAGCTGTTCGTCCTGCCTCAGGAGCAGATTGAGCTCGTCGCTCTGCGTGTAACCGAACAGGACGCTGAAGCCCGTTCCCGTACAGAGGTGTAGGAGCGTCTTGACCATGCAGTCGCGCATGCGTACGTCGTAGGGATCCGTCATGCCCAGCGTCTCGCGCGTGAGCTGCGAGAAGGACCGGCCGTCGATGCGGGCGACCATGTGCATCCCTGGGAGCACACAGTGGTCGTGTGCTCTCTCGTACACGCGCATGCGGCGCTCGAGCTGCTCGAAGTTCCCGGGCTTGACGTTCATGGCTACAACTCGCCCTCTTGGATGCCGGCCGACTCCTGAAAACGCGAACTAACGCCTCGGTGCGGACGGTGGACGCGAGGAGTCACTCACGCAGGCTATCCGGAGCTCGAAGGCGGGTCCAGGAGCTTGCTGTGGCCGGGGGGACGGCGTGGAGGCCGCAGCGGCCGAGTCGTGCCGGCCGCGGCGCCGGGGCTGACCCCACGTGCTGGGAGCGAGCGCAACGCCCAAGCACGCACTCGCGCGCCGCTCAGACCTTGCAGGCCTACTTTTGGTATGTGTCGACTCGGACCATGCAGGTGACGGACACCGAACCGGTGCTGATACCGCGTTCCTTGCAGAGTAGGTGTTTGTGCGTTGTTTTCGTTGCCGGTAGGTAGCGACACTCTGCCCGGTCTCTGGGCCCCAGGGGGAGGTCCTCGGTGATGGCGTGTTCTCGCAGGAACGAAGCGCCAAGCTCAAGAACCGCATGGACGGTGAAGCCCCGCGGAGGCCTCGACCCGACCGCGGAGGAGCGCGCGCGGCTCCATCCGCGCAGGCGACCGGGCCACCTCAGCGGCGTAGCAGCGGCCAAGGGCCCACACGACGCGACCGGCGGCCTCGAGGGCCTCGACGTGCGCGCGCCACTGGGCTGCCTCCGCCTCCGTGACGTAGCCCATCCACAGCAGCGGCTCGTGCCGGTCCTCGGCGTCTGCCGGCGCGGGCCACGCCTCGGCCTTCACCCGCGCGACCGCGGCCGGGTCGAGGGCGCCGAGGTCATCTGCCACCTGGACGTCGAGGATGCTGCGGGTGATCACCGCCTGGGTGCGGCGCTCCTCCAGGGGCGCGCCGTCGAGGAAGGTGTAGGGCGCGCCGTTGAGGATGCCCCTTGCGAACGCCGAGGGCGTGGCCGGGTCCACCGCGACGCGCTCGATCTCCGGTGGGCGGCGCGTGCTGGATCTGTTCGGGTACACGGACGGCTTCTCGGTCGCGGCCGCGCTGGGTGGAGCGCAGCGGGTCGTCACCCTGGACATCGCCCGCCCGGCCGTCGAGACCGCCCGCCGCAACTTCGTTCTCAACGGGCTCGATCCGGAGCCACATGGCTTCGTCGCCGCAGACGCCTTCGACGTGCTGGCTTCAGCCGCTGAGAGGCCGGGTGAGTTCGACGTGATCGTGGTGGATCCACCTTGTTTGCCCCGAACCAGAAGTCCCTCGACCGGGCCCTGAGGGCCTGTGGCAGACTCGCGGAGATGGCGTTTCGCGCCGTCGAGGTCGGGGGATTTTTAGCGAGCGCGAGCTGTTCGTCTCATGTACGGCTGGACGGTTTCCTCGAGCTGCTCGGGCAGGCTGCGGTCGCTGCGAACGATGAGACCACGGTCCTTACCGTCCAAGGTGCCGGCCCGGACCACCCGACGCGCCTCGGGCTCCCTGAGGGGGCGTACCTAAATTTCGTGTTGATGCACGTCAGACCAAGGTGAGCGCCAGCGCCAGGAGGATGCTTTGAACCATTCGAGAGACCCGGCTATCCGCGTGATGCTCCTCCCGAAGGACACCAACGGTCACGGGACCATCTTCGGAGAGGTCATCCTCAGCGACATCGACCTCGCCGGTGCGGTCGAAGCGCGGCGCCACACGCTGCACCCGTCGTCACCGTGGCAATGGACAAGATCGAGTTCCACAAGCCGGCGTTCGTCGGTGATGTCGTGAGCTTCTACGCGGCGTTTGACCCGGCGCGGCAAAACCAGCGTTGCCGTGAAGGTCATGGTGGAGGCGCATCGTGGTGCCGATCCGACCCGCGTGGAGCTCCTGACTAGAACTGAGGTGACCTATGTCGCGGTGGACGACGCCGGAAACAAGACGGCGCTCTGAGCCCAGGAGCGGGGAGGCGAAGACGACGATGCTCCGCCGGGGCGGAGCAGCATGGGCGTTCTGGTGCGTTATCGCGTTCGCCAGTGACGCGTTCGCCGAAGTCCCCGAGCTGCCCTTGCCCTGCCGGTTCGTGGCTGGCGAGCTGAGCAGCTCGTCGACGTTTCAGCTCGCTCCGGCCAGGAGGGCCTTTGACAGTGAGGCGGCGAAGGCAGACGAGCTCGGGATCTGCGGGCGCTGGTGCGCTCAGCAGCCCGCGTCCCAGGCCTGCCTCGTTTGGCTTCGTTTCGGCACACCCGGCGTGGCGGCCTATATCGCTTCGACGGTGGAGGTCGAACGCGACCTGAAGGAGCTCGCGGTGCAGCAGGGCCTCACGGGCGCTGACGTCAGTGACTTTGACCAGTTCCTGGAGGCGCGGCGGATCTTCTCGGTCCCCGCCACCGTCTCCGGGGATCCTGACCGGGCTGGCAGGCTGGCGCGCACCGGCACGGCGACGACCGAGCTGACTCGCCGGGTCGAGGCTGGGGAGCTGGCGACCGCGCTCGCCACCGCGGAAGAGATCCTGGCCGAACGGGTCAGCCTGCTGGGCGCTGAACACCCCCTGGCGGCCCAATCCGAGAGCAATGTGGCCTTCCTGCTCATGGAGTTGGCGCGCCTTGAACAGGCAGAGCCACGGCTCCGTCACGCGCTGGAAGTGCGCCGACGAACCTTGGGCGAGGCCGACGCCGAGACGGCGGTCTCGGCGGTGAACGTCGCCACGTTGCTCCAGCTCCGTGGCGACTTCGCTGAAGCCGAAGAGCTGCTGGCCTCCGCGGTCCCCATCTACGAGCGGGTCTACGGGCCGATCCACCCCAACGTCGCGGCAGTCCGGAGTCTGGCCTCGAACGTTCAGTTGGGGCTCGGCCGACTCGACGCGGCTCGTCGGTCCCTGGAAGCAGGGGTCGCCGCGTTGAACATGGTGCAGGGGAGGCGCACGGTCTGGACGCTCCAGCTCGAGGCCAGCCTGGGGGCGTTGCTGGTGGAGCTAGGGGATCCGGTCGAAGCTCTCAAGGTCTTGGAGCGGGCGCTGGCAGATGGGAGAGCTGGGTTCGCGCCCGGACACCCCCTGAACGCCCTGTTGTTGCACCGTCTCGCTCAGGCCGAGTCCGACCTCGGCAGGCTCGACGACGCAGCGGGTCATTTCGGGGAGAGCATCGAGGTCGGTCGCGCTGCGTTCGGCGAGGGGCACCCCCTCGTAGCTATGGCCGTCCATGGGCTCGCGATGGTCCTCGATCGCGCGGGGCGCCGCGCAGAGGCTCGTCGGCTCTATGAGGTGGCGCTCGAGCGTGGTCGAGCCGCCCTCGGTGCCGAGCATTGGACGGTCGCGGTCTACGAGACGGCGCTGGGTTCGATGTTGGGCCATGATGGTGAGTCAGAAGCAGCGGCGAAGCTGCTCGGACACGCCTTGTCCATCCGCGAGCGCGTGCTCGGCACCGACCACTCCCACGTCGCGGAGACGTTGGGACAGCTCGGAATCGTGACGCTTGCGCGCGGTCATCGAGAGGAGGGCAGGGCGCAGCTTCAGAGGGCGCTGCGGATCGCGCGGCTCCACCTCGAGCGGAACCTTCAAGCGGCCGGGAGCGACACCGCACTTCTGGGATTTGCAGCGCGCACCCGCACGATCGTCGACGCCGCCCTCACCGCTTACCTGGAACCGGGCCCGGACGCGGTGCCGGATGCCGCGGCGGCCTTCGAGGTCTTGCTCTCCTGGCAGGGTGTAGGGACGCTCCTCGAGGCGGTCTGGCGCGACCAGAAACGACTCTTCGATGCGCCGAAGACCGATGCTCGGTCCAAAGCGCATTGGGACCAGCTCCGCAAGTTGGACCGCGAGCGATCCGCACTCGAGGCGGCAGCCCCAGCGGGCGCTTCTACCCCGGCTGTGTCGAAAGGGGGGAGCGCTCGGCTCCGAGAGATCGCTGAGGAGAGAGAGGAAGCCCTGAAGCAGCTGCTGGCGCGAGTCCCAGGCCTCTCGAGCGCTCGGAGACCGCTGGGGGCGAGCGCGGAGGCTGTCTGCGCGGCGCTCCACCAAGCCAACGCGACACTCCTGGACTACGTGCAAATCCGCCCGCCTCGACGCCGCCTCCCCACCTCAGATCCGCACGCACCCCTCGAGGCAGACGCGGAGCCCGCGTGGCTAGACGTCTTCGGCGTATCGGCCAACAAGGGAGCATCGGGCAAGGTGACCTGTGCGGTCCGGTGGATGCGGCTCGGGACAGCGGCGGTGATCCACGAGGAGGTCCGCACCCTCCGGCTGGCGATTGACTCGGCGTCTCGATGCGACGGGGCGAGCTGCGACGCCGCGGAGCGTGCCGTCGATCAGCAGCTCAAGGTAGTGTCGCGGCGGCTTGTAGGGCCGGTTCAGGGGTGGCTCGAGGGCGAGTCCGATCCAGCCCGTCCGGGCCCGGAGCTCTGGGTCGTCCCCGACGGACCCTTGTCTGAACTCCCGTTCGGGATCATGCGCTTCGGTGCGCGGCACGCCGTAGAGCGCTTCGTCGTCAAGCACTTGCCGTATCCGGCGGCGGCGGTGGCGGCGCGGCGAGAACGCTCGAGCGTCGACCGAGCGTTGGTGATCGGTGATCTCGACTATACGCGCTCCGAGGCAGCGCTGGAGGAGACCCGTTGCGCCGCGAGCGGCTGCGTTGCCCCGACGGACCGCGCGGCGCATGGCGGCGGAGAGCTGCTCGCGTCGTGGGCGAGGCGCTCCGCGGGCGTGTGCGGATACCAATCCAAGTGGGGTGACTTGACGCCGACAGAGGCGTCCACCGTCGCGCTCCGTCTCGGCAGATCTCTGAACAGGGTGGGGCTCATCACCGGCGCGGGAGCCCCGGAGTCGGCCGTGGCGGCGGCGATGCCCGGGGTGCGGCTCCTCCACTTCGCGACGCATGGGTTCTTCTCCCCTGCGGGGAGCTGCCCTGCAGGCGCTTCGGGCGCAATCTTCGACCCGCTTCGGCAGTCGGCGGTGGTCCTATCGGGGGCGAACACGCGCGGGCCGGGTGGGATCGGGCTCGACCCCTCGGCCGACGGGTTGCTGACGGCGCGCGACATCGCGGATCTGCCGCTCGGAGAGGCGCAGCTAGTAGTGCTGTCGGCCTGCGAGACTGCGCTTGGAGTCCCGATCGCCGGCGAAGGGGTCCTTGGGCTCTCTCGGGCCTTTGGCGTGGCGGGCGTCGGGACAACGATCGCCTCGTGGTGGGAGATCCCGAATGACGAGACGTCCGAGCTCTTCGACCACTTCTACGACCATCTACTGGGAGGGCAGTCGCCCGCGGCCGCCCTGAGGAAGGCGCAGCTCGACATCGTTGCCCGCCTGAGGGCGGACACCGGGGCCGCTCCGATCACGCTCTGGGGCGCGTTCGTGCCGCTCGTCTTTCGCGACTAGCGGAGGGGAAGGGCAGGGCTATTAGAGCTGGCCGCAGTCCGAGATCACAACAGCCACTTTGGTGGCGCCGCTACGGGATCCGACCGCTTCCATCTTCGAGACGACGACCTTGCCGAAGACGACGTGTTTGCCGTCGAGCCATGGAGTGACGACGGTGGTGATGAAGAACTGGGAGCCGTTCGTGCCGGGTCCGGCGTTGGCCATCGACAGCAAACCTGGCAGCGTGTGGCGGCGGATGAAGTTCTGAGGGACAGCGGGGCCCGCGCGAGATGGCGGAGCAGCCGCTCGAGCGCGTCTCGGGCATGCGCGGGGATGACGACACCCGCATGGACGTCGAAGCCCCGCGCCGAGCGAGCACAGAGAGGGCTCTTGGTCCGCGCTGGCGCGCGGCCGCTGCTCTGCTGGGGCAGGCGCGTCTCCGACGGCTTCGCGGTCGCGAAGCGCTCCAGGATGGCGCGGACACGTTCGGCGTCCGCCGTGGCCGGCGCGGGGGCTCGGCGCTCGAGAAGTCGGAGCACGTCACGCTCCACTTGATCCGCCACGGACTGGAGCTCCGAGAGCTTCGGAGCGCGGGTCGTTACGGTGCGCGCGCTGGCCTCGGGGTTGGGGTGGGGCGGCCGCTCGCCGACGAACACCGCGTCGGAGATTAGGAAGTGCCCGTGCGGATTGACCTGCGCGCCGTCCTGGAAGCGCTGGATGTGGAGGACTCCTGCGGGGTGGCCGGCGACACCTTGCTCCGCCCCGAGACCCTCGACGCAGCGAAGGATGGTGCGGGTGGCACAGGCAAACACGTCGTTCAGGAGGTCGCGGTCGAAGGCGACGGCCATGCGCAGCGCGAAGGGGAGGCTGAGCACCCACTGGCGATACGGCACACGCGGCAGCAGGCGGTCCACCGCGAAGGCGGCGAGCTGGCGCAATCCTCGCGCCGGCGCAGCTCGGGCACACGCTCGTCTTGCAGGAGAATGGAACGATGCGTGGCGCGCGGCACCTGTCGCAGGCGAGGCAAACGAAGCCTCGGGTCAGGTCTCCGGACGTCCGGCGTGCCGCACCCTTGCTGGCGTTGAATCAATTGGTTGCGCTGGAGCCACCGTCTCACTTCGGGACGATGTGTGTCAGTGTGGGAGGCTCTCGGCAGGCCGAAGTCACGAGCGTGATCGGCGCGCCCGACGCCGGCCTCGTGATCTCGAAGGGGTGGCTGAACGCTTACGCTCCAGGCGCGTTTCAGCTCGACGGCGACCCTTCCGTCGCCACAGAGGCTGAGCCGGGAGAGCCAGCGGGCGCGCGGGCTGCACGCCGAGCTGAAGCCGGTGAGCACGAGGCCCCGCGCGGGATCTCGTTGGGGAGCGCGTCCCTCACCGCGCTCACCCGGCCCTACGGGCGTTTACGCCACCGGGAGTGGCGTCGCTGGCTCCGATTCGAGGAGGAAGCCGTAGAGCGGGTCGCTGGGATCCATCGGCCGCTCGAGAGGAATGGCTTGCGGCCAGACTTCCAGCCCGGGCGCTGGACCGTCTGACGGGCGCTCGCCCGGAGAGCGCTGCGCTCCTTGCGGCGGCGCGGCTTGACGTCGGAGTCGGCGCATCAAGGCGATCGCTTCGGGCAACGCGAACTGCTCGCCGTCGATGCCCGCGACGAAGCGCCCGCCGCGGATCTCGCCTCGGAGCTCGAGCCGGCGCAACGCACGCACCAGCTCGCGATAGGGCAGGGGGAGGCGCTCTCTGGCGGCCGTCCGACGGCACACCACGCCGGTGCGCTGCAGCAGCTGGCGCGCCAGGAACTCCGCCTGGGCCTCGCGCTGCGGCTCGAGCGGGCTGGCGAGCGAGGCGCCGATCTCTGCGCCGGGGCTGCCGGTCGGAGCCGGACGCCCTCTCGGCGAGGGTCTCCCTGGATACGCCAGGGTCAGGCCAGCGGCGGGCGTCGTGCCGCCACCGTCACTGGGCAGCGCGGCGTGGAAGGTGCTCTCGGCTCCTGGAGTCAGGAGGTCCGTGGGGCGCGAGTCCCGGAGCAGGCTCCACCGCCCGGCGGAGGCGACCGCCCTGGGATCCCGCGCGCCTAGCAGCGCCCGTAGGCCGCCGAAGCTGTCGCACGTGACGCGCCCGGACGCGACGAGCTCGCCGAGTCCCTCGGCCACGCCGTCGGGATCGAGGTGCGTGAGCCGGCAGAGCTCTCCGAAGAACGAGGCGCCGCGGCCCTCGAGCGCGCGCTGGACGGCCTCGGCCAGGTGCCCCAGCGTGGGGCGTTCGACCTCCGAGCCGAGCGCGAGCCACCGGGGGAGCTCTTCGCGGGGGACGAGCGCGATCGGGGTTCGAGCGACGGGCGTGGTGGCCGCGCCCCAGAGGCGGGCGAACGCGGCGCCTCCCGTGAGGGTGACCTGGTCCAGCCACGCGGGGACGAAGCCGCGGACGCGCGACGGCAGCACGGCGCTCTCCCACGCGGCGGCCGGGATCTCGACCCCAGCGAGCTGCTCGATCACCGCGCGTACGCCGTCCGGCCCCTCGAGCTGGTGGCCGTGGTCCACGTGCTGCCAGGCCCGCACGAAGCGCTGGAAGTCGCCCAGCGACACGGGCTCGATCTCTCGGCGCAGCGTCTCCAGCGTGTAGCGGTGGATTCGGGCCAGGAGGCGACGCTCGCACCAGACGGCGCCCCCGCCAAAGCGCGTGCGGAGCACCACGCCCTGCGCTTCCAGCCAGAGGAGGTGCTCGTGGTCCGGGTGATCGGGTTGGATGGGGATTGGCCCCAAGGCCTCGACCCGACCGCGGAGGAGCGCGCGCGGCTCCATCCGCGCAGGCGACCGCGCCACCTCTGTGGCGTAGCAGAGGCCAAGGACCCACACGACGCGACCGGCGGCCTCGAGGGCCTCGACGTGCGCGTGCCACGGGGCCGACTCTGCCTCCGTGACGTAGCCCATCCACAGCAGCGCCTCGTGCAGGTCCTCCGCGTCTGCCGGCGCGGGCCACGCCTCGGCCTTCACCCGCGCGACCGCGGCCGGGTCGAGAGCGCCGAGGTCGTCTGCCACCTGGACGTCGAGGATGCGACGGGTGATCACCGCCTGGGTGCGGCGCTCCTCCAGGGGCGCGCCGTCGAGGAAGGTGTAGGGCGCGCTGTTGAGGATGCCCCGCGCGAACGCCGAGGGCGTGGCCGTGTCCACCGCGACGCGCTCGATCACGCCGCTAGCGAGGCCGTCCAGCACCTCGAGGAAGCCCGCCACGTCCATTGCCTCGTTGAGGCAGTCGTCGATGGTCTGACGCACGATGGGGTGGTTGTCTGGGACGGGCAGGGGGCCGCCGGGGAGCGTCTCCGGGCAAGCGACCACCTCCGGGAAGGCCGCCACCAGGAGATCCTCGGCGCGCATCCGCGCGAGGGGAGCTGGGAGTCTGCGGCCGTCGCTCTGGGTGCGCTCGAGCATCAGGGCGCGCTGGGTGTTCCAGCGCCAACGCGTGGTGAACATCGGCGCAGCCAGCAGCGCCTGGACGAGGACGTCGCGCGCCGTGGCGCTGCTCAGGAAGTCGAAGACGTCGTCCAGGACGAAGCTGTGCTGGAGCCCGAGGCTCAGGATGATCGCCTCTTCGTTGGCCGCGGCTTGCAGCTCGAAGCCGAAGCCCACGCAGAAGCGCTTGCGCAGCGCGAG
>SXOO01000190.1 GCA_005776725.1 Pseudomonadota bacterium | reverse complement strand
GCCCCATCGCGTCCCTCAACGCGCTGCGCTTCGGCCGCCCGGGCGACGCGCGCACGCGCCACCTGGTCACCGGCGCAGTCGGCGGGATCGGCGGTTACGGCAACGCGATCGGCGTGCCCACGGTGGGCGGCGACCTCGCGTTCCATGAGAGCTACGCGGGCAACTGCCTCGTCAACGCAATGACCCTGGGCCTCGTCAAGGCCGACGCGGTCTTCCTGGGTCGCGCGGTCGGCGTGGGCAACCCGGTGCTCTATGTGGGCTCGCGCACAGGCAAGGACGGGATCAAGGGCGCGATCATGGCGTCCGACAGCTTCGACGAGACCGCGCTCAAGAAGCGGCCCACGGTGCAGGTGGGTGACCCCTTCACCGGGAAGCGCTTGCTCGAGGCCTGCCTCGAGATCTTCGCCCAGGGCCTCGTGCTCGGGATCCAGGACATGGGCGCCGCCGGGCTCACCAGCTCGTCGTTCGAGATGGCTGGGCGGGAGGGCACCGGGATCGACCTCGACCTCGACGACGTGCCGCTCCGCGTGGCCGACATGTCGGCGTACGAGATCATGTTGTCCGAGAGCCAGGAGCGGATGCTGCTGGTCTGTCGCCCGGAAGACATCGGCGCGATTGCGTCGATCTTCCACCGCTGGGACCTCGAGTGCGCCGTGGTCGGCCGGGTCACCGCGACGGGGCGTGTTCGGGCCACGCGCCACGGGCAACTGCAGCTGGATCTGCCCGCTCGCCCGCTCTCCGAGGAGGCGCCCCGCTACGAGCGACCGCTCGCGCCGCCGGCGGACCTGGAGGCCCGCTGGGTGGTCCCCCCCGTGCCGCTGGAGGGCGACGTGGGGGCCGCGCTGCTCTCCCTCGTCGGCAGCCCGAACCTCGCATCGCGCGCCTTCGTGAGCCGCCAGTACGACTCAATGGTCCGGCTGGGCACGGTGGCCGGGCCGGGCAGCGACGCTGCCTTGGTGCGGATCCTGGGGACGGACAAGGCGGTGGCCCTCACGGTGGACGTCAACAGCCGCTTCGTGGGCCTCGACCCGCGCAGCGGCGCCACCCATGCGGTGGCCGAGGGCGTGCGAAACCTCGCCTGCGTGGGCGCCCGTCCTATCGGGCTCACCGACTGCCTGAACTTCGGCAACCCGCAGCGCCCCGAGGTGATGTGGAGCTTCTCCGAGGCGGTGGACGGCATCGCCGCCGCGTCGCGCGCGCTCGGCGCGCCCGTGGTCAGCGGCAACGTCAGCCTCTACAACGAGACCGATGGCGCCGGGATCCTGCCCACGCCCATGATCGCCGTGGTCGGTTATCGCGAGGGAGGCGCACCGCCGCCGGGTCCGGCCTTCGCGGGAGAAGACGACGAGGTCGCGGTCATCGGTGCCCTTCGCGGGGTGAGCGTCGGCGGTGGCGAGTGGCTCTATTCGCTCCACGGGCTCACGCAGGGCCGCCCGGCCCCCGTGGACCTCGACGCCGAGGCCAGGGCCTCCGGGGCGTGCCGCGAGCTCGTCATGGCGGGGCTCCTCGTGTCGGCGCACGACGTCTCCGATGGGGGACTGCTCGTGGCGCTCGCCGAGTGCGCGGGGTGCCACGGCTCGGCGGTCAGGATGGGCGCCGACCTCTCCCTCCCGTCTGACGAGCCCGCGCGCGAGGCGCTGTTCGGGGAAGCGGGGGCGCGCTTCGTCGTGTCGTTCGATCCCGAGGCCGCGGCGGCCGTCGCCGCGGTGGCCGAGCGCTGGGGGGCGCCCCTCACTCGCCTCGGGCGCACGGGCGGCGACCGCCTGCGCGTGACCGTGGGCAGCGTGGGCGTTGATGTTGGGCTAGAGGCGCTGTTCGAAGCGTGGGACACGGGGCTCGAGAGGGCCCTTCGGGTTGGTCGGTTCGGATGAGCGCAATATCGAGTGACTCCTTCTCCCAGAGCACAATAGAAGACCACTGCGTGCCCCCTCCGGCCGAGGCCCACCTCCCCGAGGCCGGTCTCCCGATGGACCAGCACCCTCCGGAGCCCAGGCCGCGTGAGGAGTGCGGAGTCTTCGGCGTCTATGGCGATCCGGAGGCGTCCAACCTCACGTATCTCGGCCTGCACGGGCTTCAGCATCGCGGTCAGGAGTCCGCGGGGATCGCCACCGTGGGACCCGACGGGTCGCTCCTGGCCCACCGGGGCATGGGACTCGTGGTGGACGTATTCACCACGCGCGAGCTGGCGGCGCTGCCGGGATCGTGCGCGGTGGGGCACGTGCGCTACTCCACCGCCGGGCAGAGCACGATTCGAAACTGCCAGCCGTTCGCGGTCGACTATGCCGGGGGCGTGCTGGCCATCGCGCACAACGGGACACTCACGAACGCCCGGGAGCTGCGACGCACCCTCGAAGATCAAGGCAGCCTCTTCACCAGCTCCAGCGACTCGGAGATCTTCCTCCACCTCCTGGCGCGGCGGCGGGATGGTGGTCTGGCGGAGCGCCTGAGCGCTGTCGCCGCCGAGGTCCGCGGTGCCTACTCGGTCGTGGTGATGACTCAGGACGGGCTCGCGGGCCTTCGGGACCCGTTCGGCTTCCGACCGCTGGTGATCGGCCGCCGCGACGGCGGGTGGTTCCTCTCCAGCGAGACGGCGCCGCTCGCGCTGATCGGGGCGGAGGTGGTGCGCGACGTCGAGGCCGGCGAGATCGTGGTGATGAACAGGGACGGGCTCAGCAGCCACCGCTACTCCGACAAGGCTCACCCCGTCCGCCAGTGCATCTTCGAGCACGTCTACTTCGCTCGGCCCGACACGCGCATGTTCGGGCGGGCGGTCTACCACAGCCGCAAGGAGCTCGGTCGTATCCTCGCCGAGGAGTCGCCGCCGCCCGGCGGAGCGGACATCGTGATCCCTGTTCCTGACTCGGGCACCACGGCAGCCATCGGCTTCGCGGAGCAGATGCGGATCCCGTTCGAGATGGGGCTCATCCGCAGCCACTACGTCGGGCGCACCTTCATCGAGCCCGCCCAGGCGATTCGAAACTTCGGCGTGCGGCTGAAGCTCTCCGCGGTCGAGGCCCAGATCCGCGGGCGGCGCGTGGTGGTGGTAGACGACTCCCTGGTCCGCGGCACCACGAGCCGCAAGATCATCCAGCTCCTCCGCGCGGCGGGCGCTACCGAGGTGCACGTCCGCATCGCGTGCCCCCCCACGGTCTCGCCCTGTTATTTCGGCATCGACACACCCAACATCGGCGAGCTCATCGCGGCGCACGCAAGCGTCGATGCCATCGCCGACGCGATCGGGGCGGACAGCCTCGCGTATCTGTCGATCGACGGCCTCCACCGCGCGGTGGCCGACGCCCGCTGGGACCAGCCTGGCCGCCGTTACTGCAACGCTTGCTTCACCCGCGACTACCCGATGGCGCCACCCGTCGACTGAGTCCGGCCCTCGCGCGGGGTCGCAGCGGCGCCGTCACTCACAAGTCACTGGAATTCGGGTCGGCTTCTCGTTAGAAGGCGCGCATGCACACGCGCGCGATCTTCGTCGTCACCTCCCTCGCTTTGGCCTGCTCCGAGACCCCCACGGACACCAGCACCGGTACCGCCAGCGACACCGTCCCCACCGGGACCGACAACGGAGGGCAGGTCGACGCTCCCACAACGGACGTGCCGACCACCGACGTCGCCACGTCCGACTGCACCACGGATGGCGACTGCCCCAACACCGGACTGGCAGCTTGCCAGGTCCCGCGCTGCAACGCGGGCCGCTGCGAGGCGGCTCCAGCAGCCGACAGCACCTCGTGCGACGACGGCGCCGGCTGTACCACGGGCGATCAGTGCTCGGCGGGTGCGTGCGCTGGCGTTGCGGTGGTCTGCCCGGACGCGAAGGCGTGCGAGAGCGTCGGCGTCTGTGACCCCGCGACCGGGGAGTGCCCTGTCTCGGCGTTGGCTGACGGCAGCGCGTGCGACGACAAGGACGCCTGCACCACCGTCGACACCTGCTTCGGCGGCTCGTGCCTCGGTTCTAAGCCGGTGGAGTGCGCGGTCAGCACGTGCCGCGAGGCCGGCACCTGTGACCCGGCTACTGGCGCCTGCAGTGGCGCCCCGAAGGCGGATGGCGTGCAGTGTGACGACGACAACGCGTGCACCACGGGCGAGGCGTGCGCCGCCGGCGAGTGCGCCGGAGGCGCCTTGAAGGAGTGCGCCGGCGGCCCCTGCGCGGCCGGTGGCACCTGCGATCCTACGACAGGCCAGTGTGGCGGCACGCAGCCGCCGGACGGCACCTCGTGCGATGACGGGGACGCGTGCACCGAGGGTGACGCGTGCGCAGGGGGCGCTTGTGGCGCCGGCAAGCCGGTGACCTGCGCCACCGGCGCCTGCATCGCCTCTGTGACCTGTGTGCCCGAGACCGGGTGCGTGCCTACCCTGGCGGACGACGGCACCGTGTGCGACGACGGCGACGATTGCACCACGGGAGAAGCCTGCGCTGGGGGGCAGTGCGTCGGCAGCAAGCCGGTCGAGTGCCCGCCCGCGGGCGCCTGTCGCGGTGCCGGCACCTGCGATCCCGACATCGGAGCGTGTACCTCCGACCCGCTGCCCGACGGGACGGGATGTGATGACCAGGACGCGTGTACCACTGGCGACGAGTGCAGCGCCGGCAGCTGCGCGGGGACGGCCGTAGGCTGCCCCGGCGCCACCGCGTGCCAGGAGGCTAGCGTCTGCAACCCGACCACCGGTGACTGCCAGGCCGAAGACAAGCAGGACGGCACCGGCTGTGATGATGGCGATGGCTGCACCACCGGAGACGCCTGCGCCTCGGGTGTGTGCGCGGGCGAGTCGGCCGAGTGCGAAGACGCGGGCGCCTGCCACGCACCTGCGGTCTGCGACCCCTCCACGGGCACCTGCTCGGCCGCGCTGCTCGAGGACGGCACGTCGTGCGACGACGGCGCTGCATGCACCACGGCAGACAAGTGCGCCGCGGGTTCGTGCAGCGGCACCCCCGTGGTGTGCGAGCCCAAGAACGGCTGCCACGACGCGGGGACCTGCGAGACGTCCACCGGCGCCTGCACCCCGAACCCGAAGGACGACGGCGCCACGTGCGACGACGGCAACCCGTGCACCACGGACGACAGCTGCGCCTCTGGAGAGTGCGTCGGTAAGCCCGTGGTCTGCAGCGCGCTGAACGACTGCCATGGCGCGGGGATCTGCGATCCCCACACCGGCGTCTGCTCGAACCCTGCGAAGGACGACGGCGCCACTTGCTCGGATGCGAACCCCTGCACCACCGGCGACATCTGCACGTCGGGTGTCTGCGCTGGCGCCGCCGTGGTTTGCGCCGCGCAGGACGACTGTCACCTCGCCGGGGTGTGCGATCCCACCAGCGGGGCGTGCTCGAACCCGGCGAAGAACGATGGCGCTACTTGCGACGATGGCCTCGTGTGCACCACGAGCGATCGTTGTACTGCAGGCGCGTGTGGGGGGAGCCCCGTGGTGTGCACCGCTCTGGACCAGTGCCATGACATAGGCAGCTGCGACCCGTCGACCGGGGCCTGTACGAACCCGTCCAAGGGTAACGGGACGGTGTGCTCCGACGGCGACGCCTGTACGACCACCGACACCTGCCAGGCCGGGACCTGCGTCGGCAGCTCGCCGGTGGTCTGCGCCGCGCTCGGCGTGTGCCATCAGATCGGGACATGCAGCCCGGCTACGGGCGTGTGCTCGAACCCCGTGAAGGCTCCTGGGACCGGCTGTGACGACGGGCTCGCCTGCACCCACTCAGACGTCTGTAACGCAGGGGTCTGCGCGGGCGTCGACAAAGTCTGCACCGCGGCCGACGAGTGCCACGACGGCGGTACGTGCAACCCCGCCACCGGCCAGTGCTCCGGGCCGCCCAAGGAGGATGGCACGCCTTGTGACGACCATAACCTCTGCACCACGGACAACACCTGCGTCGCCGGGGTCTGCACGGGCGAGGTCGTCCAGTGCGAGGCGCTGGACATCTGCCATGCCGCCGGGACCTGCGACCCCCTCACGGGGCACTGCTCGAACCCTCCGGCCAACGAAGGGGGCGCGTGCTCCGACGGAGACAAGTGTACGGTGGGCGACGTGTGCACGAGCGGGATCTGCGCCGGCCAGGCGCCCGCCTGCATGCCTACGCAGCAGTGCCGCATGACCGGCAGCTGCGACCCGATCAATGGGGGGTGCAGCTTCCCCGTGTCGCCCGACGGTGCGTCGTGTGACGACGGTGACCCCTGCACCGTGGGTGACAGCTGCGCCTCCGGCGTGTGCCAGGGCACGCCCAAGGTCTGCGTTGCCAGCGACTCTTGCCACTCCGCCGGCATCTGCAACCCGGACACCGGGGTATGCACCAACCCGCTCAAGGACAACGGCACATCCTGTGACGACGGGAGCCTGTGCACCACGGGCGACAAGTGCTTCGGCGGCGCGTGCGTGGGCGATGAGAAGATCTGCACGGCCCTCGATGCGTGTCACTCGGTCGGGGTCTGCCAGCCGCAGACCGGTGAGTGCACCCACCCGTCGAAGGCCAACGGGACCCAGTGTGACGACAGCAACGGATGCACCCTCGACGACGCTTGCACGAACGGCGTCTGCGCCGGGCCTACCCCGAAGGACTGCGGCGCTCCGGATCAATGCGACGCCCTGGTCGAGTGTCTCGCCCCGTCCGGGACCTGCCAGCGAACGCCAAAGGTCGGCACCCCCTGCGACGATGGGGACGCCTGCACCACGGACGACCGCTGCGGCCCGAACGGCTGCCGCGGCGAGGCCAAGGTCTGCACCGCGAAGGACAGCTGCCACAGCGCGGGCGTGTGCAACCCGAGCACCGGTGTTTGCTCCGACCCGCCGGTGGCGGACGGCACGTTCTGCGACGACGGTGATACCTGCTCAGTGAGCGACGCGTGCGAGGCCGGCATCTGTCGGCCCGGGTCACCTCTCCCTTGCCCGTCCACCAACGACTGCAACCTGGAGGGGACCTGCCAGCCGCTCACGGGCGAGTGCGTGAATCCGCCGGTCTTGGACGGTATTCTGTGCAACGACGAGAACCCGTGCACCCAAGTCGACACCTGCAGCGCCGGCGTCTGCACGGGCGCGGATCCGGTCACCTGCTCCACAGACAACCCCTGCAGCAACCCCGGCACGTGCGATCCGTTGACCGGCGAGTGTGGAGACACCACGCCAAAGGGCAACGGGACCCTCTGCAATGATGGGGACGCCTGCACCTCCGAGGACACCTGCGTCGACGGCGGCTGTGCGGGCGTGACCTCGGTGGTCTGTCCGGCCGACGGCTGCTCCACCAGCATCTGCGACCCGGGCACGGGGACGTGCGTGGTCAACGGCCAGCTCGGTGACGGGGCGAGCTGCGAAGACGGTCAGAAGTGCACCTCCAACGACACCTGCCAATCCGGGAGCTGCGTCGCCGGGGAGCCGGTGCACTGCCCGCCCACGAACCAGTGTCAGGACGTGGGGACCTGCAACACCGAGACCGGCAGCTGCGTCTACACGAACCGCCCAAACGGCAGTTCCTGTAATGACTTCGCGGCATGCACCGAGTCGGACACGTGCCAGGCGGGCATGTGCTCGACGGCGAGCTGCTCGGCCCCGCCGCTACCGGTTACTGGGCTCATAATCACGGAGTTTCGTGTCCGCGGACCCTCTGGCGGAAACGACGAGTTCGTCGAGATCACCAACACGTCGCTCAAGACGATCGTCGTCGGCGGGATGGAGCTGTGGGGCTCCGCCGCGAGCAGCACCTCCGGATTTCTCCGGGTCGCGATCCCGGCCGGGCGGACTCTGGCGCCCGGGGCGTCGTTCTTGTTCACCAACACGGGCGCTTCGGGGTTCAGCGGTCCGGGCGGTCCGGGCAACGTGAACTACACCACTGGGTTCGTGGACGCCGGGGGCATTGCGCTGCTGAGCGCGGGCGCGGTTCTCGACCAGGTCGGGCTCGGGACCACCACCTTCTACAAGGAGGGCACCCCGCTCACGTCGCTGGGCACCGTCAACTCCACCGAGGGCTTCCGCCGGAAGCTGGTGAACGGGGTCTTCCAGGACACCGGCAACAACGCCGCCGACTTCGAGAAGGTCACGACCTCGCCAGACAACAACAGCTGGTCACCGGCTTCCCCGCCGGGGCTGTTCTTCGGCGGCGTGGTCAACAAGAAGACCTCGCTTGCCACCGGGATCACGAACCTCCTCAATGTGACCCTCAACGTCACGAGCGCTGAGATCGTGGGTGGCCCGTTGGGCGTCTTCGTCACCACTCAGCCCTCGCCCCTCGCGGTGCCCGCGGGCATGTCCAGCTCCGTGTTCGTCACCTTCGAGCCCCCGAGCATCGGCAACTTCAGCGCCCAGCTCAAGATCGTGACCCCGAACGGGGACACCTTCGTACCGCTGATCGGGGTCGCTGCGCCCTGATCGCGGGCGCTGGCCCCGCGGCGTCAGAAGACGTCGGGGCCCACCTCGACGAGGTACTCCGGGCTGAACGCCAGCGGATACACGAAGCCCGCCGGCTTGCCGGGGCTCTCCGGGTCCGCCTCCACCGCCGCCTTGAAGGCTGCGTTCGCCTCCGCCAGCTCGCGGAGCAGCGTCAGGATCTCGCGACCCGTGCTGGTGGCGCTCAGCTCGCCGGCCCGCTCTGCGCCCACGAGGTTCTGCAGCACCTCGAGCCGCGCGGGTGACACCATGGCGCGGTCGTAGACGGCCGCGTTCAGCTCGCCCTCATACAGATAGCCACGGTTGTTCTTGTTGGCCGACCCGACGCACAGGTAGTCGTCGTCGACGAACGTGATCTTCGAGTGCGTGTCGATGGGCACGAAGTGGTGGACCCCGTTCACCTCGTCGTAGGTCTCGAGCGCCAGCAGGAGATAGCGGTCGGGGAACTCGTCGCGGAACGTCTGGTCCGAGATCACCGTCCACTTCTTCCCGCCGTCGGACAGGCTCACGGGCTTCGTGACCACCACGAGGTGCAGATCGGGCTGCTCCCTCATGGCCGCCGCGATCAGCTCGTCGAGCATGGGGGCGCGGAAGTACTGGTCTTCGATGTAGATGAAGTCCGTCGCCTGCCGCACGGCCTTGGCCTGGGTCTCGAAGATCGAGCGCTCGGCGATCGGCGGCGGGAGCGTGGTGACGATCTGGCAGCTGGTATTGCCCACCGCCGGGGAGGGCGGCAGGAGCTCGAACGGCGTCTGGTCGCCGGCGAACATCGCGCCCACGGCGATCCCATGGTCCCAGCGCACGCGCAGGATATCGTCGGCGTCGCGCGCCGCCGGGCCCTCCACGCGAATCCCGTAGTCCTTCCGGGGCCCCTTGTCGGGCGCCACCTCCTTGTTCGCCACGGCCACGCGCTCGGCGGTGGTGGCCACGAAGATCATCCGCTTCGGGTCGAACACCTCGTGGGCGTTCGTGTCCCAGTCGGTGCTCTTCACGTTCATCCCGCTGATGAAGGCCACCTCGCCGCCGATGACCAGGCCCTTCTGGTGGTACGACGCCGCCTCGATGGCCTCCAGCGACGCCTGCACGGGCGCCGCTGGGAAGTCGGCGGCGGCGTGGTGCTCCGCCACTCGCGCCGCGAAGTCGATCACTACGGGCTCGGGCGTGTACGTGCCCTGAAACGGCGCCTCGACGCGGTTCGACTGAAGCATCACCTCGACCCCGTCGTCCGGCGACTCGCCGAAGGCCCGGAGCTCGGGGTCGGAGTTGAGGTACGCCATCCCTCCGGCCAGCCCCTCGGCGAACCGAGCCACCGCCACCCGCGCGGGCTCACGGCCCTGCAGCAGCTCCATCATGGTGTTCTGGCGCCGCGCCGACTCGGGCTCCGTGGTGTGGTTCGGGCCCCGGATCAGCTCGAAGTCGGCTTGCCACCACCAGGTCGTGAGGTTCACTCGCGCGGTGGGCCGCGCCACCAGGTCGTCGTAGACCGCCTGCCAGTAACGCTCGCCGTCCGGCAACAGCGTGACCTTGTTGCCCTCCTTCGGCGCGCGGCCCGTGGACGCGTAGATCGGGTGGTCCAGCCCCACGTAGAGGTCCCGCGTGCAGCCCTGTCCCAGCGCCACCGCCACCTGAGCGCCATCGGTGGCCGTAGCGGCGAGGCCGCCCGGCGCTGCGTCGCTCAGCTCCAGCGTAACGGTGGTGCCCACCCAGCCCTCCGCCGTGGCCTGCAGGGTCTTGACGCCCTCGGCGACGGTGAGCGAGCCCGGTGTGGCCGTGGCGCCGGGGAGCTCACGCCCCCACACGTCCACCGGCAACACGCGCACATCGAGGCTGGAGCACGAGACCGCGACCGCCTCCTCCGTGGCGCTGGTCGCGCACCCCAAGGCCAGGCCCAGCGCTGGGAGCAGCACGGGCGCGCCACGGCGGCGGCGTGGCGCGAATTCCGGGGACGTGAGCTGGAAGCGAGGGCGATTCATGGAAGCTCACCGGCATGCGCGAGGTGACCGGGTTCAGGGATATGTGCAGAGCTGAAAGTAGCTGTACGCCGCCAGGGCTGGGTCTTGCGCTCCCACGTCCGACACGAGGTACTCGGAGACCAGCGTGAGCGGCACGATCTTGCACTTCATACCCGCCACGCAGTCGGCGTCCGTGTTGCAGAGCGAGGTGCAGAAGGTGTCGTTCGAGTCTGGATCGATGGCCATGCACTTGTTGCTCTTGCAGTTGAAGTACGCGTCGGGCTGGCACGGGAGGCCGTCCGACAAGATGCCGCCGCCGCCGGAGGACGTGTAGCAGCCGCTGACGCCGTCATGGACCACCTCGGTGAACTGCGCGTGGTAGGGCACCGCGTCGGTCGCCGTCTCCGGCGCATACGCCATGAGGTGGCACTCCTGGTTCGCCGCGCAGTCCTTCTCTGACCCACACACCGGCGTGCAGCGCCACAGCGACGGGCTCGATGGCGCGAGATCGCAGAGCCCAGAGGCGCAGAAGTCTCCGCCGTAGCTCACGTTGTCGGCGGTGCAGGCCTGGCCGTTCGCCTTGAGGCCGCTGGCGGCCGGGCTGAGGCAGAACGTCACGAAGGTGCCCTGGGCGGTGTAGAACCAGGCGCAGTCCTCGGTGGCCGAGCAGCCGGACTCGTCGAAGCAGGTGGTGCGGCAAGCGCCGTCGAAGCAGAGCCCGGTCTTGCACTGCCCGTGGTTCTGGCAGGCTGCGCCGGCGGCGGAAGCGCCCGGTGGCGACGGCTCGCAGAAGCCGAGGCTGGTCGCGCCCGGCAGCCGGGTGCACATCTCCGTGGCGGCGCAGTCGGTGGCCTTGCCGCACCGGGTGTTGCACACGGTGGCACCGGTGCCGAGGCGCGTGGCGCAGACCCCCTCGGGGTGACAGTCGCCCTGATAGACACACGGCTTCCCCAGCTTCGAGCCGCAGTCGTCGTCGGCCTTGTCCGTGGCGCCGTCGCAGTCGTTGTCGAGCGAGTCGGCGCAGAGCTCCGCCTTCGAGGTGCCGATGGCGTTCGACGAGTCCGCGCAGTCCGTGCCGCCGCATGCCACGTCGACCTCTTCGTCCGCGTCGCTGTCCTTCTTGCCCGCCCCGCCGACGCAGACCAGCCCCGAACAGACATCGCCCACGGTGCACGGGTTGCCGTCTTCGCAGGCGCCCACCTTCGGCACCGTCGCGCAGCCGCCGCCCGTGCAGGTGGCGTCGGTACAGGGGTTCCCATCGTCGGGGCAGACGACCGTGGGCGCGCCGACGCACACGCCGTTCGAGCAGGTGTCGCCGGTGGTGCACGCGTTGAGATCGTCGCAGGGACCCGGGGTGAGCGCCTGGCCGCAGATCCCGCCGGTGCAGGTGGCGGTCGTGCAGGGGTTTCCGTCGTCAGGGCAGACCGCGCCGCCGGGGACTACGCACTGCCCCTGAACACACGTCCCCACGGCGCTGCCACACGCCCCGGGGGCGATGCAGGAGCCCGTGTTGGCGCTCCAGGCGGCGCCCGACACCGGGGGATCGCACCGCTCGCACGTGTTGAGGGGGTTCGTGGTGTTGGCCGGGTAACAGACCCCGGCGATCAAGCAGTAGCCGTCCACGAGCGCCGACTCGCACTGGCCCTCGGTGCATACGTCGGTGGTGCAGATGAGCTTGTCGTCGCAGGCCAGCGGGACCCCTGCGCACGCGCCGAGCGCGCAGCGGTCGCCCGCGGTGCACGCGTCCCCGTCGTTGCACGGCGTGCCGTCCACGGCGCAGGGCACGTCCACCGGGGGGAGCTCCGGGGCTCCTGTGTCGAGCACCACCTCCGTCACATCCTCCGTGCCGACCGGGACCTCCGTCTGGGCATCGGCCGCGACCGCGTCCTTGGCGCCCGGGCGCGTGTCGGGCGCGAACGAGACCCCGCCCTCCACGTCAGGATCGTCGCCGGACTTCGCGGCGCTACACCCAAAGACGAGGAGCGCCCCAAGGCACGCGAGGTGCTGCCTGGACGCTGAGGCGCGACTGCTGCGCGGCGTCAGAGTGCGGCTCACGGGACCCGGCCGTACAGCGTGAAGACGTTGCCATCCGGGTCGCGCAGCGAGGCGATCCACGCCGGTCCCAAGAGGCGCGGCGGCACGGCGAATCGGGCGCCTCGCCCCATGAGGTCGTCGAAGGTGCGCTCGGCGTCGTCCAGCGCGAAGCAGATGCCGGTCTCCCCGTCTACGGGCGTCGCCGGGGTGATGCCCGGCCGGTCTGCCAAGATGAGCTGCGTGGTGCCCGAGAAGAAGAGCGCCGAGTTGGGGTCGGGCTGGTCCACCATGGGCAGCTCGAGGAGTCCGACGTAGAACTCCATCGCGGCTCGCAGGTTTCGCACCCTGACCGAGACCGAGGCGGGGGCGTCGAAGATGGGCGGGTTCTCTTCCGGCGACTGCGTCTCCACCAGCGCCATCCTGTTGTCGTCTCCGTCGCGGAGCTCGAGCCGGTTGCCGCGCCGGAAGCTCGAGACGTCCGCGCGGCCGGTCTTGGCTTCGACGCGGCGCACGAACGAGTCCAGATCGCCAAACTCCCGGACGCGAAGGGCGATCCCGGTGTGGCGCCCGACGGAGCCCGCATCCTCGGAGCCCGCCCGGAGCACGTTTAGCTGCGCACCGCGCTGGCCCGAATAGAAGGTGGCCATCCCGTCGGCGCGGCGGGCGAGCGGCAGCGACAGGACGTCGTCGTAGAAACGAACCGCCGCTTCGAGGTTGCGTACGAAGACGTTGACGCTCTGAATGGACTCGATCGCCACGGTTACTCCCCCACCTCGAACACCACAGCCGGCGTCACGTTCACCGCGTTCGCGAACGACACCACCTCGGCCGCCGGGCGTGCGACGACGTAGAAGCGCCAGGTGAGCGCCTCGTGCGCCGGGTAGACCTCGTCCTTGAACTCGAGCCGGGGCGTGTCGTCTTCCGACGTGCCGATTCGGGCCGCCAGGTGGATGGTGGAGAGGTCGAGGACCAGCGTGCGGTCGGCGTCGAGCGCGATGAGGCCGTTCGGGAGGGGGAGCCCCAGCTCGGCCTCGTTGCGCGTGACCTCGTAGCCGTCGAACGGGACCGACAGCAGCTTTGTCTCCTGGTTCGACGGGCAGTAGGCGATCTCGGTGCCCGCGAAGGGGAAGCGGATGGCGATGGCGGGCGGCACCGAGGTGCCCTGGGTGACATTGGCGCCGGCTGGGAAGGTGACCTCGAGCAACGTGACGTCCGGCGCTTCGTGGGCCGTCCAGGAGACGGAGTGGGCCCTCTCGCTGGTGATCTCCAGGCCGGTCAGCGCAGGCGCCACGTCGGCGCCGCGTTCGGTGCGGGAGGCAGGCGAGACCACGCCCGTATTCGGATCCACGGCGACGGCGCCGCGATGGCAGAGCTGCCAGAGGAGGTGGCGCGCCACGTCGTCGATGAGGCGCCGCGCCTCGGCCGCGTGCCTCAGGGCGTACTTGACCTCGGTGCCGGCCGGGCGCCAGCCGGTCCCGTCGGAGACCTCGGCGAGCAGCAGCTCGCGACGGGCATGGCGCAGCAGCCGGTCTACCGCCGCCTCGTCGACGACTGAGCTGGGCTGTCCCTCCGGCCGGTCCGCACCGCAGGCCCCTCGGCCGGGCTGGGCGCCACGCGCCCGCGGTCCAGAGAACTCGGCCGCGTAGAGCGCCTCGAGCGCGCGTAGGCGCTGGCCCAGCACCACGTTCCCCGTGAGCAGCTGGTTGTCGCGCTCGTTCCCGGGCTCGGCGCCGATCCCGCCCATCCAGATCGTCATGAGGTTGGAGCTACCGGGCTGCCAGCTGCCGTCGAGGATCGGGGGCTCGATGGGCGTGGTGGGCACGTTCGAGGCTTCGAGCTGGGCTACGTAGTGGCTCAGCGGTACGTGCGCGAAGCCCGAGGCCTCGAGATCCGCGAGCGATTGCTCGTACTCCGCGATCGCCTTGTCGTTCTTGATGAACGCGTCGACGAGGTAGGGGGCGGCGCCGCCGGTGGCTAGGAGCTCGCCGTCGTCAACGAAGGTCCACGCGAGCTGAAAGCCGTCGCCGCTGGCGCCGTCCGTGGTGAGGGTCTTGATGCCGAGGTTGGTGTACCAGACGCCTGGGGGCGGGGGCTGATGGAAGAACTTCATGAGGTTGCGGGGCAGCACCACGAGCTCGCCGTATTGGGCGGCGAAGTCCTGGATCCCTGGCCCGAACTGGCCCTCCTGAAGGAAGTGCACCTTGGGGCGCGGTATGCACAGCGTCTCGAAGATCTCCTGGTTCTCGGCCCAGCTCCACTCCATGTGGCGGCGCGGGTACGCCGTGACCAGCTGATCAGACCAGTGGTAGCTCATGACGTCCGCCTGACCGCGGCGGGCCATGGTCCGTAGGCGGTCGAGCACCTTCGGGTGGCGGGCCGCCATGATCTCGAGCATGAGGCCCTGCATCTCGAAGCTCACGCCCCAGGTCGGGTGCTTCTCGTAGAGCGTGAGCAGCGGCTCGAAGCTCTCGGTGATGATGAGATCTTCGATCTCCTCCTCGCCGACGGTCCAGACCCCGAGGAAGTTGTCGAGGCCGCCGGCGACGTACTGGATGTTGAAGTGGAAGATGTTGGCCGCGTATTGGCCGGGTCCCGTGCGAAAGGGCTGGACCGCCTCCGGTGCGGGGCAGGGCGTCTCCGGCGGAAAGCCGTGCGGTGACGCGGCGTTGCCGGCCCACACGATGGGCAGTGGGGTCGGCAGCGGCGGCGGGTCGGTGGGTCCCGCGACGTCAGCGGCGTCACTGGCGGCGCCGTCGGCGGCGTCAGGCGTTGTGGTGTCGCTCTGGACGGCCGTGGCGGTGTCGTCCTGGCCGTCTGGGGCGAGAGGGGGCTCCTGCGCCTCGGAGCACGCGACGACGCAGCTGGCCGCGAGGAGGACCCAGCGGGTCCCAAGGCCGCCGAGCGATCCGCTGGAGCGCTCGGCGACGGGAGGCCAGGGGACCGCGCTCACGGTCAGTCCAGGCACTGGTTCAGCAGCTGGTCGGGGTTGAAACCGCATGACTTACCTTCGGCGGCACAATCGCGCTTCTGGAGCACGCCGCCTTCGCACCACCAGAGGAGATCCTGAGCACACGTGCCCACCACCGTGTAGTAGCCGCAACCGCCGCCTTGCGTCGCGATGCAGGACCCGTTCGCGCAAGGCCACGACGGCGGACAGACGCCACAGAAGCCGCCGCACCCGTCGTCACCACACTCTTGCGCGAGGCACTGCGGGAAGCACTGCCCCTTCGGGATGCAGTCATAAGCCACCATCACCGGGTTCCAGCCGCAGGTCAGGTCTTGCCCCGGGCAGTCCTTGACCACGAGGTGCTTCCCCCCCAGGCACTGCAGGGCCTTGTCGTCCTGACACTTGCCGGTGTCGAAGGGCACGCCGGAGCAGGGGCCCACGACGCACTGGCCGGCTTCGCACAGATCCCCTGGGGCGCAGTCGCCGCAGCTGCCTTCGCACCCGTCGTCGCCGCAGACCTTTCCGTCACAGTTCGGGGTGCAGAGCGCGTCGTAACACTTGCCGTCCGCGCCACACTCGAAGTCGCCCGGGCAGATGCCGCACGCGCCCCCACACTGATCCGGGCCGCACTGCTTCTTGAAGCACTGGGGCGTACACGCGGGGATGCAGGCCTGCGACTTCGAGCACGCGAAGCCCGCGGCGCACTCGCCACAGGTCCCGCCGCAGCCGTCGTCGCCGCATTGCTTCCCCGCGCAGTCGACGAAGCAGGGCCCTTCGTCGGGGACGTCCTCAACGTCTCCCGGCTCGGCGAGGTCGGTTGCGTCAATGGGGTCAGAGACGTCCGGAACGCTGACGTCCGGAGCGCCGGTGTCCGAGGCGTCGTCCCAAAGGTCTTCCGGTTGCGGTGCGTCCGCCGGGGCCTCGGTCTCCTCGAGATCGGAGGAGATCGTGTCCGTCGCCACGACCTCTGCCTCCGAGGCATCGGCCGCGGCGTCGGGCGTTGCGTCGGCCTGATGGCTATCTTCCGGGGCCGCGCCGCCGTAGTACTGCTCGGGGGTGAGCTTGACCGGGGCGCACGCGATCGCGCCGAGGGCGAGGAGGCGAATCCACATCGCGGCGGAGGCTACCACGCGAGGGGTGGCGCCATCCAACGCATGGGCCTCGAGGTCGGATGTTGTGAGACTGCGCGACGCCCGCCTCAGAGCGTCACTCGGGCCGCGGGACGAAGCCCTCGGCCTCCCGGAGGACGCCCTCCTCGAAGAGGTACGCGACCAACTGCGCCTCGATGAACGCGCGGCCTTCATCGGTGCCGAGGTTCACGCGGTATTCGTTGATGAGCATCTTCGCGTGCTCTTTCCACGCGGCCCAGGCCTCGGCGGAGATCTCTCGAACGATCCGCTCGCCCATGGCGCCTGGCCATGGCTGGCGGCTGAGCGCAGGCAGCTGCTGTTTCAGCTTCTTGCAGAATACGGTGGCGGGGGCGTCGGTCATGGCCGGTACCCTAGCCCCCGGGCCGTGCCCTGACAACGGCGCAGCGTTCGAGTAACTTGGGCCGCCGTGTTCGACTCCTTCATCATCGACGCGCTGCTCTTCACCGTTGCGGTGCTCTTGCCTGGCGTGGCGCTGCTGCTCGCAGCGGGCGTTCGGGAGCGGCTCATGCTGGTCGCCGGCGGGGCCACGCTCGGGCTCTTCGGCGTGCCGCTGCTCACCTATGTGGTCGCCATCTTGCTCCGCACGCACGTCAGCGCCGGGCTGGTGCTCTGGGTCGGCGGGTCCATCGTGGTTGCCTCCAGCTACACCGTCTGGCGCCGTCGCCGGGCGGGCTGGGAGGCCGCGTGAGTCACTACCTCCTCAGCGTGCACGAGGACTCGCAGGCGAACGCCACGCTGTTCAAGGACGGTGTCCCGATCTTCGCGGTGGCGGAGGAGCGCCTCTCCCGCGTGAAGTTCCAGGGCGGCTTCCCCGAGCGCTCGATGGCCGCTTGCCTCGACTTCGCGGGGATCGGCCTCGAAGACGTCGCGCTGATCCTGCCTGCCAACCGCACACACTTCCTGCCCCGCGTGGTGCGTGGCCTGCTCCCGGAAGAAGAGCACGACTACTTCGGCCCGAAGCACAAGGCGTGGCTGTACTTCCAGCATGCGCTGAGCCGGGGGGGAGCCCTGTCCTGGCTCACGGAGTCCCTCGGTCGCGCCTTCCTGAAGCGCCGCTTCCCTCGCCTCGGGGAGTTCGTGGATCACCACACCGCGCACGCGTACTCGGCGTACCTCACGTCGGGGCGACCGGAGGCCGTGGCGATCACCGCCGACAACTTCGGCGACGGGTTCTCGTCCAAGGTGTTCGACTGCCACGGCGGGCGCTGCCACTTCCAGTACGGCTCCTCGGCGCGCCACTCACCCGGGCAGTTCTACGGGGAGATCGCCCAGCTCCTCGGCTTCCACAACCTCAACGCCGGGAAGGTCACGGGGCTCGCTGCCCACGCCGACTGGCGCGACGCCTACCCGATCGTCTCGAAGATGTTCGGACTCGACGCCGACGAGCGGCACTTCACCAGCGCGGCGTTCTGGTGGCGCTCGCGCACCCGCCCGCCCTACAGCGAGCTGGCCGCGCTCACGCCGGCGCAGGTAGCGGCCGCCGCCCAGCGCCGCTTCGAGGACGTGATGGTCGCCTACGTGCGCCGAGCCGTGCGAGAGACCGGGCGCCGCCACGTCGTTCTGGCCGGCGGCTGCTTCGCGAACGTGGTCGTCAACCAGCGAGTCCTGGAGCTGGCGGAGGTCGAGTCCGTATTCGTGCACCCCGCCATGACCGACCAGGGGATCAGCATGGGCGCGGGCCTCGCGCACCTGGCCGAGCGCGAGGGAGGCGCGACCAATCGGCCGCTCGAGTCGATCTTCCTCGGAAACGGTTACTCCGAGGAGGCGATGGGGACGGCGCTCGAAGCGAGCGGGCTCCGATACGAACGTCCCCTTGATCTCGCGGACGTCGCCGCGCGGGCCCTGGTGGCGCGGAAAGTCGTGGCGCGCTTCGACGGGCGTATGGAGTACGGCCCCCGAGCGCTGGGAAACCGGAGCGTGATGTATCGCTCGGACGAGCCGGACGTGAACGAGTGGCTCAACGCGCGACTCATGCGGAGCGAGTTCATGCCGTTCGCGCCCGCCACGCTGGTCGAGCATGCTGCCCCGCGCTATCAGCGCCTGGCGGGGGGAGAGCTGGCGGCGCGCTACATGACCATCACGTTCGACGTCACGGATCTCGCGCGGCGCGAGTCGCCCGGCGTCGTACACCTCGATGGCACCGCGCGGCCGCAGCTCGTAGCGGAGGCCGACAACCCCGGTTACTACGCGATCATTCGCCGCTTCCATGAGCTGACGGGCGTCCCCACGGTCGTGAACACCTCGTTCAATATGCACGGCGAGCCAATCGTTTGTTCGCCCGAGGACGCTCTCCGGTGTTTCCGCCTGGGCAAGCTCGACCACCTGATCCTCGGTCCATTCTGGGTGTATCCGCCCGGCTGATGGACCGTCGCCGTTCCCACCGCGGCCCGAGTCTGGTATTCAACGCCGCCACCTTGGGGGGGCGGTAATGCAGAAACGACCGGACGTAACTCCACCGATTAAGGACCTGGATCTCGGCGCGACGCTGAGCTTCCTCAGCTCCATATGGCGCCTCAACCACTGCCTGGAGCGCGCCTCCAAGCACATGGAGTCGCGTATCGGTGTCACCGGGCAGCAACGGATGGTGATCCGCGTCATCGGGCGGTACCCCCGAATTACGCCGGGTCAGGTGGCCCGAGCGCTCTGGATCGACGCCGGCACACTGTCGGCTGCGCTGAAGCGCCTCGAGGCGCGCAAGCTCGTCCGGCGTGAGCGCGACGCCAACGACCGCCGTCGTGTCATGCTGCAGCTCACCGAGGCCGGCGCGGTCTACGACGTGCCCACTGCCGCAACTGTGGAGGCCGCAGTCGAGGCGGCGCTCGCGAACGAGCCTGTGGAGGCCAGCGCCGAGGCGCGGCGCTTCATCGAAGCGCTGGCGAAGCGGATCAACGAGGTCGCCGAGTTCCCTGTCGACCAGGCGCTCGAGCCCTGAGCGCCCCGGAGAGCGCCGCGTCAGTGCGCTCTGACCGCCTCGAGATCAGGAAGGAAGAACTTGCGCCCGTCGGTGTCGACGAGGCCGCGCTCTCGCAGCCGATTGACGGTGCGAATCACGGTCTCGAGCGTGGTGCCGCAGAGGCTAGCGAGCTCCGCCCGCGTGAGGCCCAGGTCGAGCATCACCCCGCGCACGTCGCCGTGGCTCCCGAAGCGATCCGCGAGGTCGGCGATCACCGTGCGAATCCGCACCTCGACACGCTCGGTCGCGAGGCCCACGGAGCGGAGGATCTCCTGCCGCACGCGCCGCCCCACCTGACGGTCGAGCTCCCGACGCGCCTCCGGAAAACGAGCCACGAAGGACTGGAAGACCTCGCGTGGGATCACCAGCGCCGCGCCTCGGGTGTGGGCAACCACGGTGTCCGCGTGGGCCGCGCCGTCCAGGTACCCCGCCAGGCCCAACAGATCGCCCTTGGCGTGTACATCCAGCAGCACGCGCTCTCCGTCGCGGCTGGTCCGCTCCCTGAGCGCCTTGCCGAGCACCATGATGGTCACGTGCGTGGGCTCCGCGCCCTGCTGCTGCAGCAAGTCGTGGCGGTCGAAGCGCTGGAGCGCTGCCACCTCGAGCAGCTCGTCCGGCCACGCCGGGAGCACTCGCGGACTCCGAGCGCCGTCGCCTCGCACGTTTCGCTCTTCCGGCGCGCGCGGCGCGTGAGGCGCCTGTCTCTCCGCTCCGGTTCGCGTCCCCCAGACGCTGGACTGTGGGGTGAGTGAACGGGCGGAGGTCCGCGGGAGGCTGAGTTCGGTGGCGACGCCGTGCATGTGCTTAAACCCCTGATGGATTGAGTTGCACGGGGGCCCCGAGCAAGCGGCGTACCACGCCGCGCAGCCGCTACCCGCGCCCTCTCGTCTGCGCCCAACACTGCGGTGAGGGCGAGGTACGCGGATCTTCCCGGTCTGCGAGCCGCGGCTGCGCTTCGGTCACTCTGTCCTAGATCAGATCTTGGCGCGGGAGTTCTTGGGACAAATTTGCCCGAACTGAAATGGGGCGAATCGACTCATTCTCGGGGGCGGTACCGATCGCGCAGGAGGGTCTGGCGGTTGGTCAGGGTCACTGGTTCCCCGTCGATGAACACGGCGACGGCCGCGCTGGAGACCTCGAGCGGATCCCCGTCCCAAAGCACCACGTCAGCGACTGCGCCGCTGGATAGCTCGCCGCGTCTGCCCAGCCCAAAGGCGTGCGCGGGCGCCCGAGTGATCGCGTGCAGTGCCTGCTCTGGCGTCAGCCCGGCCCGCACGGCGTTCCCCGCCACGTGCCGGAGGGTGCGCGCGTTGTGGTTCGAGAACGAGCTCAGGATCACGGGCACCCCGGCACGGACCAGCACGGCGGCATGGTCTTCGCGCGCGTTCTGGCTCTCGAGCGTGGCGGGCCCGTTGAGCAGCGCGTCGACGATCACGGGGACCTTAGCCAACGCCAGAGACTCGGCCACGAGCCAGGCCTCGGGTGCGCCGACGAGCACCATGCGCAGGCCGGGGAGGCGGCCGGCGCCGCCGAGGGCCGGGGCTGTCGGAGAAGGCCCACCGTCGGCGGCACCGCGGCTCGGGAGCCCTCGCAGGCGCAGCAGCGCTTCGATGTCTGCCGCGCGGTCGATCTGCGCCAACAGGAGCTGTTCTCCGGTCGCGGCGGCGGCCAGGGCCTCGAGGTCGGTCGCACCCAGGGTCAGCGGCCGACTCGCGCCTCGCTCCCACGCCTCCCTATGGGCTCGGAACCAGACACCCTCGAGCAGTGCCGCTTCGAGCCGGTGGAGGGCGCCCGGGTGGGGCCCCTGGACGGCGCGGAGGTCCACGGCCAGGCCGGCGAAGGGCGCGAAGACCGCGTCGCTTTGGAGGCGACCCACGAGCCGTACTGCCGCCGCGCGTCCGCTGACGAGGCCGCCGTGGGGCGTGACCACCGCGGTGGTGATACCGCCCGCCACGCTGACCCCGATGGCCGCCGACAGCGGGTTGAAGCCGTCGGCCGCGGCGAACGCCGCGTTGATGCCCAGCCCCGGGAGCGCGTTCGCCGTGGCGGGCTCACCGTCGATCTCGGTGAGGCCCAGCTGCGTGAAGGACTCTATGAAGCCGGGCGTGAGCCACCTTCCGCGGGCGTCTTCCCGCACGCAGTCGCGGGCGTCGGCCAGGGGGCTCTCCGAGACGGTGAGGGGCTCGTGGGGGGCGATCAGGACGTCGCAGGGGGCGAAGCGGCCGAACGGCTCCGCTGCCAGATAACACCGGGCTCCGGTGAGATGGGTGCACGGCGCGGCAGAGAGCAGCGCGCTGAGGGCGAGGGCGATCATGGCGCCACCTGGAGCTCGTAGTCGCTCTGACGGGCCCCGCCGGGCAGGAGCGGCCCGTCGCGCGTGGCGTCGAAGAGCCGCCGCCCGTCGACGAAGACCTGTCTGGGGCGTGAGTAGACGCTGAACGGATCGCCCTCCCAGACGACGAGATCGGCGCGCCGACCGGGGGCGAGCTGCCCCGTCTCGTGCTCGATCCCGAGCGTCCAGGCGGGGTTGGCGGTGAGCCAGCGGATCGCATCGCCGTCCGCGAGCTCGAGCCCCGCCCGCCGACCGAAGGCCAGAGCCTTCGCCGCCTCCTGGTTGAGGCGTTGGATCCCAATCGCGGAGTCCGAATGGATGACGGCGCGCCCTCCGGCGGCGTGGACGAACGCAGCGTTCTCCGGGATCCCGTCCCACGACTCGAGCTTGAAGCCCCACCAGTCCGCCCAGGTGGAGACCGACACGTCTTCGCGCGCGAGGATCTTGGCGATCTTGTAGGCCTCCCCCGCGTGGTGGAACGAGCGGACCTTGAACCCCAGCTCCTGAGCCAGCTCGAGGAAGGACAGCATCTCGTCCGCGCGGTAGCAGTGGACCTGCACCAGGATCGTGCCCGCCATCACCGCGCGCAGCGTCTGGCTGGCGAGGTCGGTGGCGTCCTGCTTCTCACGAGCCTCGATGAAGGCGCGGCGCTGGCCCCTGAGGTTGCCCATTCGGGTCATGGGCGCGCTCCCCT
>SXOO01000189.1 GCA_005776725.1 Pseudomonadota bacterium | reverse complement strand
GGCCTTCGCCGCGCAGTCGCTGGCGTGCATCAGGGACCTCGAGCTCGACCCGGAGCGCGTCAACCCAACGGGCGGCGCGATCGCGCTCGGTCACCCGCTTGGCTCGAGCGGGGCGCGGCTCATCGCTACCCTGGTCCACGGCCTACGGCGAGACGGACAGCGCATGGGCCTGGCTGCCCTCTGCGTGGGCGTTGGCCAAGGGGTCGCGGCGCTCGTCGAAGCCGCTTGAGCGCCCGCCTCGTCCTCGCGCTCCTCGTAGCGGCGGCGTGCGACACGACGCCGCGCCAGGATTCGGCCTGGACCCCGCCTGCAGCACCCGTCGCTCCTCCGAGGCGACCCGAGGGTCCCGGGACAGTACAGCCCGCGCCGCAGCCGGAGGCGAAGCCAGAGTCGCAGCCCGACGTTTCTCCCGCACCCAGCGCGCGCCTGCGGCTGATCGTGCCCGCCTCGAAGGGGGAGGTCGTCGTCCGCGTCGACGGGAAGATCGTGCAGGCCACGCGGCGCACGCGGCGACAAGCCAACGAGGGCGTCGCTCACCTCGTGATCCTCACCGGTAGCCCCACCACCGAGCGACAGCTGGCCGCGCTCCCAGGTCTGACCTCGAGCGAGGTCATGGCCGATCGCTTCGGGCTGGGGGTGATCGACGGCGAGGGCTTCCGGCTCCTCTCGCCGTTCACGAGCGACCCGGGGCTCCTCATCCCCGCGGCGCGGACGCTCCCGACACGCTCGGAAGACAGTCCGGAGCCCGAGGTGGCGCTGTATCAGGGCCTTCTCGACGCGATGCTCACTTTCCGGGGAGAGCGAGAGCTCCCGGCCACCCACGTCCTCACGCTCCTCAGCGATGGGGTGGACACGGCCGTTCGCCGGCGCAGCGTCCTCGAGCGGCTCGCCTCGGGGGTTCAGTCGCGCGCCGCGGCGTACGAGGTGATGCCGCGCCTCCTGCTCTTCGGCGAGTCCGGCGCGGCCCACGCAGCGCTCACCTCGCTGATCACGACCTCCGGCGGGCTGGTCCAGGTGGTGGCTCCGCCCGCGGCGGCGCTCCTACCCACCTCGCCGGCAGCAGCCGCTGAGCGCGCGCGGGTCGAGCTGGAGGGATGGCGAACCGCAGTCGAAGGACTCCGCCAAGACTTCGAGGTGCTCGACGTCGCCGCCGCGCTCACCCCCGGCGGCGTCGTGCCGGTAGAGGTGCAGGCAGGCGCCATGCGTTGGACGCGAGAGCTGCGCGGCCCCGAGGACGGGGACGGCTCCAGCTGGCCGATGGCCATCCCTGTGGCTTCCGAGCGGGTCCTGCCGCTGGGCATGACCTCGGTCGACGAGACTCGTGGACTCGCCCGGCGCGCGGCCAGTGGTGGCGACGCGCTGCGGGCCGGGGCGCTCTGGCACCTCGTGTCGGACGCCGCGCCCGAGAGCCGGCAGGCACACGACGAGGCCAATCAATGGGACAACCGGTTCCGCAGCGCCGGCGCTCCGATCGGCACCCTGGTCCGCGGCGCCCAGAGGCACCCAACGGAGTTCCCGGTCCGCGTGGACCTCCAGTTCATCCACGAGGAGCTTCGCGAGCGCGGGAGCGGCCCGTCGGCGGCGCAGCTCATGCCCCCGCGCCGACAGGCGAGCCCCGTGGAGGGTGGCCCTCCGGCCGAGGCCTCACCGCCGATCACTCAGCTCTTGCTGGTGGGCTGTATCGGCGGCACCGCGGAGCGCTGCGCACGAGATCTCCTGGCGCGCCGTCGCTGGGCGCACCTGGTGCTGGACGACCGCGGCGACGTGACCCAGCTAGCCGATCTGGCTGGGGCTGTGGCCGGGGGTCCACCGGACGTCGAAAGCGTGGTGGTGGCGTTGACTGCACCTCCGCACGGGGCCAGCACCGACCCGCTCGCGCCACACAGAGCGTTCGCGCTGGACTCCCGGCAGGCGCGCAACTTCGCGGGCGACCTGATCCCCACCCCGGTCCCCGACCTCCTGCCGGCACAGGTGAGGGCGCTCATCCCCCTACTTCACTCGCTCGGCCACGCCGTCGACGGCTTGAAGTTGCGGTTTCCGAAGGACGACTCTCTCACGGTCACGCGCGCACAGCTCGCCGATCAGAAAGCCTTCGTGGGCCTCGTGCTGGAGTCCAATGCGTCCGCGAACCCGGGGGAGTGCCCGGGGCTGCCGGCCACCCTCGAGCGACTAGCGCGCGCCGCCCGCAAGTTGGAGATCCGGAGCCAGTCAACCGACATGGAGAGCTGGGTAGACGCCCTCGGGACATCCGGCGTCCGCGAAGGGGCGGCGCTCCGATTCTCCCGAGTGGGAGAGGTGGCCATCCCGCTGCTGATCGAGGTCGGCGACGACGCTCGCCTGGACACCCTGGAGGGGGTGGTCCTGGCGCTGCGTTGGGTGGGTTTCACGCTGACCGCGGAGGCCCGCGCCCCCATAACGAGCGCGTTCGCCTCGTGGCTCGGGACCCTGGAGGGCCGTGGCCCCGCCATCGAGACCGGGGGGGCCACCATCGAGGGCCTCGAGGTCTCGCTGGTGGAGGGGCTGCTGGAGCTCGGCGGCGCGGTGCCCGAGGACCTGACGCGGCGCTGGCTAGAAGAGCCCGTTGGCGCACCACCAAAGCGGCTCACCCGACCGAATGCGCTGCTGGCAGCCCAGGCGTTGCTCACTGCGAAACCTACGGCCCCACGAGCGCTGTTGCTGCTCCAGCACGAAGAGCCGCTCGTGCGTGCTGCGGCCGTCCAGGCGCTCTCGGGTGACGATCTGAAGCTCAAGGCTGGTGAGCTGGTGACGAGCACCGATCCCTGGATCCGCTACCTCGCGGCCGCGGGGCTCCCGGCGGCCGACGCGGTGCAGGCCCTAAGCTCCCTGCACGAGCTCCTGCCCACGCGCACACTCGTCTCCGCGCTGCGCGAGCGCTCGCCAGACGCCGCCGTCCTCGGGCTGGCAAGCTGGTTCGAGTCCGCACCCGACGCCGACAGCGCAGTGATCGCCGAGGCGTTCGTAGCCTGGCGACAACTCGACGTGATCCGGGTGCTCGCACCGCGACTCGATGAGCTTCCCCCCCGCCGACGGGAGCAGGCCCTTGCGCTCTTTCGCGCCGTGAGCGGCCGCGACCTCGGCGGCGCCGCGCACGGGTGGCTGGACTGGCTCGCGCGAAAAAAGCACAAACCCACCGACCCCTAGCGAGCCACAAACAGCACACACAGCGCGCGGCGGCCCACCTGACACGAAGCCGAGGGGAGGCTCTCCTCCCCCCGGCCCCGCGGCGATGCTCAGTGGACCTCGACCTTCACGCTCCGGGGGGTGATCCCGTCGCGCTTCCCGAGCGTGAGGTTGAGCACACCCTTGTCGAGCCTTGCGGCGACCTTCACGGGATCGACGGTGTCGGGCACCGTGAACGACTGACTGATCTTCCGGGACGGGCGTGTCCCACCCTCGCCGACCGCCGGCCCCAGCCAGCGGGTCGCGGTGACCGAGAGGCGTCCGTCCTCTAGCTTGACGTCCACATCAGCGGAGTCGACGCCCGGCAGATCGATGGTGAGCTCGAACGCCTCCGCTGTCTCGGCCACGTCGTATCGAGCGCGGTACACAGGGGCGGCGGGCGTGGCGCAACGGTAGGCAGCGTACATAGCGCAGTTCTCCTCGAAACGCAGTCACACCGGACGCGATGCCGATGCCTGCATGCTGTTGTAGTTACATGGTCTTTCCGCAATGGCGGCACGTCCATCGCGGTTTGTCGCGGCGCCAGCCTCGCGGACCGGGTCTCGACTGGCCGAACAAAAGTGCTCCCCCTGCGCAGTGTCAAGCCGGCCCGAACAAGAAATTTCATTCATGCTGACCGCCGGCCATGACCTCGCGCCGCCACTTCGGGCCCGCTGGAGCCGCGCTCTCGCGTGATCGCACGGGACGCGTCCGCGCCCATCGTCTAGTTTCCTGTTGCGGGAGCCGCCGACTGCGCGTAAAGCGCCGCGCGACTAAGGAGCTCTCCCATGTTCTGTCCAGAGTGCGGTCACCAGAACGTCACCGGCTTCGAGTTCTGCGAGCTCTGCCTGTGCCTCCTCTCGCCCAAGCGAGCAGCGAGCGTGTTCGGAGACGAAGGGCCGGCCGTCCACGAGCCGAGAGACGCTAGCGTGTTCCCTTGGAACCCGAGGGGCCATCGGGTAGACCCGCTGATCGGGCGCGGGCGCGAGGTGGACACCGCCGTTCATCACGTCCGGCAGGTGGTCGAGCGGTGGTCGGCCCGAACGGTCCTCCTGCTCGGGGGGCGGGGTGTCGGAACCAGCACCTTCGTGGCGCGCCTAGCGCACGAGGCGCGCACGGTCGACCGAGATCTGGCGGTGGCCGAGACGATCTGCCGGGACGAGCCCACCCGACCGTACGGGGCCTTCGGACGGATTCTGCGCGACCTCCTCGCGATCCCGCAGGAGCTCGACGACTGGCTCACCGGGGAGCGCTTCGTCTCGGAGGTCGTGGACCTGTATACGCCGGAGCAACAGGACGCGGCGGTAGAGCTCGGTCAGCTCGTCGCTTACCTCGTCGGCTTCCGCGTCGAGCGATCGCCCTTCGATGGCGGCGCCCCGCGTGAGCTGTCGATGGCGCCAGCGGCCGCCGACGAGGACGCCGCCACACTGGTGCCCCGCGCCTCCCAGGCGCTGATGCGCTTGGTCGCTCGGCTGTCGCAGGACCGACCGCTCCTCATCGTACTCGACGAGGCGCACCGCGCCGGGGGCCCGCTCCTCGGTCTGGTGGACCTCCTCATGACCGGGCTCGCTCACTCGCCCGTGATGTTCCTCTTGGTTGGCCCTCCAGAGCTGCGCCTGGCGGCGCCCGGCTGGAAGAACCGCCACGAGATCGAGCTCGGGCCCCTCAGCCGCAACGACTCCGAGGCGCTCCTGCGGGTCCTCCTCGCTGGCGTGGACTACCCAGCCGCGCTGATCGCGCGGGTGGTGGACCGGGCCGGTGGAAACGCTCTCGCCTTGCGCTCGATCGTGCGCTGGCTTCATCAGAAGGCTGTCATAGGGCCGGCGCCTGCCGACTCGGGGTCGGTCAATCTCTGGGTGGTGGACGAAGGCGCGTCGTTCGACCTCGCTATCCCCGACAGCTTGGACGGGGTAGCCAGCGCGCGGCTCGCGGCGCTCGAGCCCATCGAGCGCGGCGTGCTCCACCACGCTGCCGTGGTCGGGAACATCTTCTGGCTCGGCGCCCTGGTCGCCGCCCAGCGGCAGAGCCTGGACGCCGCGCCTCGCACCGCTCACGAGCTGGGCCGAGACCGCGGAATCGCCGCCCTGAGGGCGACGCTGGCCTCACTGGTGGCTCGCGAGGTGGTCGAGCCGCTCGCCGACCGGTCGATCGCCGGCGAGGACGCCTGGCGGTTTCGCCTCGAGTCCGACCGTGAGCATCTCTACGCCGAGTCGCCGGCGCCCGTCCGCGCTCGCCTCCATCGCCTCGTTGCCCATTGGTACGAGGCGCAGGCGCCTGCCTTCGTGGAGGCGCACCTGAGCACCATCGCTCACCACTACGCTATGGCGGGCGAGACTCACCGCGCCGCGCAGCTCTATGCCGGCGCCGGTCGTCGAGCGCGGGCCGGCTCGGCCCTCGAGGAGGCCCTGGCGCTCTACACGCAAGCGCTTCGCTTGCAGCCGCTGGAGGACATCACGGACCGCCTCAGCACGCTCTACGCGCTGGGCGAGCTGGGGCTGGCCACCGGGCGCTTCGCCGAGGCCCGCGAGCGCCTCCGGGAGCTGCTGCAGCTCGCGTGGATGCTCCGGAGCCGGCAGAAGGGCGCCGTGGCCTTGAATCGCCTGGGCCGATGCCACCGCGCGCTCGGCGAGTACGCCGAGGCGAATACGCACTTCCAGGAGGCGCTCCAGCTCTATCGCGCGGTCAGCGACGACCGCGGGGTGGCCGACACGCTGGAAGACCTCGGCCAGGTCGCATGGCTCGAGAACCGACTCGACGCCGCCACAGCGCTGTACGAGCGCTCGAGGGCTATCCGGATCCAGCAGAAGGACGGACGTGGTCTCGCCGTAACGCTGCACTACCTCGGCTGCGTGCTCCTCGACCGCTTCGAGTTCCAGCCCGCCGAGAAGCACTTCTCCGACGCGCTCGCGCTCCGCCGCAAGGTGGACGACCGCGCGGGGATCTCGATGACCTTGAACAACCTCGCCGTGGTCTGGTGGATGCGCGGCGAGGTGCCGCGGGCGGAGCAGGCGTGGGCCGAGTGCCTCGCCGTGGCACGCGAGCTGGGCTCGCGGCACGTGGCCGCCATGCTCATGACCAACATGGCGGAGTCGGCCATACAGGGCGAGCGGTACGCGGAGGCCGAGTCGCTCCTGCACGAAGCCGAGCTGCTCTGCGAGCAGTCCGGCGATCGCCGCACCCAGTGCGCCGTCTTCGTGAACGCCGCGGCGCTCGCAATGGCGCACGGCGAAGGGACCGTGGCGCTCATGGCCGCCACCCGGGCGCTCGAGGAGGCGCGGGCGCTGCAGAACACGCGGCTCGAGGGGTTGGCCTTGGTCGCGTACGGCGAGGTGCGCGTGGGCACCGGCCACCTCGCGTCGGACGCGGAGGGCGTCGCCGGCGGCCTGGCCTCGATGCGCGAGGGCCTCACGCTGCTCCGCGAGGCGCGGTTCGAGGTGGACTGGGCGCTCGGGACCGAGCAGCTCGGAGAGGTGCTACGTCGTGTGGGGGAGCCGGCAGCGGAGGAGCTGGCCGCCGCCGCGGCGCTGCTGGCGGAGCGGCAGGTCCGTCCGCCCCGGAGGCGTGCCATGACCTGGGCCGCCACTCCCGAGTCGAGCCTGCCCGAGCCCGGCACGGCAGGGTGGAACGCCAGCGTGGATGGCGGCCCGTCGAAGGCCGATGCGACCGCGGGGTCCGCCGCGGCGCCGGATCCGGCGCCACTGGAAGACGCGGTGCCCCCGGAAGAGGCGGCGCCGGCGGAACAGTCGGAAGGCCCGGTCGCAAAAGCCCCGCCGCCCGCCTCCGACGCGCCGGAAGTTGGAGACTCCACCGCCGCAGTGGTGGCGCCTGCTGATGAGCCCACCGCCGCCCCTGCGGACACGCCGAGTGACGCGGCTTCCCCGGCGCCCGCGGCGCGCCGGAGAGGCAAGCGCATCGAGGGTGGGAAGAAGAAGAAGGGGCGCTGAATCGGGGCCCGAATCGGTTATCGTGCTACCCAGTGCTTGGGCACGTTACGGAGGCTAGAGTGCGCAGACTTCTCGTTGTACTCGCGCTGGTCGCCTTGGGCTGCGGCGAGTCGGCCGCAGGCGAGACAGTCCTCGATGCCGCAGCCGCGGGGGACACTGGGGGCGCGAGCGACGTGGCGATCGACGTGAGCGCGACGCCGGACGACGCGGGGGAACCCGACGTTGCTGCTGCGGATCTCCCCTCGGTCGAGGCGGACACCGAGATCCTCCCTGGCAAGACCGGCTGGCCATGCGTCGCCAACGAGGATTGCGAGTCGGGCTACTGCGTCACAACCGCCGCGGGCTCCCAGTGCAGCGAAGCGTGTGTGGAGAGCTGCCCCTTCGGCTGGCTCTGCAAGCTGGTGCAGGGCGGAGGTGGCGTTGACGTCGTGTACATCTGCGTGTCGCCGTTCACCCACCTCTGCGACCCCTGCAACACCGACGGCGACTGCACGAAGGACAACGTGTCCACGGAGTCGCGCTGCGTCTCGTACGGCGAGCGAGGCAGCTTCTGCGGCGCCTATTGCGGCGGCACCGGCGAGTGCCCGGCTGGGTACAGCTGCGAGACGGTGAGCCTGAGTAACGGCGCCTCCACCGAGCAGTGTCGCCCGATCGGCGGCCAGTGCAGCTGCAGCTCCCTGGCGAAGGCCCAAGGCGCCTCCACGGCGTGTAGCGCCTCCGGGCCGTCGGGCAGCTGTACGGGAGTGCGGTCTTGCGGCGACGCGGGACTCACCGCGTGCGACGCGCTCCCGCCGTCCGAAGAGGTGTGCAACGGCTTCGACGACGACTGCGACGGGGTCCCGGACGACGACTGCGACAAAGACGGCGTAGCCCAGGACATCGACAACTGCCCAACCACGGCCAACAGCCCCCAGACCGACACCAACGGGGATGGGGAGGGCGACGCGTGCGACGCAGACGACGACGGCGACTTCATCCCCGACCCGAGCGATTGCGCCCCGCTGGTCGCCACGGTCCATCCGGGTGCGCAGGAGGTGTGCGATCTCCTCGACAACGACTGCGACTCCGCCACCGACGAGGGCCTCTGCGACGATCTCGAGCCCTGCACGGAGAACATCTGCGCGGTAGACGGCTCGTGCGTGAACCCGCCGAAGAGCGGCGACTGCGACGACGGCGACCAGTGCACCCAGAAGGACGTCTGCTCGGCGGGCTCGTGCGTGGGCGCCGACGCGCTCGACTGCAACGACAAGAACGCGTGCACCACGGACTCCTGCGACCCCATCGCCGGTTGCGAGTACGAGACGCAGCTCACCGGCCCCTGCGACGACGGCGACGCGTGCTCACTGAACGACACCTGCATCGACGGCAAGTGCAAGGCGGGCATCCCCAACCCGTGCACTGACGACAATCAGTGCACCCTGGACACCTGCGCCGGAGGGTGCGGTCACGTCGCGATCAACCCGTGCAGCGACGGCAATCCGTGCACCACGGACGCGTGCTTCCCGGCGCAGTGCGTGTTCGCGCCGGTCGACGGCACGTGCTCCGACGGCTCGGTGTGCACGCAGGTCGACGCCTGCTCCGCCGGGGAGTGCGTGGGCGGGTCTCCGCTCCAGTGCGACGACGGAAAGCCCTGCACGGACAACATCTGCGACAGCCAGACCGGCTGTTACTACCCCGAGAACCATGTCCCCTGTGAGGACGGCAGCCTGTGCACCACCCCCGACTTCTGCCAGAGCGGTGAGTGCGTCGCGGGCGGCACCAAGACGTGCTCCGACAGCGACCCCTGTACGGTGGACAGCTGCGATCCCCAGGCCGGGTGCCTCTTCACCCTCTCCCACTCGTGCTCGGACGGCAACGCGTGCACCGACGACCTCTGTGAGTCGTTCGTGGGCTGCAAGTTCCCCGACAACGGCGACACGTGTACCGACAACAACGCGTGCACCTCGGGCGACAAGTGCCAGGGCGGCCAATGCGAGCCCCAGGCGGCCACGAACTGCGACGACGGCGAGCCGTGCACCGCCGACGAGTGCAACCCCGCCACCGGCTGCTTCAAGGTACCCAGCAATAGCGGGCCGTGTGACGACGGGAACCAGTGCACGCCCACGGACACCTGCCTAGCCGGCGTCTGTACCGGCTCGGGGGCGAAGGTCTGCGTGGACTCGAACCCGTGCACCACGGACACCTGCGACGCCGTCGCGGGTTGTGTGTTCGTGAACAACACGGACCCCTGTAACGACGGCAACGAGTGCACCACGGGGGACACCTGCGGCGGCGGGGAGTGCACACCCGGCGGCCCTTACTGCGGCAGCCCGTGCACCTTGTGCCTACCGGCGTTCGGACTCCCGCTCTGCTTTTGTTGATGACCCAGAGCTCATGATGGGCCGGGCGCCAGTCCGGGGAGCCAGCCGCGGTAGGCTCCCCACCCGCGCCAGCCCCCAGCCCCAAGTTGACCCCCCACCTGTCGCGGAGGCGACCCAACGTGCACACAACCAAGACCAAACTCGGTGAACTCCTGATAGCTGGCGGCGCGCTCGATCGCGAGGCGCTCGACCGCCTGCTGGTCCGTCAGCGGGACGAACACAGACGCCTCGGCGAGCTGGTGCTCGAGGCGGGCCTCGCCACCGAGGAGTCGCTGCGACGGGTCCTGGCGGAGCAACACGGGCTCGAGGCCGTGGACCTTGCTGCCCATCCGCCCGATCGGGCCGCTCTGGCGTTGGTGCCCACGGATCTCATTCGCCGCGTGGAGGCGGTGCCCCTCGCCGTGGAGGGACAGCGCCTCTTCGTGGGCATGGTCGACCCCGAGAACGCGCTGTCGCGGGAGGAGATCCGGTTCGCGTCGGGCTTCTCCGATCTGCGCCTCGCGGTGGTCACGGCGTCCGACTTCGCGCGGTTCGTGAGGCAAGAGCTCAACTCGGGGACGGCGCTGGAGGAGGCGCTGGACCGCGGCGAGGAGGCCTCGATCGTGGTGGAGTCGCCCGCGACGCGGCCCGCCGAAGCCAGCGTCGAGGCGGAGTCACCTGCGGTCGTGTCGCTCGTGGACCACGTGCTGTCGGTGGCGCTCCTCCGGGACGCCACCGAGATTCACGTGGAGCCGTTCGACACCGCTGCGCGTATTCGACTGCGCTCTGACGGCCAGCTCTCCACCTTGCTCACGGTCCCGCGTCGCCTGCACGCGGCGCTGGTGGCGCGGATTCGCCAGCTGGGGAGCAGTGAGAACGGTGGCGGTCAGCTCCTTCGAGTGGCCCGACCCGCGGGGGCTTCCACCCGCCAGCTGAGCTTCCGCGTCAGCGCGCTCGAAGCAGCGTGGGGCACCGCCCTGACCCTGAGGCGGGTGGAGATCGAGCCCCGCCCGCTGCAGGACGTTGGCCTGCCGACGCGCACCCGCGCTCGGCTGTCGAAGGCCCTGAGCCCGCTCGAGGGCCTGGTCCTGGTCGTCGGACCCCGCGAGTCCGGGCGCTCCACCACCGCCGGCGCGATCGCCCGCTTCGTGAACCACCCCGCCCGCCAGGTGGTGCTGGTGAGTCGAGACGGGGTCGTGGCCGCGCCCGGCGCCCTCGCCGTGCCTGTGGCCCGGCCAAGCGACCTCCCTGCGGTCCTCGAGGCCGTGGTGGCGCAGAACCCGGACGTCATCGCGATCGACGGGATCGACGGCGAGACCGCCCGTGCAGCCGTCCGCGCCGCGCTCGACGGCCACCTCGTCATCGCCACCATGACAGCGTCGCGCGCCACCGAGGCGCTGCACCTCCTGGTGGGCGCGGGCGTGCCCCCGTGGCAGCTGGCAGCGTCGCTGCAGGCGGTTGTGGCGCAACGGCTCGTCCGAGCGGTGCACGAGACCTGCGCGGCCGCCTACGAGCCCTCGCACGCTGAGCTCGAGGAGTTCTCGCTCCCCCGCGAGATCCTGGAGAGGGCCAAGTTCCGGGCCGCGCGCGGGTGCGCGAAGTGCCACGGCACCGGCTATCTCGGTCGTGCGCTCATCAGCGAGGCGCTCTTCCCAACGTCCGCGCTGCGGGAGGCAATCCGCGACGGGGCCTCACGAGCACGCCTCCAAGAGCTCGCACGTGAGGACGGGTTCACCACCGTCTGGGAGGAGGGGATCGTCGAGGCGTCAAAGGGTCGCACCACGTTTGAGGAGCTGCGGGCCACGCTGTCGGGACGGGATTGAGCGCGAGCGGAGAACCCGGGCTGACCCTTCGGGTCGCCACAGGGCTCTCGGAGGTCGACGCGGCGGCCTGGGACGCGCTGGTTCCACCCGACGACCCATTCTGCGAGCACGCCTTCCTACGCGCGCTCGAGGACTCCGGCAGCGCCGGCCCGGCCACTGGCTTCGCGCCAACGCACCTGTTGCTCGAGGACGGGGCCGGACAGCTCCGCGGCGCTGTGCCCACCTGGCTGAAGTCGCACAGCTACGGCGAGTACATCTTCGACTGGGGCATCGCGAACGCGGCCCGGTCGATGGGTCTTCGGTACTACCCGAAGCTCGCCGCGGCCGTGCCGTTCACTCCCGCCTCCGGCGAGCGCTTGCTGGGTGGCGCAGCCGTCCATCGGGCGCTCGCGAGCGGCCTGATCTCACTCGCCGACGCCACCCAGGCGAGCAGCGTCCACGTCCTCTTTTGCACCGCCGCAGAGCGAGACGCGCTTGCCGAAGCGGGCTTCGTTCCCCGCCTCACCTACCAGTTCACCTGGGAGCGCCCGGATGAGCTGGGCCCTGCGGGAGAGCGCCCAAGAGCCCTCCCGGGGCGCAACGACACGGACTTCGGGCGCTGGCTCGAGACGTTCCGGGCGCCCGATCGCAAGAAGGTGAACCGAGAGCGCCGGGAAGCCGCGCAGCTCGGCCTCGAGGTGGTCACGCTGACGGGCCCGGAGCTCACGGACGAGCACTGGGCCGCGCTCGAGCGTTTCTATCGGCAGACCGTGGACGGCAAGGGCGGCCACGCCTACCTCACGCCCGAGTTCTTCGCGCGCCTTCGGGGAGAGCTCGCTCACCGCGTCGTGGCGAACCTGGCGCTCCGAGACGGCCGCGCGGTCGCCGGGGCGCTGGCGTTCGAGCGCGGGCGACGGCTGTACGGGCGGTATTGGGGCGCCGACGAGAGCCTGCCCACGATGCACTTCGAGCTCTGCTATCACCGCTTCATCGAGCGCGCCCTGGCCTGCGGCACTACCCGTTTCGAGGCCGGGGCCCAGGGCGAACACAAGCTCAAGCGTGGGCTCCTCCCTCGCCCGACCTGGAGCGCTCACTGGATCCGCGACCCGAGGCTCCGGGACGCTGTGCAGCGCGGCTTCGCCGAAGAGTGGCGCGTGAACACGGCGGAGATCGCGGCCCTCGAAGCGTGTGGCCCGCTGAAGCGCGGTTGAGGTGACGCCGCAGGGGCGTCAGTCGCGCTGTGGGCTTGCGCTCCAGGGGGTCCCTAGCGTTACCCTCACCAGGTCATGTCTGCACGCCACCTGCTCCTCCCAAGTCCCGCGCTCGGTCGGCGCGTCCACGTCTGGTGCTACGGAGTCGTCGGCCGCCCGCTGGTGGTCTTCCCCTCCAACGCGGGGATCGCCCACGAGTGGCAGCACGCCGGGATGATCGACGCCCTCGCGCCGCTGCTCGAAGCACGGCGGGTCAAGATCTACTGCCCGGAGAGCAACGTCTCACGGTCGTTCTCGGGCGAGGGCTCTCTCGACACGCGGATGCGCGAACACCACGCCTACGAGCGCTTCGTCCTCGAGACGCTCGTCCCTTTCATCCGAGAGGACTGCCGCTCACCGGACGCTCCCATGGTGGCGACGGGCTGCAGCATGGGCGCGCTCTACGCCGCTCTGTTCGCGCTGAAGCACCCCGAGACGTTCCGGCGCGCCGTTTGCCTGTCAGGCCGGTATCGCGGGAACGCGTTCGGGCGGGGCGAATACACGGACGACCTCTACTACAACGATCCGCTGGCGTTCGTGCCCAACCTCGACGGCGGCGCCCTCGACCGAGTCAAACGCCACGCCCACCTCACCCTCGTAGTGGGCCGCGGCGCCTTCGAGGACGGCTGCATCCCCGAGACCTTGTCTATGGCCAAGGCCCTCGAGGGCCGCGGGATCCCGCACCACCTCGCGGTCTGGGGAAACGACAGCCGCCACGACTACACTTGGTGGCAGCGCCAAGCGCGGCACTACATCCCGCAACACTTCTGAGACGCACAAGAGAGAGCCCGCGAACTCCCGCTGCCGAGGCGCGGCGACCACCGCCCGGCTCAGCTAGACCTAGCGCGCCCAGCCCACGCCCAGGCGCACCGCCAGGATCTCCGGCAGCACCGGGCCGCTCTCCAGCAGCCCCATGCGATGCCAGTACCCGAAGGCCAGCCCGAGGTTGATGATCAGCCCCGACTCCCACGTGAGCGCGTAGCCGAACACAGCGGCGCCGCCCACGGTGCGGCCCCCGTCACCTCCCACGAACACCTCGATGTCGCCCACCTCGACGCCGATGTAGCCGCCGGCGAGGTCGCGGTCGATGTAGTAGTGGGCGCCCAGGATGAGCCCCGCACCAACGCCGTGCTCCGGGAAGCGGTCGCCCTCGACGGCCCACAGCACGGCGGGCGCCACTGAGAGCGCCCAGCGCTCGGGCAGAGCCACGCGGACCTCCACGCCGAAGGCAGGAGTGGCCGACACGGACGCGCGTAGGACATCCAGCGGTAACACCAGGACCGCGAGCTCTCGGCTCGGACCGAGCCGGCTGTGGTCAGCGAAGTCCTCATCCGAGAACATCGGCCGGGCATCGTCGGCGAGCAGGGCCGCTGTGATGAGCGCGAGCACTCCCCATCTTGGACACGACTCGGCCTGCGCGAGAGTTTTTTTGTGTTGTCGCTGCGTCCGGTAACGTGCCGCGGCCGCCTCGCGCGGCTGGAGGCACCGTGTTCGAGAACTTGGACCTCGTTTGGGTCGACTGGGTGCTGCTCGCCGTGAGCACGCTCTCCGTCCTCCTCATGCTGGAGCGCGCCTGGTTCTTCTGGGGGCGAAGGGGCGACGCAGAGGCGCTGATCCGCGACGTTTCGGCCTGCCTCGATCGCGGGGCCGCTGACGAAGCCGCCTGGCGCCTCGGGAGCTCCAAGACCATGGCCGCGGTGGTCGGACTCCAGGTCGTGAAAGCGGCCGTCCCGCCCGAGGGCCTCGAGGACGTCTACAAGGGCTCGGTGGAGACCGAGCGCCTCCGCTACGAGCGCGGCCTGTCGAGCCTCGCCTCGATCGGCGCCAACGCGCCGTTCCTGGGGCTTCTCGGCACGGTGATCGGCATCATCGAGGCCTTTCACACGCTCTCGGGTCTGGATCCAGGCGCCGACCGGGCCTCCGTGGTCATGAGCTCGATCGGCTCCGCGCTGCGCTCAACGGCGCTCGGCATCATCGTGGCCCTCCCGGCGGTGGTGGCCTACAACGCCTACCAGCGGCGCATCGATGTGGCCGTGGGCCGGACCGAGGCGCTGGTGCGCGCGATCCTCGCCCGTCGCCGCGCATGAGCGGAGGTCGCACCGGCCGCGGCCGCCAGATGGCCGACATCAACATCACGCCGCTGGTGGACATCCTGCTGGTGGTGCTGGTGGCGTTCATGGTGGTCGCGGACGTAATCACGCCGCCCACGGCCACGGTCAACGCGCTGCCGCTCACGCTGCCCCAGAGCAGCGCGTCCGCGGTGACGCCGCAGAAGCCGCTGAGGCTGGCCGTGCCGCTGACGGGAGACGTGCTCCTCGATGGAACACCGCTGACCGAGGCTGCGCTGACAGCGCGTCTGGTCGAGCTGGCCAAGGCCGGCCCGGTGGACCTCATCCTGGCAACGGATCAAGACGTACGACAGGCGCGCTTCGTGCGCATCCTGGAGCTGGTGCAGAAGGCCGGCGTGAGCGAGGTGGCGATCGAGACGATCGCCACACCCTGACCGGTTGCGCCGTGGCTCCACGGCAAGCGATAAGGGGCAATGGTCGACCTCAGCGCGCGTCATCGTAGAGAACCCAAACCTGCGGAGCGCTACGACCGCTTCAGCGTGGCCGTGATCGTGCTCGCGTTCAACGAGGAAGAGTCGCTGCCGGGCATGCTCCGCGAGTCCGTGGATTGGCTCGCCGCGTCCATCGCCCGGTGGGAGCTCATCGTGGTGGACGATGGCTCCAAAGACGGGACGCGAGCGGTCGCCGAGCGCTTCGCCGCCGAAGACCCTCGGGTTAGAGTGGTGAGCCACGAGACGAACCGAGGGATGGGCGCCGGCATGAAGACCGGCATCCGCGCCGCGACCTGCGACTACTTCACGATCATCGCGGGCGACGGCCAACACCCCACCCCGGAGCTGGCGGTGATGCTGCCTGGGCTCGAGGAGGCGGAGATCGTCACGACGTACCACAGGAACGCCCGCGAGCCGCACCGGCGTGTGCTCTCCTGGGGCTTCCGCCAGGCCATGAAGTGGGCCTGCGGGATCGACTTCACGCTCGAGGGGATCTACCTGTTTCCGCGGAAGGTGGCGGTCGAGGAGATCGGGCTCGAGAACGTGCCCCCCGACACCTTCTTCTTCAGCTTCGAGCTCATCGCGCGGGCGCTGCAGCGGGGCCATACGATCACGGTCCGCCCGATGCTGGTGCGGCCGCGCGAGCACGGGCAGTCGAAGGTGGCGAACGTGAACAGGATCAAGCGGATCGGTCGGGAGATCCTCGACTTCCGGACTCGCCTCGAAGCCGAGCGCGGTCGCCGCAAACGTTGAACTGCGCCGCGTCGCGGGTCCGCAGTGGGCTTCCGCGAACCTCGCGGCCTGATATAGGGTTCCGCCATGCTCAACCGAATCATCCTCGTCTCTCTCGCCGCATCCACGGCCTCCGCACGCTACGACACGGCGCGCCTCCCGATCTTCGCCGGCGAGCCAGCCAGCGAGAACGACATGGGGGCCACGGTCGCGATCGTCGACGCCAATGACGGCGCGCAGTACTGCACCGGCACCCTCATCGGTCCGTCGGTGGTGGTCACGGCGGCGCACTGCTTCGTCACGAACGACCAGGAGACGGGGGAGACCAACACCACCGAGGCCGACGCCGTCGACGTGGTGTACGGCGTACTGGACTCCTCGGAGGCCTCGGCGGAGCAGCGCCGACGCGCCACACGCCTCTTGATTCATACGGCCTACCCGCGAGGCGAAGAGACCAGCGACCCGTCCGGCATGGGGCGAGACGACGACATCGCGCTCGTGGTGCTGGACGCGCCGATCACGGACCACAACGTGGCCCCCATCCTCCCCGCCGACCAGGTCGACGCGGTGCTCACCGAGGGCGCAGAGCTCCTGATCAGCGGTTACGGAACGCGGGAGCCGGGCGGGCAGGAGTCCGGCGTGCTGTACATGGCCAGCACCTCGTTCAAGCGCCGCTCTGACTACGAGTTCTTCGCGGGCGGCCAGGGCGAGTCGGACACCTGCCCGGGCGACTCGGGTGGACCCGTCTACGTTCAGACGGACGCGGGCTTCTTCGTGGTGGGGGTCACCTCCCGAGGCGGCGCAGACGCGCAAGTCGACTGCGGGGAGGGCGGCGTCTATGCCCTGCTCCCCGCGTACATTGGCTGGGCCACCGAAGAGGCGAGCGCCGCCGGCGCCAGCATCGGCGTGGGTGACGGCGCCGACGGCGCAGACGCGACCGACGGGGCCGACGGCGCAGACGCGACCGACGGGGCCGACGGGGCCGACGGGGCCGATGCTCGCGACGGGGCCGACGGGGCCGATGCTCGCGACGGGGCCGACGGGGCCGACGGTGAAGTCTCGGCCACCGACGAGGGCGACGACGCCGCGTGCACGGCTGGCCGCTCCGGTCAGCTTCCGTGGGTGCTCCCTCTGGCTGCCTTGGTGCTGTGGCTGCGCCGCCGCGAGGCCTGACGGAGCTCAGCCGCGCAAACCGGCCGGCTCCGTGCGACGCATGAGAGCGTCCGCCTCTCTGTAACCCACAGTTCATGAAGCGAAGCGGGCCCCCCGGCGCCCTGGGCGCTTGGGCTCCCGAGCGACTACTTCGCGGCCTCGACGACCTGTAAGCGCAGAAGGCGCCAGCTGTTCGGCCCGTGGTTGTGGACGTGAAAGACCAGCGGCGTACCCGCGGGGATCGCCTGAGTCACCGGGATCTCCTTCACGAAGAACTGCGGCGGCCCCGGGATGGCGGGTCTCAGCTCCAACAGGGTGAGGCCCGGCAGCGCGATCGAGAGATGCCCCTCGCCCGGCGACGTAGAGACCAGGGTGCCATAGCCCGCCTCCACGACGATCGTGTCGCCGGCGACCAGCGCTCGCCTCAGCGGCTGGGTGGCAGTGATGTAGTTGCAGCCGCCCGTGTAGACGCCGAACGCGCCGGCATCCACGCCAAACGCCGTGGGCAGGCACTCCACCGTGGCAGGGCGGTCGGGGAACGGGTCCTCAGAAGCCTCCATGGCGCGCCACGCGTTGGGATCGGCGAGGTCGAGCTCCGTGAGCGTGACCTGCTCTTCGACGGGCGAGGCCTCGCCCTCCGCACAGCCAAGCGACCCGATGCACGCGAGCGCGAGGGAGACGAGGGGTGCACGCCCGACGCGGGGGACGCGGACCGGGCGCGGCATTCGAGGGTTCACTCGTGGCTCCACGGTGGGCGTCCCAACGGGCGCCGGATGAAGGGGCTTCGCTGACCGGCCGCGAACCGCGCACCGGACGCTATCCAAGGCGCCGACGTGAAGTCAAGGAGCGGGGCCGCCCGCGCCCGCACGCGCCCGCACGCCTGAGTCGCCCGCGGACGCCCCCGGGCGCGTCGCAACCTCTCACTTGTGGCCAGACTGCCCGCCCGCCTGCTCGGGTGGCTGGGGGTCGCCCACCCGGCCGGAGTCCGTTCTGAGGAACGCCCGCACAGCGTGGAGGGCCGCGTTGACCTTGTCGACGAAGTGGTCCTCGCTCTCGATGAGCACGCGCGCGGGATGGGCGCCCCACGCTTGGTAGATCCGGGCGTCGATCGCAGCGGCTTCTTCGGCGTCCTCGGTCCGGACAGGGTTCTTGTGGTTGTAGCCGTTGTGCTTCGATGGGGTGCGGAGGTGGATGACCCCGCTGTAACGGGCCAGCTCCGCCTCGGCCGAGCTCCCGACCTGAGCCCAGAAGTCCTCGACTTGCCCCGGCCAGTAGGCGATCGCGTCGAGCGTGCCGCGGTCGCACAGGACCACGGGGTGCTTCGCCTCCTCGTCGGCCATCAGCTCCAGCTCTCGCTGTACCCGGTAGATGGCCCGCTGCGCAGCACGCTTCGCCACGAGGCCGTCACTGCGCGGGAAGCCCCCGCCGAAGAGGATGCTGGCCGACTCGGGCAGGACCGTCACCTCGTCACCGAAGACGATCCTGACGATCTCCAGGATGGCGGTCTTCCCGGCGCCGGGTCCTCCCGTGAGCACGATTCTCCTCTGGGCCATCGAGCAGGACTCCTCAGCCACGACTGGCGTTCAGGTTGCCGGGCAGCAGGTCGCGAGGATCGAACCGCCAAGCACTGCCGCCCTGGCACCGGGAGGCTATAGCGCGAGAGCAGCGTCGTACAGTCGAGTCCCTCGCCACGGCCCTTGGCGATGAGTCACGGATAGACGCCGAGGGTGAGCCGGATCGCGTGCGAGGCCCCAGGGGAGGCCTCGTCGTGGACACGGGCGGTAGGCCGGAGTACCTCTCACGACCCTGAGGCCACCACCCGACGGACTGGGGTACCAACCATGAGTTCGGACGCACCGCTACAGCCTGGCGCCAACGGCCCGCACGCCGCAGCGACCCTCCTCGGGTCGAACGCCGTGACCGTGAACCTGAGCGATACACTGATGGCGACTACGCCACCGGTGAAGCTCTCCGACGGGCTCGCGAGCGGTCCGCCCACTGCGCGTGGCGCCGGCAGCGCAGCGGTCCTACCCAACCTCGAGGTGGACGGGGACGGGCTCCAGCTCACGCCGGGGCGGGGTCCGCGATACGCGCCAGTCCGGTCGCTCGGCCGGGGCGGCATGGGGGAGGTGGACCTCGTCGAGGATCGAGACATCGGCCGGTCGGTGGCGGTGAAGCGGCTGCTCCCGGAGGCCTCGGGTCCGGCCCAGCTCGCGCGCTTCGTGGATGAAGTGCGCGTGACTGGCCGCCTCGAGCACCCGAACATCGTGCCAATCCACGACGTGGGCCTGGACGACTCGGGCCGTTACTACTTCGTGATGAAGTATGTCCCCGGGGAGACCCTCGAGTCGATCATCAGTCGACTGGCCCAGGGCGATCCCGCCGCAGTGGCGCACTACGACATTACCCGCCGGGTCGAGATCTTCCAGGGGCTCCTCCGCGCGCTCGATTACGCACACACGGCCGGGATCCTCCACCGCGACCTCAAGCCGGCGAACGTGATGGTCGGGGAGTTCGGCGAGGTCGTGCTCATGGACTGGGGCGTGGCCTGCTCGCTGGGACGTGACGCCGCCCCCGCGGACGCCACGGCGGCGCCGCGCGCGACAGCCCAGGCCCGGCTCTCCTCGACCCAGGCAGGCGCGTTGGTCGGCACCCCGCACTACATGTCGCCAGAGCAGACCAAAGGCGCCCAGTTCGCCCTCGACGTCCGCTCGGACCTCTACTCGGCCACCGTGCTCTTTCACGAGCTCCTGGGGCTCCGTCACCGGCACGCGGACCAGACCTCGCTCATGTCGGTGCTCATGGCCGTGAGCACCACTGAACCGCCCGAGCCGCAGCAGATCTTCG
>SXOO01000188.1 GCA_005776725.1 Pseudomonadota bacterium | reverse complement strand
TCGTTCATCGCGTCCTTGAGCGTGGCTGTGCCGGTCTCCACCGGGACGATGGTGGCCCCGAGCAGCTCCATCCGCCGAACGTTCGGCGCCTGGCGCCGCATGTCCTCCGCCCCCATGTAAACCACGCACTCCACACCGGCCGCGGCGCAGACCGTGGCGGTGGCCACGCCGTGCTGTCCCGCGCCGGTCTCCGCGATGACGCGACGCTTGCCCATCCGCAGCGCCAGCTGCATCTGAGCGACGCAGTTGTTAATCTTGTGAGCGCCGGTGTGGCACAGGTCCTCGCGCTTCAAGACCAGCTCAGCGCCGCCGACCATGGCGCTCAGCCTGGGTAGACGGGTGATCGGCGTAGGTCTCCCCACGAAGTCTCGGAGAGCGCCGGCGAGGCTGGCCTCGAAGGCCGGCTCGCCTCGGGCCGCTTGGAACGCGGCCTCGAGCTCTGTGAGGTTGGGGATGAGGATCTCGGAGACGTAACGGCCGCCGAAGACGCCGAAGCGCCCCGTGGGACCCGGTTCGGTGGGTTGAATGGCGTTCACCACCCCACGTTACTCGGCCAGACGAGTACGGCAAGGCGTTGGCGCAAGCTTGGCTTCCGGCGATACTAACGCCCGTGTTCGTCATCCCTATCGGTACCCGCCAGAGCGGCGAGCTTGGCGCACCGAGGCTTGCGCTGGGCCTTGGCGCGCTCCTCGTCGCGGTCCACGTGGCGCTGTCCGGCGCCATAGACGCGGGCGTGCGCGCGGAGCGTGACGCGACGGTGGCGGTGGTCAGCGTCTTCGCGGCGGCGCCGCACGTCACCGTACCGAACGACGTGATCGAGGCCAGCGACCCCAGCTTCCGCGCCGCCGCCGATCGGTCGCGGAGCTTCAAGGCCACGATCGACGCGCGCGGCGGCCCGAGGCCATCGGACGACCCCCGCATGGACGCCGTCCGCCGCGTGGAAGCCCAGCTCGCCAATAGGGGCAAGGCCCCGCCGGCGCCCTTCGAGTCGGAGGACGCCTTCGAGGCGGCGTATGCGGAGACCACGGAGCTCTCCCGGACGGAGGACCAGGCCCGCTTCGACGCCGCCATCGCGCTCTGGCGTGAGGCGCGATCATCCAGCCTACGCCGGCAACTGGGCTTCTCGCCGCAAGCGCCCACGGCCACGGGCGCCTTCCTCCACATGTTCCTGACCCTCGATTGGATCGCCCTCATCTTCGCCGCGTGCCTCATCGTAGTGGCTGTCGCGGGCCTCCTCGAATTCTGGCCCGGCTGGCTCGTAGTGGCGCTGGCGCTCGCGGGTGGACTCGTCGGCGCAGCCGCGTTGTTCGTGAGCGCACCGCCCTCCGACACGGTCTACGCCGGCCCTGAGGCAGCGATCGCGGCGCTGCTCGGCGCCTTCGCCGTTCGTCTCCGCAATCAGCCGATCCGCTTCGCGGCGGTCCGTTCCTCCATCGCCAACGCGCGAGTCTTCGAAGCGCCGGCCGGGCTCATGCTGGTCTTCTGGGTTCTGGGGGTGGGCCTGCAGTACCTGCGCAGTGATGGCTCGGCACACATAGCTGCCGTCCTCGCTTCCTTCGTCTTCGGCGTTGCCAGCGCGTTCGCCATCCGGCGCGCCGGCGTCGAGGCTGAGGAGTCGGAATCCGGGGCGGAGAGCCTCCTCTCGCGCGAACTCGCACGCAAACGCGAGCGCTGGGGCCTCGACGTGCCGAACTCCGAAGCCGGGCTCAAACGCGCCGACGAGGGCCGGGCGCTCGACTTCCTGGTGCCAGACCCCGAAGTCGAGGCGTCGCTCGAGCCCGAAGCGCCGGCCCCGCAGCCCACCGCGGAGTGGGTGCCGCCGCCACGACACGCGCCGCCGCGGCCTTCCGCTTCGCCATGGGCGCCCGATCCAGGCCCGCCGCCGATCCCGCACGCCGCCGCGTCGGCGCCGGCGAATCAAACTCGGATCGCCCGACCACTGCCGCCCCGCGACGCGCCGGTGGCGCTGCCCCCGGACGCGCCACCGGCGCCATCCCCCCAAGAAGACCGAGGCCGTATGTCCCTTACTCCCCCCGATGAGCTGGAGTTTGAGCTCCCCCCGCTCGAAGAGCTCCCCAAGCACCCTCCGCCGTTTGCTCCGCGACTGCCGCCGCCGAAGCCACTGCCCACTATCCCGCGGCCAACGTACTCGGTGGCCTTCCGAGGCCCCGATGTACAGGCCGTCCCAGAAGCCGTACGCGTAAAGGCCGACGCCATCGCCATGACCCTGCCGGTGGCGATCCGCACCGACGACAACCGGCAGATCCTCACCGCATACACGCGCTCGGGAGAAGAGTCGGTGTCCGGCCTGGACCCCAACGAAGCCATACGGCTCGCGCGCGCGCTCGACGCGGAGGGCTACACCGCAGCGGCCTTGGCCGCCACGCGGCAAGCCGCGGCACGGGAGCCCCGCGGTCCGTACGCGGCGCGGGCTCTGCTCCTCGAAGCGCGGTTCCTGCTCGCGCTGGAAGACAAGGCAAGCACGCGGGCAGTGCTCGAGGACATCTTGAGCCGCTTCCCGGGCGATCCGGTTCGGGACCTCGCCAAGGAGATGCTGGCCGACCTCGACGGCTGACCCGAAGAGGCACCCGGGCTCACGCCTGTTCCGAGGCCGCGGCGTCTGCTACCGTCGCGCCCCTGACCTCTGGCTAGCGAGTTCCTCATGCCCACCCTGATCCACGGCGGCCGCCTCGTCGCGAAGGCCCTCAAGGCCGAAGGCGTCGACTGCTTCTTCACCCTCTGCGGCGGTCACATCCAGGCAATCTACGATGGCTGTCTCGACGAGGGGATCCGCGTCGTCGACACCCGACACGAGCAGTCGGCCGCTCACGCCGCAGACGGCTGGGCCCGCGCCACCGGCAAGCCTGGGGTTTGCGGCGTCACGGCCGGGCCCGGCGTCACGGACGCGGTCACGGCACTCGCCAACGCTCAGCGAGCCAACGTCCCCATGATCTGCTTCGGCGGAGCCGGCCCGCTAGTCTTCCAGCACATGGGCTCACTCCAAGACATGGACCACCTCGAGCTCGTGAAGCCCGTCACCAAGTGGGCTGCGCGCGTCACGGAGGCGCGGCGCCTCGCTGAGTACGTGGCCATCGCGTTCCGGAAAGCCACATCGGGCGTGCCCGGCCCCGTCTTTCTGGAGGTGCCGCTGGACGTGCTGATGGAGTTCGTGGATCTCGACCAAATCAGGATCCCGGTCAACAGCCGCACCGCCGCGCGGCCCGCGCCCGACCCGCTCTTCCTCGACCGCGCGCTCACCCTGCTCTCCGAGGCCGAGCGGCCGATGGCCATCGTCGGCTCGCAGCTGCGGTGGTCGCGTGACCCGCTCGGGACGCTCCAGCGCTTCCTGGAGAAGACGAATATCCCCACCTTCGTCAACGGCATGGCCCGCGGCACGGTAGACCCCGAGAGCCCGCACTTCTTGAACCGCTGCCGGAAGGACGCCCTCAAGAAGAGCGACTGCGTCCTGATCTTCGGCACGCCGTTCGACTTCCGGCTCAGCTATGGCCAGTCGCGCCCCATCTACCCAGGGACGCAGGCAGGCAACGCCTCCAAGGTGATGATGCAGCTCACCCAGCCCGTGCTGAACCCGCAGGCGAAGGTGATCCAGGTCGATCTCGACGGTGACGAGATCGGGCGCAACCGCGAGGCGGGTGTCGAGGTGGGCATCGTTGGCGACACCGGCCTCGTCCTCGAGGCCCTCACGGCAGGCGTCACCGTCTCGCAGAACTGGGCCTTGTGGAGCGGCGAGCTCCGCGCCATCGAGGCCAAGAAGCAAGACAAGATGCGGGCCGAGATGGAGAGCCCGGACGACCCGCCGAACCCCCTGCGGGTCTGCGCCGAGGTCGACAAGTTCGTGCGGCCTGGCGACATCGTCGTCGGCGACGGCGGGGACTTCGTGGCCACCGCAGCGTACGTGATGCGCCCGTACGGCGTGGGCACCTGGATGGATCCTGGGCCGCTGGGCACGCTGGGCGTCGGCCCGGGGTACGCCATGGCGGCGAAGCTCGCGCACCCCGACAAGCGGGTGATCCTTATGCTCGGCGACGGATCCTTCGGCCTCAACGGCATGGAGTTCGAGGCGATGGCGCGCCAGAACATCCCGGTGGTCGGGGTCATCGGCAACGACGCCGCATGGACGCAGATCCTCCGCGGCCAGAAAGACCTCTACGGCGCGGCTCGTGTCGTAGCCACCACGCTGTCCTACACGCGCTACGACAAGATGGTCGAGGCGCTCGGCGGCCACGGCGAGTGGGTCGAGACCACGGCCGAGCTGGGGCCCGCGCTCGAGCGGGCGTTCGCCTCGGGTAAGCCCGCGCTCGTGAACGTGAAGATCGGCGCGTCCAAGTTCCGCGAAGGCTCGATCAGCGTGTGAGCATGGATGAGCTAGCCGCTGACCTGAAGTCAGGAGAGCTCCGCCCCCTCTACGTCATCACGGGGTCCGAGCAGCTCTTGCGTCGGGACGCGCTCGCCGAGCTGCGGGTCGCGGCGCTGGCGGGCAGCCCGCGCGAGTTCAACGAGTCGCGCTTCACGCTGCGCGAGGCCGGGATGGACACGGTGCTCGACGCGTGTCGCACGTTCCCGATGATGGGGCGCTACCGCAGCGTGATCGTTCAGGGGATCGACACCTTGAAGCCGAAGGAGGCCGAGGCCCTCTCGAAGTACCTGGAGTCGCCCTCGGACTTCGCGGTGCTGACGCTGGTCATCGACAGCATCGACCTCCGGCAGAAGGTGTGGAAGCAGGCCCAGAAGGTGGGACGGATCCTGAAGCTGGATCCGCCCTACCAGAACAAGCTGGGGCCGTGGATCGAGGCGCGCGCGCGCAAGAAGGGCATGGGGATCGCCGGAGAGGCCGCCACCCTGCTCGGCGACGTCATTGGCACGGACCTCTCGGGCCTCGACGAGGCGCTGGAACGGCTGTTCCTGTACGCATCCGATCCCGACACCAAAGGCAAGGTCGTGGTCACGCTGGCGCACGTGGAGGGCTGCATCGCCCGCACCCGCACCCACACGGTCTTCGAGCTCTCCGACGCGATGGGCCGAAGAGACGCGCGAGCGGCGATCCGGGTGCTGGAGTCCATGCTCGAGGCCCGAGAGCCCGCCATCAAGATCCTGTCCATGGTCGCCCGGCACTTCCGGCGCCTGTGGGAGACCACGGAGGCCCTAGAGCAGGGCGTCTCACCCGACGAGCTGGCGACGCGGTTCCGCCTTCATCCGTTCTTCATCAAGGATCTGGTTCAGCAGTCGCGCCTGTTCTCGCACCGCGAGTATGCGTGGCTGCTCGACCGGTTCTTCGAGGTCGACCGGCTCCTCAAGTCGAGCCGCGTCGAGCCCGACCTGCACCTCATGAACCTGCTGCTCGACGTCTGCCAGAAGCGAGCGGCTTGAGTCGTCCCTAGAGAGAGTGCTGGCACGTGGAGCGCCCGCCGCGGGCCCTACCAGGTGGCCACCAGCGCGTAGTCACCGGGCTCCCCCTCCCAACAGTTTGTTGAGATGTAGTACGGCCGTCCGCCGGTGAGCGCCGCCTTGCCGCCCTCGGGCACACCGATCCCGCTGGCGAACGTCACGTCGAGCGCGCCGCTCTCGAAGTCGGAGGAGATGAGCAGGTCGAAATCCGAGCTCTTGGACCAGCGGAGCTCGAAGGTCACGGTCTCGTCACCCGGCAGCTCGAACCGAAAGTGGTCGCCAGGGTTTCCATAACCGTCCTTGCCGTCGTTCCCGCACGCCACGGCGCCCTGAATGCAGAAGCCGGATACCCCGAGGCCGACCGCGTTCGACGACGACCAGTGGTCATTGGGCTCTGACTCAGCCGTGACCTCGAGGCCGGCCGGGCACGCGACCGCGTAGGTGCGCGGAGGGTCGTTCCCGCCCGCGTCTGCGGGCTCGGCCGGCTTCACGTCGGTGACCTCGTCGCCGCCGGAAGCGACGTCGACGCCCGGCGTGCCTCCGGCGTCTTGCGTGTTGTTTCCGCCGCCGACGGTCCTAACCGTCTCGTGGGTGGTACACGCGAGAGGCGCGGCGAAAGCCAGACCGAGGACCCATCGCATCAAGCACCTCCGTAGGTGTGGCGTTCATGAGCTACACGGCGGGGCGGCTCCCCGCCGGTGTTCGCTCAGAAGCGGTAGACGTTTGGGTGGAAACGGACGAGCCCGTCCGCCTCCACGCTCACCCGAAGGTACTCGATCGACATCGGCACGGCGCTCGCCAAGGGCACCTGAGCCTTCTTTCCGCTGTCGAGCAGCGCCTCGAGGTCGGAGTCGGTCGTCCCGCTGACGCGCAGCAGGTCGGCCGCAAGCGCCTCGACGTCCCGTACGCGCACGCAGCCATGGCTGACGGCGCGCGCGGCGAGGTCGAAGACGGCGTCGTCAGGCGTCCCGTGGAGATATAGGTTCCCGTCGTTCGGGAAGTTGATGGTGACCCTGCCCAGCGCGTTCCGGTCCCCTGGGGCCTGGTAGAGCCCCGGGCGCCCGTCAGGCCGCGTGAACCGCGAGAAGCGCTGCCGACGCAAGTAGCCCGGCTCTGCGCGCTCCTTGGGCATCAGCTCCTCGGCGATGATCTCGTCGGACGGCGTCCAACCCGGGTTGACAGTGATGCTGTCGATCCGGGAGTCGAGCAGGGTAGTGCGTCCCCCTCCCCGCCCGAACGCGTAGCCCACCGCCACGCGCTGCCGCCGCACGGTCTCACCCTCGTGAACCAGCTCCACGACGTACTCCGGCAGGTTCACGCGCACGTAGGTTCCGTGCTGCCGCAGCTCGCTGCGGCGCAAAGCGACCAGCGTCTTCTGAAACAGCGCGCGCAGCTCCGACAGCGGCACCGCCATCGCCTCCAGGGTGCGGGCGTCGAGGCGGCCGTCCACCGGAAGGCCCCGGCTCCACTGGAACCGGCGCACGCTGCTCTCGAGGGCCGGCGGGTATCGCCCCTGGATGAGCCTGTCCTCGGAACAGTCGGAGCGGCTGGGGCCGAGGCGCCAGCGCCCCTCCACGAGGCCCTCCGCGGCAAGGCGCAGGTAGACCGTATCGAGCCCTAGCCCCGGCTCCCCGGGTCCGATGGGCGCGCTCGTGTCCGGGAGGGGCTCAGCACATACCGTGGGAAACGGCGACAGCTCGTTGTAGCGCCGGTTGGCTGCCACCAGCGGGGCATACCTTGGATCGCTGGGGACGAGGTCGGCCACGAAGGCGTCGAGCGCGGCTGCGTCCAGCGGCAGGCTCTCCGCGAGCTCCTCGCCGCTCACGTCGCGCATCGCGAGCACCCGAAACAGCGCGAGCGTCGCTGCCGTGAGCGCTCGGTCGAGGCGCTCGAGGATGCGATGGCGCACGGTCAGCAGCGCGCTGCGCGTGGTCTGGCTGGAGGGACACCCCTCGCAAGGCGCCGCCGGGCGCAGCTCGAGCGTGGCCAGGTTCCAGTCCAGAGCGGCGACGAGGTTCTCCACCACGCCCGCCCGCAGCAGATCGCGGCGAACGCCGTGCGCCTCGAGATCTTCGAGCAGCGCGACGAGCCGCCGCGCCGCGGGGACGATCGCGTGACCATCCGACCAGACCCACACCCCGTGCGTGCGCAGATACACCGCCAAGACGGCGCTTCTCACAGGCTCGGGCTGGAGCTCGGACACCAGCTGGTCGAGCTCGTCGAGCGCATAAGCGGCCACCGGCAGCTCGCCGTTGAGGAGCAGCGGCCGAATCGGCGCGAGGGCCGGGCTCTCGTCTTCGCCGTCTAGGCCACCGTCGCCGTCTCCAGCGTGGCCTTCGTCTTCAAGGGGTAGGGGCGACCCCGAGAGCGTCGCTCCCGGGGTCGCGAGGTCTGAAGGTGGTGGCGCCGCCGCCAAGGACTCGGGGAGCTCGTCCAATGGCGGCGGGCGCACCGAGGCCCTCTCGCCGCCGGCGCAAGCCGACAGCCAGACGAGCAACTGAAGGTACGCTCGTCCGGGCCGGTTCATCCGGAACGGACCGTAGGACGGGTCCGCCCACCGCGCCAATTTTTTGGTCCGCCACCGGCGCGACGATGCGCCAGCGCGGGCTTGCCGCTGCGTAGGAAGCGTGAGACCAAGCGTCGATGCATAAGCCCTACCTGATCGACATCGGGCCGGACCTCACGGACGAGGAGCGCCTCGTCTGGAAGAGCTCGGCCGACTTTTGCGGCGCGACGCTCCAGCCCGTGATCGCCGAGCACTACGAAGCCGGCCGTTTCCCTCGACACCTCATCCCCGAGCTCGCTCGGATGGGCTTCCTGGGAACGCCGCTCCAGGGCTGGGGATGCGCGGGTCTGAACCCGGTGGCCTACGGCCTCACCCAGCTCGAGCTGGAGAAGGTCGACAGCGGGCTGCGCTCGTTCTGCTCCGTGCAGACGGCGCTGGTCATGTGGCCCATCGCCACCTACGGGTCCAAGGAGCAGCAAGACCGCTGGCTCCCCCTGCTGTGCCGGGGCGAGGCGGTCGGGTGTTTCGGGCTCACGGAGCCCGGCTCCGGCTCGGACCCCGGCAGCATGCGGACCACCGCGGTGCAGCAGCCCGGCGGCGACTACGTGCTCACCGGCGAGAAGATGTGGATCACCAACAGCCCGATCGCGGATGTGGCGGTCGTCTGGGCGAAGGTGGCCGGAGAGGGCGGCACCATCCGCGGCTTCCTCGTGGAGCGGGGCATGCCCGGCTTCAGCACCCCCGAGATCCACGGCAAGCTCAGCCTTCGCGCGTCGCTCACGGGCGCCATCGTGCTGGAGGACGTGCGCGTGCCGGCCAGCAACATGCTGCCCGGGGCCACGGGGCTCAAGGGACCGCTCGGCTGCCTCACGCAGGCCCGCTACGGCATCGGCTGGGGCGCCGTTGGCGCAGCGATGTCGGTCTACGAGCGGGCGCTCGAGTACACGCGCGACCGCCGCCAGTTCGGCAAGCCGCTTGCCGCCTTCCAGCTCACCCAACACAAGCTGGTCGAGATCCACAACGCCATCGGCAAGTCCCTGCTCCTCTCCCTGCACCTCGGCCGCCAGAAGCAGGCCGGGCGCCTCACGCCGGTGCAGGTGAGCCTCATGAAGCGCGACAACGTGGCCATGGCGCTCGAGGCCGCGCGCTCTGCTCGCTCGATGCTGGGCGGAAACGGCATCATGGGCGAGTTCCACGTCATGCGGCACCTGTGCAACCTCGAGACGGTCACGACCTACGAGGGCACCCACGAGATCCACACCCTGGCCATCGGGCGGGCGATCACGGGCGAGGACGCGTTCTCCTGAGCGCAGAAACCCCGTCGAGACCTCGCTCTCGCGAACGAAAGCTCGACGGGCGCCGGCTCGAACCGGAAGCTAAGTCGGCTTGCTCCGAGAGGTCTCGTCCTTGAGTCTCACCACGTCTTCACCCGGCCAGCGGCCCACCCGCACTCGAACGCCCGCGCCGAGTCTTCTGGTCGCGGCGCTGGCGGTGTTCGGGGTCGCCTCGTGCGAGCGCGCGGAGTCCGCCGTCGAACCGGCGCCCGCCGGGGACGTCGCTGCGCCGGCGGACCTGGGGCCATCGCCCGAACCTCCGGAGTGCGTGAGCGCCTCGGACTGCCCTGCCCCTGCGCCGTGCGCCGTTGCCGCGTGCTCCGCTGACGGACGCTGCGTGGCGGCCCACGCACCGAGCGGCACGCCCTGCGTCCCGGACGACGCCTGCGCCGCGTCCGGCGCCTGCAACGACGGGGTCTGCGAGGCCGCCGGCAATCTGTGTCCCTGCGAGGGGCCCGCCTGCGCCGACGGGGCCGCGCCCGAAGACACTGACGGGGACGGCTGCGCTGACGCCTGCGTCCCCACGTGCGCGTCGGCGTGCGACTGCTACCACACGCCGCCGCCGGCGTGCTCGGGGTGCTCGGAGTGCGCGGCGTCTTGGCGGTGCGTGATCGGCGCCGACGGCCTCGGTAGGTGCCGGGAGAGCTGTGGACCCGTGCCCGAGAGCACGCTCGCCTGCGCCCCATGCACGGATGACGGCGATTGTCCGTCGGGAACCCGCTGCGTGGCGGGCTGCGGCGCCTCTGTGGAGGCCCGCTGCCGCCCCGTCCCCACGCAGTGCCCCCCCGAGACCTCGCCGGTCTGCGGTTGTGACGGCCTCACGTACGCCGGACCCTGCGCGGCGGCCAGGGCGGTGGTCGCCGTGGCCTCGGAGGGCCCGTGCGCGTGCTCGCCCCAGTGCGCCGCGGCGCCCTCCACCGCGGATCCCGCGTGCGCCGCGTCGCCCCCGCCGGCCGGGTGCCCGGGTCTCGCTTTCTGCGAGGCGGAGGGCTGCGGGGCCCCGACCACGTGCACGGCGGTCCCCACGGTCTGCCCGCTCGGCGGCGCGCCCGTCTGCGGCTGCGACGGCGCGGTCTACACGAACGACTGCGCGCGGCGGGCTGCTCGCGTCGGGGTCGCACCACCGGAGACCTGCGGATGCCCCGCGCTGTCTTGCCCCGCGGGGAGCGCGCCCGCGGCGTTGGACGGCTCTGGGTGCGCCGACGCGTGCGTAGCCTGTCCGCCGCTCCAGTGCACCGCGGGCGCAAAGCCCATCGACCTCGACGGCAACGGCTGCGCCGACGCGTGCGCCGAGACCTACTGCGTCGCGGGCGAGGCCTGCCCTGCCGGCTCGTTCTGCGCGCGGCCTGGCTGCGGAGGCGCCGGCGTGTGTAAGCCCGTGCCCACGAGCTGCACGCCCACCCTCGACGACGCCGTCTGCGGCTGCGACGGCGCCACGTACGCCTCGGCCTGTGACGCCGCCAGCGCCGGCGACTCCGTGTCACACCCCGGCCCCTGCGGGCTCACCTGCGTCGCCGGCGGCGCCCCCTGCCCCGCGGGCTCCACCTGCGACCCCCACGGGGCGGCCTGCGACACCTTGTCCGGCACCTGCCAGCCGCTTGACGGGTGCGCCGCGGAGCCCGAGTGCGGCTGTGACGGCGTCACCTACGCCTCGGCGTGCGCGCGTCGCGCGGCGGGCGTCGCGCGGTTGCACGGCGGAGCGTGCGCGTGCCCCGATCTCGCCTGCGAGCCGGGCGCGGTCCCGGAGTCGGGCGCCGGCTGTCCCGACGAGTGCGTCGCCAAGGAGTGCACCACGCACGCCGACTGCGGACCCGCCGCCTGGTGCGAGCGGCTCGAGTGCGGCGCCGCCGCGGGGACGTGCCGCCCGGTGCCAACGGCGTGCGACGGCACCGGCGACCCGATCTGCGGCTGCGACGGCGCCACCTGGGCCGATGCGTGCGCGGCCGCGGCCGCTGGGGTGAGCGTCGCTTTCCCGGGTCCCTGCACGCCGAGCTGCAGCGCTACGGGCGAGTGCCTTCCGGGGACCGCCTGCGATCGCTGCGACGGCGGCGGCGCGTGTCGTTCGATCACCGAGCCCTGCGAGGAAGGCATGGTCTGCGGCTGCGACGGGCGGTCATGGCCCTCGGACTGCGCACGCGCAGAAGCGGGGGTCGGCCTCGCCAGCCTGGGGCCCTGTGCATGCACCCACACCGCGGACTGTGCGCCCGACCAATACTGCCAGCTCGCGGGCTGTGGAGCCGCGGTCGGCGTCTGCCTCACCCGTCCCCTGACGTGCCCCCCAGGGAGCGCCGCCGTGTGCGACTGCGACGGCGTCCAGCACGCGAGCGCCTGCCACGCGCAGGCCGCTGGGGCCACGCCCGCGCCGTGTCCAGGCACCTGCGTGGGCGGCGAGGCCGGATGCCCCGCCGGGCAATACTGCGACGCTTGCGCGGGAGCGTCTGGCGTCTGCGCCCCGTTCCCCGCCGGTTGCGGCCCGTCGCTCGGCGCCCCAGCCTGCGGCTGCGACGGGACGCTCTATGCCTCGGAGTGCCTGCGCCGCCAGAGCGGCGTGGCCTCGGCTCCGCTGGCAAAGTGCTGTCAGCCGGTGGACTGCCCCGGTCCGCTCGTACCGGTAGACAGCGCGGGCGGTGGCTGCCCAGACACCTGCGGCCCGTGTGTCGCGCCGAGCTGCAAGGCCGGCCACACGCCGGTGGACACGGGCGCAGACGGCTGCCCGGACACCTGCGTGGCCGCCTGCCCTGCCCTGCCCGCCTGCACGGGGGCCGCCACCGCCTACGACTCGGACGGCGACGGATGCCTCGACGCCTGTTGCGCCGTGCCCGAGTGCGACGTGAAGCCGCTGGACGCCGACGCCGATGGCTGCGCCGAGACGTGCCCATGCGCCGGCCCCGTCTGCAAGGCCCCGCTCGTAGAGGTCGATGCCACGGGCGACGGCTGCGCCGACGGCTGCGCATGCCCGGTGGCCCCGGAGTGTCCCGGTACCCAGTTCGCGTTCGACAAGGACGGCGACGGCTGTGTGGAGACGTGCGCGTGTCCGCCCGCGCCGGAGTGCAAGCCGCCGCGCACGCCGCAGGACCTCAACGGAGACGTCTGCGCCGACGCATGTCTCTGCCCCAAGCTCGCATGCTCGGCGCCGAAGAAACTCACGGATACCAACACCGACGGCTGCCCCGACAGCTGCGCCTGCCCGCCGCTCGTGTGCACGGGATCACGCCTCGCCAAGGACTCGAACGGTGACGGCTGTGCGGATCTTTGCGTCTGTCCAGGCAAGCCCACGTGCACGACCGAGCAGTCCTACGCGGACGCCAACCTCGATGGCTGCGCGGACGCGTGCGTGTGCAAGGCGCCGGTATGCGCTGCGGGCACGACCGCCGTCGACAACGACGGTAGCGGCTGCGCCGAGTCCTGTGCTCCGTGCGCCAACCCCGTGTCATGCGCCACGGGGACGGTCGCGTTCGACAAGGACGACGATGGCTGCAAGGACGTCTGTGTGCAGTGCTCCACCCTCACTTGCGCCGGCGGCAAGACGCCCTTCGACCTGAACCGCGACGGGTGCCCCGAGACGTGCGCCCCCACGACCTGCCTCTCGAGCGCCGACTGCGCCCACGAGCAGCTCTCTTGCGCGCGCACGAACGGCTCCTGCGCAGGCAAGGGCGTCTGCGTAGCCCGCCCGGCAGGCTGCGCCGTGGCGCACGGGGTGCCCGTGTGTGGCTGCGACGAGCAGACCTACGCGACCGCCTGCGCCGCGGCGGCGAAGGGCGCCGATGTGCGCCGCGTCGGGGTCTGCTGCCCCGCACTCTCCTGCAGTTCCGGAGCAAGCCCGCAGGATCGCGACGGAGACGGCTGCGCGGAGACCTGTGTCTGCCTCGATGGCAGCCTCGAGAGCGTCACTGCGTGCACCTGCGGGATCAGCTGCCCTCCGTCCACCTTCGCGACCGACGGCGACAGCGACGGTTGCCCCGAGTCTTGTAGTTGCGTGAACCCCGGCGGGTGCGCGCCCGTCTGCGAGTCGTCGATCGCGTGCGGGGGGCTCCCGTCGACGTCGCGCCTCGTCGATCTCGACGCCGACGGCTGCTACGACGTCCTCGCATCCTGCCCGGAGGGCCTCGCAGGCACCGACGTTCTGGGGGACGGCTGCAGCAACGCCTGCCTGCCCTGATCTTGGCCCCGGGGCCGCTTGACGTCGCGCCTGCGACGCGCCAGATCCAACGCCTTCTCCTGAGGTGATCAATGGACAACGCTTCTCTCCCGGAACTCGCCCAGCACGCCGAGCTCGTTCGTGATCGCGTGCGCCACGTCGCCGCAGACATCCGCGCGCTGCTCTCCGAAGACCTGCCTCGCTTCGTCGAGCGTGAGCTCAAGCGCGGCTTCGTGGAGAACCCCGAGTTCGCCGCCCGCCTGTCGGACGAGCGCCTCGCTGAGCTCAAGGCGGAGTGCATCGCCGAGGGCGAGCGCGGCCGAGACCGCGTGCTGATGTCGCTCGAGGACGAGGCGCTCTGGTTTCCGGCCACCCTGCCCCCGGTGGAGAACCGCGCCACCATCGCGTCGAACACCGCCTTGTGGGCTGCGGTCAGCGGAATCGCCGAGAGCGTGCACGCGCTCCGGCAGCGCTTCGGATACCCCACGCTGCCGGCCGGCGACGTGAGCGTAGAGTATCGTCCGCCAACCTGGTTCATCGGCCGGCGTTACCTGCCCACGCTCACGGAGAAGTACTGGCGCCTCCTCGCGGAGCTCGAAGAGCTGCACAGCCGCGCCGGCGCGATCCGGAAGGAGTCCAGCAAGGCCGAGCTCACCCGTCGCTGGGAAGGCCCCTGAGTCGCCCCACGCGGCCGCTCCCGTCACTCTCGCCCTCCTCCTCACCGCTGTGAGCTTGCTCGCCCCCGCGCATAGGGGCAGCTCGTCGTGTCGCGCTCGTGCCGGCGCTTGCCAATCTGCGTTGCGCGCGGCATCTATACGCGCGTTCAGTCCCAAGGAGCCCCCCAGATGCCGCGCCGCCCCGCCACTGCCCCGCCCTCTGCCGTCAAACGCGGGAACAACCGCGGGGAGCCCATCCGGGCTATCCGGGTCCGAGGCGCCAAGGAGCACAACCTCAAGAACGTCGACATCGACATCCCGCGAGACGTCCTCACCGTCATGACCGGGCTCTCGGGCTCAGGTAAGTCCTCGCTTGCGTTCGACACGATCTTCGCGGAGGGCCAGCGCAAGTACATGGAGTCGCTGTCGGCGTATGCGAGGCAGTTCCTCGACCAGCTCCGGAAGCCCGACGTCGAGTCGATCGAGGGGCTCACACCCACCATCGCGATCGAGCAGCGCGCCGCAGCCAAGAACCCCCGCAGCACGGTGGCCACCACCACCGAGATCTACGACTACCTTCGCCTCCTGTTCGCGCGGGCGGGTACGCCGCGGTGCTGGCACCCCACCGTGGTCGGCCCCGACGGCGCGGTCCGGGAGCGCTGTGATCAGCCGATCCACAAGGCAGACCCGCAGAAGATCCACGACGCCATCTCGCGGCAGCTCAGCGAGGCCAGCGCCAACGGGGCAGCGCCGCAGAGCCGGCTCGTGGTGCTCGCGCCGGTGGTCCGGCAGCGAAAGGGCCACCACCGCGACGCGCTCGAGGCGCTGGCTGCCCAGGGCTTCGCGCGGGCCCGGGTCAACGGGAAGGTGGTCGACATCGCCGAGGTGCTCGCGCGCGGCGGAGATAACCCCCTCGAGCTGGGCCGCTACGAGAAGCACGACGTGGAGGCCGTGGTCGACCGCCTCGTGATCCGCGCCGACGACGCCACCAGCCGCTCCCGCTTGACGGAGGCGGTAGAGACCGGGCTCCGCGTGGGAGGCGGCGTGGTCGTGATCTCCTTCGAGAGCCCCGGGGCACAGGGGGCCGAGTGGCTCGACACCGTGTACTCGGAGCACTACGCCTGCGCCCTGCATCCTGACGCGTCGCTCGACGAGCTCGAGCCCCGCCTGTTCAGCTTCAACTCGCAGAGCGGGGCCTGCGAGACCTGCCAGGGGCTGGGGGAGCTCTACGAGTTCTCGGAAGACCTGGTCCTCCCCGACGACAGCGTCGCCATCGGCGAAGGAGGGATCGCGCCTTGGAAGGGCAGCGGCCCGGCCGGCGTCTTCGCCGGCTCGCTCATCCGGCGCTTCTGCCGCGCCTTCGATGTCGACACCGACACCCCGGTCGGTGCGCTCAGCCCCACGGTCCGACGCATCCTCCTCTACGGCACCGTGTCCGTGTCAGGCGAGGAGTCAGCGGCGCCGCGCCGCGGGGTCCGGGTCAGCTCCACCCCCGAGTGGATGGGCGTGATCCCATGGCTCGACGACTGGTGGAAGCGCACCGAGTCCGAGTGGACCAAGGAGTTTCTCCCGCAGTTCATGGCGGCGCGCACCTGCGGCAGCTGTCACGGCGCGCGCCTCGGGGTGAAGGCCCTCTCGGTCTTTCTGCCGCTGCGCACGGCCCTCCCCGCCTCAACGGCCGCCCGCAGGCAGCTCGCCGGTCTCCCCACCGACCCGCAGCGTCTGAACATCGCGGACTTCACGCGCCTCGACATCGAGACGGCGCTCGCGATGATCGACTCGCTGGTGCTCACGCCGGAGCAGGCCACGATCTCGCGCCCCATCGTCAAGGAGGTGCGAGCCCGCCTCGGCTTCCTCGCAAGCGTCGGCCTCGAGTACCTCTCGCTGGACCGCAAGACCTACACCCTGTCGGGTGGAGAGGCGCAACGCATCCGCCTCGCCTCCCAAGTCGGCTCCGGCATCGTCGGGGCCACCTACGTGCTGGACGAGCCCACGATCGGGCTGCACTCACGCGACAACACCCGGCTCATCAACACGCTGCGCCACCTGGCGGATATTGGGAACACCGGGCTGGTCGTGGAGCACGACGAGGAGATGATCCGCTCCGCCGACCACCTCGTCGACGTGGGCCCGGGTCCCGGGGTCCATGGCGGCCGCATCGTCGCCCAGGGCACGGTCGAGGAGGTGGCGGCGCACCCCACCTCGGTCACCGCGCTCTATCTGTCGGGTCGGCGACAGGTCGAGGTGCCCAAGACCCGGCGCGCGCTCACACCCGACCGCGGCCTCCGCGTCACTGGGGCGCGGCAGAACAACCTGCGCAATGTCGACGTCACCGTGCCCCTCGGTGGGCTGGTCTGCGTCACGGGGGTCTCGGGGTCGGGCAAGTCCACCCTGGTCAACGACATCTTGTTGCGCGCCGCCGAGGTGCACGTGGGGCGCCGCGGTGTGGTGCCGGGAGAGCACGACCGGGTCACTGGCCTCGAGCACGTCGCCCGGGTGATCGAGGTCGACCAGGATCCGATCGGTCGCACCCCCAGGTCCAACCCCGCCACCTACACGGGCACCTTCGACCCGATCCGAGACCTCTTCTCGCGCACCCCCATGGCCCAACGGAAGGGCTACAAGAGCGGTGCCGCGGGCGGCGCGCTCGGGGTAGGC
>SXOO01000187.1 GCA_005776725.1 Pseudomonadota bacterium | reverse complement strand
GAGCCGCACCAGCGGGCGCCGCGGGGTCGGACGCTTGCTTGCAGGCGGCGCCCACGAGGGCCGCGACGGCCACAGACATCCACTGCGTCCCTGTCCGTGCGAGGCGAGCTGACGACTTCATTCGTTCATCTCCGAAGGGGCTCACTTGTCGTCCCAGTCCCAGAAGAAGTCCTTGTTGGAGAGGTCGGCGGTCTCGTCGGGAGGCGCGCCGTGGGTCTCATACTCGATGGTACGGAGCTGCTCCTCGAGATCACGCGTCTCCGTGAGCCAGTAGTCGAGCCCGCCGACGTGCGGCCACGTAATGGGGAACACGGGGTCGTGCCACCGACGCGCCAGCCAAGCGGCGTAGTGCACCCACCGGGCGCCACGGAGCGGCTCGATGAGCGACAGCGTCCTGCGGTCGAACGCGCGCAGCTGCTCGTACGCCTCGATGAAGATCTCGCGTTGCCGGAGCGCCGTGCGGTCGCGCCCGTTCACGATGAGCCAGAGGTCCTGAACCGGCGGCCCGATGGCGAAGTCGTCGAAGTCGAGGACGTGCAGCGGGGAGAAGACCCCATCGGTGCCCGAGGGCCGAAGGACCAGGTTGCCGAGGTGGAGGTCGCCGTGGACTCGCTGCACGGCCACGCCCTGGAGCCGCGTGTCGAGCACGTCGGCGAGGCCGAGCGCCGCTGCCTCGTAGCGCTCTCGGACCTCCTCGGGGAGGCGCCCACTCTCGATGAGCCACCGGACGTTCTTCCGGATGAGGGTATCGCCGTCGAGGCGAACGCGAGTGCGCGCCTGCTTCGCCGCGCCCACGTTGTGGAGGCGCCCCACCAGCATGCCGAGGCGCTCCACGAGCTCGTCGGACAGCTCGTCCGGCGCACGCCCGCGCTTGCGCTCGAAGATGCAATAGTAAATCGGCGGGCCGCCGCCGGGGTCTTCCAGCATGGCCAGCGTCTCGCCGTTGGGAAACGGCAACACGCGGCACACCGGGAGCTCCGCCGCCGCGCAGTCCGCGATGAACTCCTGCTCTTCGAGGAGCTGCGCTTTGGACCAGCGACCGGGGCGGTAGAACTTGGCGACCACCGCGGACCCGAGCCGCTGAGAGGCGTCGTCGTACCGGTCTAGCGTGACCTCGTAGACGCGGTTCTCGAACGAGTTGAGCGCCGCGCAGACGGGCTCCGTGCGGAGGCCGGCGCGCTCGACCGCGTCGAGCACCAGCTCGGGCGTGAGCGAGAAGAAGAGGTCGCCCTCGGGAGCGTCGTTTCCGCGTGGCATGGGCGGCCACCATACCACGCGGAAGGCCACGCGGAAGGCGTGACACGCGAACCGCAGCACGGTAGCCTTTCGCCGATGGCTCGCCTCGTCGTCATGATCGAAGGAAAACTGTCGCGGGAGTACACGCTCGGCGAGTCGACCAGCGTCGGGCGAAACTCCACCCAGGACGTGCAGCTGCTCGATCGCCTGTGCTCGAAGGAGCACGCCGTCATCGCGAAGTCGAACGGCCACCACCACATACGGGATCTCGGCAGCCGGAACGGCACCTTCATCAATGGGAAGCCGGTCACCGCGGAGCATCGGCTCTCGGAGGGGGACGAGATCACCATTGGGGGCACCACCCTCATCTTCCGAGAGACGGAGAACTCCCCCGGTGGGCGCCTCACGATCGACAACGAGATCCTGAAGAGCGCGATCTCGGCCAGCCTCTCGTACACGGGCGAGCAAGACTTCCGCCCTGCCCACCTCATCAACGACCCCACCGAGCTCCGCCGCGACTACGAGAAGCTGCGGATGGCCTACAAGCTCCAGCGCGACATCGCGCTCGAGCACAACCTCGAGCGCCTCGTCGACATCATCCTCTCCAGCCTCTTCGAGAACCTCGACTGCGACCGCGGCGCGGTGCTCCTGAAAGACCCCACGAGCGAGAAGCTGGAGCTCCGCGCGGTGAAGAGTCGTCGCGAAGGTGACTCCTCGGAGATCCGGATCAGCGACACCGTGATCCAAGAGGTGGTGAAGAACCGGCAGGGCGTCGTGTCGTCTGACCTCCTCGGGGATGCCCGCTTCGATCACGCCCAGAGCGTGATCCTCCAGGGAATTCGGTCCTCGATGAGCGTGCCCCTGGTCAACCGGGACCGCGTCTTCGGCGTGATCTACCTGGACTCGCTGGTCACCACGAACGCCTTCACGCAGCGCGACCTCGAGATCGTGGAGGGCCTCGCGAACCAGGCGGCCCTGGCCATCGAGAACAGCGTCCTCATGCGCCAACGGGAGGAGGATATCCGCCTCCGGGAGAAGTTCTCGCGCCTCCTCCCGCCGCAGGTGGTGGACGAGATCGTCAAGAGCCGCGTGGAGCTCGCCAAGGGCGGCATCTCGCGGCCCTCCACCGTGCTCTTCTCGGACCTCCGGGGCTTCACCGACATGTCGGAGCGCCTGGCGCCAGAAGAGATCGTCATCATGCTCAACGAGTACTTCGAGCTGATGGTCGAGGTGATCTTCGAGTTCGAGGGCACCCTCGACAAGTACATGGGCGACGGGCTCATGGCGGTGTTCGGAAGCCCGGTCGACATCGGGGACGCGCCGTACAAGGCCGTCGCGGCCGCGCTGCGCATGCAGCAGGCGGTGGCCGACTACAACGTCTTCCGAAAGGCCGACGGGAAGGAGCCCTTGTACGTAGGGATCGGGATCGACACCGGCACGGTGGTCGCCGGGTACATGGGCTCCAGTAAGACCATGAACTACACGGTCATCGGTCCCACGGTAAACCTCGCCAGCCGACTCTGCGGGAAGGCCGCCGGGGGAGAGGTGCTCATCAGCGGGTACACCTACGAAGAGGTGAAGGACAAGGTCGAGACCCAGATGGGCGAGGCCACCCAGCTCAAGGGCTTCGCCGAGCCGGTCACGCCTTACCGGGTCACGGGCATCAAGTAGGCCCTCACACCAGCGACTGCTTCCGCCCGTCGTGGTCCACCGCGACGTAGGTGACCTCGGCCTCCGTGATTAGCACCGTCAGGTCAGGATCGCTGTCTCGCGTGGCCTCCACGGTGACTCGTATACGTATCGAGGTGTTTCCGGCGCGCACGACCGACGTGTAGAAGCTGACCACGTCTCCCACGAACGCCGGCTTGTGGAAGTCCACCCGATCCATCGCCACGGTCACCACGCGATGGCGGGTGTGCTTGCGCGCCTCGACGGCTCCTGCGAGGTCGATCTGAGAGAGCAGCACGCCGCCGAAGATGGTGCCGTGGGCGTTGGTGTCTTTCGGCAGCAACATCACCCGGATCGCGGGGTCGCGCATCGCGGAGCTCAGAAGCGGAGCAGGATGGCGCCGTTGCCGTCAGCGGGGATCCCGACGGGCGCCTCGTCCTTCGGCAAGACCGCGAAGGTGATCCCCACCGCCGCGCCAGCCACGCCCGCGCCGATGAGGGTCCAGAACCACCAGGTCTTGTAGTACGGCGTACCCGCGCCGGCGGGCGGCGAGTCGGGCGTGGTGGGCTCCGTGGGCGCCACGACCGCCACGGCCTGCTCGAGCGGGACGTCGACCAGCTTCTGGGCCAGCTCGAGGACGCCGTCTTTTGCCGCCCGATCGCGCTCGGCCCAGTTGACCGTGCCCTCGACGCGGTTGACCCGGCGCCCGGTGGTGAGGTCGTGGAGCGTGAGCTCGACGCGCTTCCTGGCGCTGGGCCCGCTGGCGCGCAACAGGATCGCGTAGTCCACGAGCAAGGCGCTCTTGAGGCGCACGAGCGCGCCGTCCCTGGGCGCCTCCTCGGCGGTGGACTCCTGCTGGAGTCCCGGGAGGAGCCCCTCGAGGATGCCGCGCCGCCGCGCAGGCTCGGGGGTGAGCGACACGGTGACATCGGCGTCCCCGCTGCTGGTGTCGACCACCTGCCCTTTGCGCGCGAGGCCCTGCCGCTCCACGTGGACGTGGTGGAGGCCACGCCGCAGCCCCGGCCTCACCGCGGGCGACACGCCGCGGTACCGGCCGTCGACGAAGACGCGCAGCGCCTCCGGCTGCGTGGTGACCGCGATCGAGGACAGGTCGCGGTCCCTGACCTGCTGGTCCGCGGCGCTGAACACCGACGCGGCGTCAGGATAAGCCGACCCGTCGAGGTCGGGCTGAACCACGTAGGCCTTGGCCAAGGTCTGAATGGCGTCGTCGCGCTGACCGCGCCGAAACAGACAAACCCCCGAGAGCACCAGGGCCTCGAGGTACGGCTCGGGCTCGTCCAGGAAGGCGAAGCTCTGTTCGAAGTAGGTGACGGCCTGCGAGAGCGGGTCCAGGGCCTCGTCGCACTTCTGCGTCTTGAATGCCAAGCGCCCCGTCTGGAGTGACTCCATGCCGAAGGCGACGTTCTGCAGGTCGTTCGCCTCGGCCCCGGCGTTCAGCACGGTGTCGATCGCCGACCCTTCGAGCTGACCGGGCTTAGTCCGGAGCCCCTTCTGCACGAAGTAGTGGATGTCGGTCGCGTCGGGTTCGGTGTTGCCACCGACGTCGATCACGGCCACGCGGAACTTCTTCGGCGAATCGGCCAGGGCGACCGGAGCGATGAGGGCCGTGGCGAGGTACGCGGACAAGGTGCCTGCCGCGACCGCGCGATGCCACGTCCCAGCGTGCGAACGAGGAGCTTCCATGGGCGAGGACTCTAACCGGGCTTGCCGTCTGGTGGAAGGAGGCACGCATTCATCGGCATCTAGCCCCTCCAGCGCCTGCCGCGCGAGGGGCGGCAGAGGCTTGTCAGCCGGCGGGCGGCGCCATAGGGTCGCGCCATGGGCAAGCTCTCCCCCTACCGCGGCCATCTCCCAGACGTCCACCCGACGGCCTTCATCGCTGACGACGCGCGCGTCATCGGCCGGGTCCGCATCGGCGCGGAGTCGAGCGTCTGGTTCGGCACCATCATCCGAGGCGACGTGCATTGGATCGAGATCGGCGCGCGGGTAAACGTGCAGGACCGAAGCGTCATCCACGTCACCACGGACACCTGGCCAACCATCCTCGAGGACGACGTCACCATCGGCCATTCGGTCACGCTCCACGGCTGCGCGATCCGACGCGGCGCCCTTGTGGGGATCGGCTCCATCGTGCTGGACAACGCGGAGATCGGAGAAGGGGCCTTGATCGGCGCCGGCTCCCTGGTCACGCCCGGAACCGTGATCCCGCCGCACACCCTGGCGTTCGGCTCGCCCGCCCGTCCGAAGCGGGACCTCACTCCAGCGGAGCGGGCACATGTAGCGGAGCACGCCGCGCGATACGTCTCTTTGTCTCGCGACTACCTCGGCTGAGGTCCGCGGGCGTCTCGCCGCTACGGCTGGCCGCCCCTGCGCGCCACCTGCGCCAACACCCGGCGCGCGTCGCCGAAGCGCGAGACCTTGCTCCGCGAGCCCAGGATCACCACCCCGACGCGGCGTCCGTCCAGCTTGACCGCGACGGCGACCGACCACCCCGCGGCCGAGTTGAACCCGGTCTTGCCCACGATCACGTCCCACCGGTCCCCGTGCGCGAAGGCATCGGTGTTCACGTACGTGATCCGGCGGACGCCTGGTCCGCGCGACGTCGTGGTGTACGTGGGCTTTCTGGCGATCGCGGCCAGCAGCGGCACGTCCGCGGCGGCCTTCAAGAGACCCACCACGGCCTCGGGCGTACCGGCGTTGGCGTGGTCGATCCCGGTCGGGTCGCCGAAGTGGAGCTTCAGTCCCAGCGCGGCGGCCTCGGCGTTCATCGCCTCGGTGAACGCCGCGCGAGAGAGGCCAACGGCCCGGCCTAGCGCCAGGACAGCGCGGTTGTCGCTGCCGAGCAGCGCCGCGTGGAGGAGGTCGCGGTTGGTGTAGTGCCGCCCGAGAAGGAGCCTCGACCGCGACCCGCCGCGGGTGTTCTCGCGGTCCGACGCCAGCATCTCGGTGGTCGCGTCGAGATCCGGGGCGCGCGCCAGGACGACTCGCATGGCCATCAGCTTCGATATCGACGCGATCGCGTGCCGGCTGGTCCCCCCGCGCCGGTAGAGCACCTCGCCCGAGTCCAGGTCCTGCACGTACGCGACGCGCGCCGAGAGGCCCGTCGGAGGGGCAGACTCGATGAGCGCCGCGACGAGCACCGCGAGCGTCATGCGAGCACCCGCCGGTAGGCAGCGAGGGTCTCGAGACCCGCGCGGGCCCAGGTGAACTGGGCCGCACGCTCGCGACCCCGCGCCACGTAGTCCGCTCGAAAGCCGCCATCGGACGACAAACGGCGCAGCGCGTTGGCCGTGCCCTCCGCGTCGCCCGGCTGCGTCAGGATCGCGGCGTCTCCGGCGATCTCCGGGATGCAGCTCGCGGCTATCGAGAGAACAGGACAACCCGCCGCCATCGCCTCGAGCACCGTCATCCCGAATCCCTCGTACAGCGTGGGGAGGACGTGCGCGGTGGCGCCGCGGTACAGCCCGATGAGGCCCCCCGGTGTCCCGTCGGGTCGTTGAGGTCCGTCGTCGGGCACGTAGCCGAGCACGCGGACCCGGTCCGCGACCCCAGCCCGCCGCGCGGCGGCCTCCAGCCCCTCGGCGTCCCGGGGCGACGGCTTCCCGGCGATGAGCAGGTCCTCCGGGAGCTCCGCGGCAACCCGCCCGAAGACCTCGATGAGCCAGGGCACCTGCTTGCGGACATCGAAGCCCCCTACGTAGAAGAAGTATGGTCGATGGCCCTCGGGCGGCGGGCCGGCGAAGCGCTCGGCCGCCACACCGTGGTGGACCACCGTCATGCGCTCGTGAGGCACCCCCGCCACCGCGTGCACGTCGCGCGCTGTCCAGGCGGAGATCGCGATGACCCCGTCGTGCCGGGCGTACCGGAAGCGGTCGATCGCCGCGCTGTAGAACCGTGGCGTGACCCGGTAGGGCGGTCCGAGCAAGGTGGGGATGAGATCGTGGGCCGTGACCACGCTCTTGTAGGGGCCGCGCGCGGTCCCCTTGGGGTCGGGGGCGTGGTGGAGCGCCGCGCCCTCACGCGCCAGGAACCGGGGCATGAACAGCCGCTTCTCCAGGTAGTACTGCTGGTAGTGCGTGACGCGCTCGCCGCCGCATGCAGCCACCACGGCCGCCCGATCGAACTCGTGCGGGCGCATCACGGCGTAGCGGCCCCGACTGCCCACCACGAACAGGAGCTCCAGGTCGTCCGGCGGGTTGGCCGCCAGCGCCCCGCCCAGATCGAGCGCGTAGGTGCCGATCCCGCGGTACCTCGACGAGGTCGCGAGCGGGGTGAGATCGAAGAAGACGCGAGGGCGGTGCGCCAGCGACCCGGGCGGGTCGTCATTTGCCCGTGGATTGCGGCCAGCGCGCATGCGCGGCAAGGTGCCACGCGACATCCACCGAGACAACTTTGCCTCTGAGCTCCAATGCCGCTCCTCCTGGCCCTCCTCAGCCTGGCGTCCCCCCCGGTGACACGAGTTGGACTCGGCGCCGACGTCCTCGGGGGCTGGGGCAACGACCCGAGCCGCGCCCAGGAGGGTGACGCGGCGCTCCTGAGCGTCGCCCCTTGGGTCGTCGCCGAGGTCCGCCGCGCCACGTTCACGGTGCTCGTGGATGGCGCCGCGCGGGTCGAGACCAGCCTCCCGGAGACGCTGGCCCCAGCGGCGGAGCGCGCAGCGGCTCGAGGGCGAGCGGTGCTCGCCGCGGGGGCCCCTTGGCTGGACGTCGAGCTCAGCGGCTGGGCGCGGCGCGGGCACCCCGTGGATCCGGGCGCCCCGCCGGAGGAGGTCCGTGGGGAGGGTGGCCTCGTGGCGCGGCTGCGAACGGCTGGGCCCTCCTGGCTGGCGACCGCGTCGTATGCGCTCACCGCTGCGTGGATTGACGCGCCGGCCACCCCGTGGGGCGACACCTCGAGCCTGGAGCACGTCGGGGCGCTGTCGGCTGCGTGGCGCTTCGGCCTTCACGAGGCCGTGGGTCTCAGATCGTCCCTTCACGCGACCCGGCCAGACGCGCTCGACCCGGCGCTGGGCCGAACGGACACGGAGGGCGTGCAAGCGTTGGTCGAGGCGCACGTGGGGCTCGGCGGGCGCTGGACCGGGCGGTTCTGGGCGGGCTGGGCGGGTGACACGTCGGGCGCGCCGGGCACCGGAACGGGCGGCGCGGTCTTCACGGCAGACGTACGCAGAGGTCAGGTGAGCTTCGGTGGGGGCCGCGAACGCGTGGTGTCGACGTGGGGGGGACACGCGATCGAGAACTTCGGGGAGCTCTCCACCCGGATCGACAGCGCAGGGTCGGCGCTGCGAGTCCGCCTGGACCTCGCGGCGCGGTATGCCTTCGTGGTCCACCCGGAGGTGGAGGCGCCGCAGAGCGATGGGAGTCGCATCGTGTACCGCAGCCACGAGGTCCGCTCGAGCGAGCGGATCGTGGGCGAGGCCGCGCTGTGGTTCTACGTCACGCGTTACCTGGCCGTCGGCGTGGCAGCGCGCTCTGACGTGCGCCTCTCGCGATTTCGGATCCAGAGCATCACGCCGACGGTCTCGCAGGTGCTCAGCGCCTTCGACGACGACCGCTTCGTGGACGTCACCGTGCTCGGTGGACTCCGCCTTGAGCTCTCGGGCGCGGACTGGTAGCACCCCGCCCGATGTTGCCTGCGAGCTACCGAGTCCGCGATCTCGAGATCACCCCAGCGGTCGCCCTGGCCCCCATGGAGGGGGTCACCGACCTGGCGTTCCGCCGAACCCTGCGCGGCGCGCTGTCAGATGTGGGCGGCGTTCAGCCGGGCCTCGTCTATAGCGAGTTCCTCGCGTCAAAGGGGATCGCTCGCGGCGACCGCCGCGTGTGGGAGCTCGCGGCGATCGACCCGGACGAGCGCCCGATCGCCCTGCAGGTCTACGGCCGAGACCCCGACCTCATGGCGGAGGCCGCGCGCCTCCTCGAGGCCACCGGGGCCTCGAGCATCGACCTCCACATGGGCTGCCCCGCGAAGAAGGTGGTCTGCCACTCGGGGGGCTCAGCGCTCATGCGCGAGCCGGAGCTGGCGCTGGCCGTGGTCCGGGCCGTCCGCGCCGCGATCCGCGTCCCGCTCACCGTGAAGATGCGGTCGGGCTTCGGTCCCGACGAACGCAACGCGCCGGAGCTGGCGCGGTGCTTCGAGGCCGAGGGCGTGGACGCGCTCACCGTCCACTGGCGCACCCGCGCCGATGGGTACGGGGGCACCCGCGACGTGACCAAGGTGGCCGAGACGGTGGCGGCGGTGCGGATCCCGGTCCTGGGCAACGGCGACGTGCTCGACGTGGCCACGGCCGAGGCCATGGTGGCGGAGACGGGCTGCGCCGGGATCATGATCGGCCGCGGCGCCCTCGCAGACCCCTGGTGCTTCGACCGCCTTGGAGCGGCCATGCTGGGCCGCACGCCAGCGCCTGTCTCGCGCGCGCAGCGCGGGCGCCTGCTCTTTCGGTATGTCGAGGAGCTCGATCGCCTCGAGCGGGGCTCCCCCGAGCGCGTGCTCGGGAAGCTCAAGCAGCTGATGAAGCTCTACGCCGGCTCCTTGCCGGAGGAGCTGGGGCCCGCGCTCCGCCAAGAGGTGCTCCTGGCCCAGACCCGAGCCGAGGCGCTGAGCGCGATCAGGCGACGTCTCGAGGGCTCTGAGCCCTAAGGAACCACAGCGCTCACGTCCTGGATCACGAGGCGGCGTGTCCGCGTGGCCGGCTGCGCGTCGCCTTCGGGGGGGGCGCACGTGGACTCGACCGTGACGGACACTGCCTTCCAGGCTTCGAAGGCGACGACGTGGAGGATCGTGGTCTCGCGCGTGCCGGCGCACTTCCCGAAGAGCTTCCCGAAGTCCTTCACGATTGGCAGCGTCTTGATGTCCGTGGCGTCTCCGACGCGCGCCAAGACCTGGTCATTCTCCATGTAGACCACCAGCCCCCACGCCAGCACGCGGAACCGGCCAGTCAGGTTTCCTGATAGGGGCTCGGCCTCCGTGGCGCCGAGGCGCTCGACTCCGGCCGCGAAGGCCTCTCGAGCGCGCTCTTGCTTGGGGACTGCGTCCTCGAGCGCGGCGCTGTCGACCTCTAGGGGCTTGAAGGGCGCCTTCGCCTTCTTCCACTTGCCCTTCGCGAGCGCGAAGCCCGACAGGGTGGTCTTGAGCACGCTCCCCCGCTCATCGAGGTCGAGCCCGATCACGGTGGACTTCGCGGTGAGCACTCCCACCGGGACCTTGGCTTCGACGGTGAACGGCGTCTCGGCGAAGGCCACGCTGGCGCAAGAAACGAGGAACAAGACGAGTCGCATAAACCTCCGGACCACCTGATGGGGTGCCGTAGCACCGAGGCCGTGACCGGTCAAACAAGCACGCGCCCCCGATTCGTCCCCGTCGCGGAACTACCGATGCCGAGCGACGAGGGTACACTCGGGCCGTGTCTACCTTTGGCCCGTACACGCTCCTAGACCGCGTCGCCAGCGGCGGGATGGGCGCGATCTACGTGGCCAGCCTGCGCCGAGAAGCGGGCTTCGAGCGGGTCCTGGCGGTGAAGAAGATCCTGCCGCACCTCGCCGACGACCCGGCCTTCGTCGCGATGTTCGAGGCCGAGGCCCGGCTGGCGGCCCGACTCCATCACCCGAACGTCGTTCAGATCTACGACTTCGGGCGGATCGATGGAGAGGCCTACATCGCCATGGAGCTGGTGGACGGCTTCGACTTGCGCACGCTCACGGAGCTGGGGCGCAGCAGCGGGCGCCCCATGCCGCTCGGCCTCGCGCTCCATATCGGTGTCGAGTGCGCGCGCGCGCTCGAATACGCGTGGAACGGCCGGGACGCGCGTGGCGAGCCCCTGCGGATCATCCACCGGGACGTCAGCCCGCAGAACATCCTCGTCTCGCTGCAGGGCGAGACCAAGCTCACGGACTTCGGGCTTGCCAAGACGCTGGCCCTCGACAGCGGGTCCACGTCCGGGATGCTGAAGGGGAAGCTGGCCTACATGGCGCCAGAGCAGATGACGGGCGGAGCGATCTCGATCGGCGCCGACATCTACGCCGTTGGGGCGGTGGTCTATGAGCTGCTCGCGGGCGAGCGTCTGCACCCCCCCGATCTGTCGGTGGGACAGCTGGTCGCCCGGGTGATGCGAGGAGACTTACGCCCGCCGCCCGACTCGGTGCCGGCGTCCGCAGCGGCGTGCGTGATGCGATGCCTCGCGCTGTCTCCGGACGACCGCCCGGCCCAGCCGGCCGAGGTGGCCGACGCGCTGCTGCGCGTTGCTCGCGAGGCCGGGCTCGAGCTCGGGAGCCACGCGCTGGCGAGCTACGTGGCCCCATTCGCCGATCAGCGCCGCGTCGTGGTGGAGCTCCGCGCCGACGGCACCGTGGTGGCCCGGCGGCGGGCGAGCGACTCGCCCGCGTTGCCCCAGCCCACGGTGGTCGCGAGCCACCTGGCGCTGCCCACCGCGGCCACGTTAGCGGCACCCGCGAGCCCGTCGCTTGGGACGGCCGAGACGATAATCGCCACGCTCCCGGAGCCCCCTGCCCCACCGCCGCCCAGCGGCAGGCGCAGGACACTCGGCGCGCTGCTCCTCGCGGCCGCCGCCGTGGCCTTGGCCACCGCGCTCACGTGGCCGTGGTTCTCTGGCCAGCCGCCTGCCCCGGCGCCCTCCGGGGAGATCGCCGTTTCGTCTGCTTCCGAGCCCGCCACGCCCGCGCTGGTCACGCCCGCGCCCGAGCCTCCCACAGCGCCGGAGCCCGACGCCGTCGCGTCGACGCCCCCGCCTCTGCCGCCGACCCAACCGACCCAACCGACCCAGCCGACCCAGCCGACACAGCCGACGCCAGTCGAGCTGCGGGAGGCCGAGGACGAGGAGCCTCGGGCCGAACGTCGACCACACGACGCTGCGCCGCCCCCCGTCGTGGCGCCGGTCGCGCCTCCCCGGGAGGACGCGGGCGAGCGCGTGGTCCGGGTGGGCCGGGAGAGGCGTGTCGTGCCGCTCGGGACCTCGTGGAGCGCCGAGGTGCCGATCCCCGGCGGCTCGGCGCGTGTGCGCGTCACCGTCCGACGCAACGGCGCCCAGGTTCACGTGGCCGCGTCGCCGTGGGCGGAGCTGGTGGTGAACGGGGTGCCGCGTGGAGAGACCCCGCGCTCGGCCAGCGTGGGCCTCGGTCGCTCGGTGCTGGTGCTCAGCCGGGGTGGCGCTCGGGTGGCCAAGATCCCCGTGGTGATCCAGACGCCCGACGCGAACGACGCCCCCTGAGCCTTGCCAAAGGCGGAGCCGTACGCTTCCCTTGCCGCTCGCTCCCCCGGAGGTCTCGTGTTCCGAATCATGACGTTGGCTGGCATCCCGGTGTCAGTCGACCTGACGCTGCTCCTGATGCTCGGGTTCAGCGCTACGGGCCTCGCGCAGTACGGCTGGGCATTCGTGGCCATGTTCGTGCTGGTGTTCTTTACCGCGATCCTCGTCCACGAGCTGGGACACGCGCTGATGCTCCGGCACTACAAGCGGCACCCCTACATCGTCGTCCACGGCTTCGGCGGCGCCACCGGCCCGGTCGAGAACCTCGAGACCCGAGAGGAGGCGCTGGTGGTGGCCATGGGGCCGCTCTTCGGCCTGATGTTCGGCGGGGTGCTCTGGAGCAGCTACCAGTGGATCGCGGAGAGCAACATCGTGTTCCTGTTGCAGAACCCGCTGATCGAACACGGTCTTCGCTGGGGCTACTCGCTCAACATCTTCCTCAGTATCTTGAATCTGGCGCCGGTGTTTCCCCTGGACGGAGGCCACCTCCTGCGGCTGGGGCTCCACCGGTGGATGCGGAACAAAGCCACTGCGTCCCGGATCCTGCACGGCATCGGCATCGCCGGCGCGGGCCTCCTGGCGTGGTGGTCGTTCAGCTCCGACATGCACATCTTCGGCCTCATGATGATCATGGCCGGGGTCGCGAACGTCAGGGGCTTCTCGGGCGAGACCACCGCGGGCTCCACGCGCAGCCACAACCACTATGCCGACGAGCTGCTGAAGGCCGGTAACGACGCGCTCGGCACCGGCAACGTCCGTGAGGCCGCGCGGCTCGGGCACCAGGTGAAGTCGATGACGCTCCTCTCGAAGGCGCAAACGGCCGAGATGTGGACGCTGCTCGGCCTCTCCACCACCGAGCTCGGGGAGTTCGACGAGGCGTTGGCTTACTTGAAGCGAGCGCCGCGGTCGGCGGCCGTCGAAGCCGCCGAGGCCCGCTGCAATACTGCGTTGGGTCGAAGCTCGGGCTGACGGCCCCGCGGGGGGCTCCGGCTACCGCAGGCTGCTAAGTGCGACCGCAGCGCTCAGCGCTACCGCAAGCGCTCAGAGCGGCGCAGGGCCCGGGACTGGGTCGTCGTCTGCGTCTCCCGGCATGGTGGGCAGCGCCCCGTCGTCGGCGGCTGGCTCGCGACGCGGGCGCTGGGGCGAGGTGATGAACTGAGGCTCCCACCCGGTGGCCTCCGCCGCCGCGCGCTGCTCCTCCGTGATCCACCCCTGCCGGGCCATGCCGTTCACGATCTTCGAGAGCCGCTTGTGCCACCACGGCTTCACGTAGCCACGCTCGAGCTGATCCCAGCCCGCCCAGGGGTACGGCTTCAGGCCCATGAGGAAGGCCGCGTCGAGCGCGTCCACCTCCTCCACGTGCCGCCCGAAGTAGGCCCGCGCGGCGTTCTCGATCCCGTAGATCGAGGGGCCGTACTCGATGCAGTTGAGGTACAGCTCGAGGATCCGGTCCTTCGTGAGCGTGCGCTCCATGAGCCACACGAACACGGCCTCCTCGAGCTTCCGGGTGAGCGTCTTCTCGCGCGAGAGGACGAGGTTCTTCACCAGCTGCTGGGTGATGGTGGAGCCGCCGTAGACGTAGCGCCCACCCTCGAGGTTCATGATCACGGCGCGCCTGATGAGCGGCGGCCGGAAGCCCTTGTGCTGGTAGAAGCTGTGGTCCTCCGTCCACAAGGCCCCGAGCTGGACGAACTTCGGGATGCGGTCGAGCGAGCGGTAGTGCCAGGTGCCGGGCCCCACGGTCACCCCGATCGGGACGCCCTTCTCCACCACCTCCTGGACGAACTCGCCATTCAGCTTCCTCACGTCCGCCTCGCCCCACTCCACGGGGCGGCAGCTCTGCATGTCGAAGTCGATGTCTTGCTCGTACGTGCGGGGCGCCTCGAGGTCCACGGAGGTGTGGACGTGGCCCTCTGCGGTGCCCGAGAGCACGAGGCCCTCGAGGCGCGGGACCATCGACGGCGGGATGGCCGAGATGAGCCCACCGCAGTCTTGCCGGGGGACGTCCAGCTTCGCCGAGAACTTCAGCTTCCGGCCGGTCTCCAGCCCCAAGAGCCGGGGCGCGAAGGTGGCGAGCACGCGGTCGACCGTCGCGGACAGGCGCAAGGTGAGATCGCCGCCCACCTCCACTCTCGGGACCTCGAGCACGAGCTGGTCGGCTTGTCCGTCCCAGGTGGCCACGAGCTCGGAGTCCACCTCGATCCCGGTGACCTCGGTGCCGTGGATCCGCGGCGCGAAGAAGCCGAGGTTGCTGACGGCGGCCTTCCCGCTGACGGTGAAGCGCCCCGCCAGGGCGTGCGTCGGGACGGCCGCGGGGGGGCCCTCGACGTCTTCGCCCCGCTCCGGCTTGAGGGTGAGGTCGAGGGCGACCCGCGTGCTCTCGGTGACGCGGAACGACTCCCACACCCGCGTGAGCTGGTGGGCGAGCTTCGACCCTGCGAGCTTGAGGTGGGCAGATTCGAGCTGACCGCCCGCTCCCATCCGGACCTCCACGCCGAAAGTGCCGTCCTCGGCGGTGGCCAGCTCGTGGAGCTGGCCGTCGACCTTGCCGATGACAACGCCGCCTTCGTGCCTGAGCGTGGCCGTGAAGCGCTGGACGATGGCCACCGGCGCTAGCGGCTCACCCGCCAGCAGCGCCACGGTGGCGTCCTCGAGGGTGATTGGCGGAGGCGGTCGGTCTCCGAACAGCCGGCCCAGCAAGGCGTGCGCCTTCTGCGCTGCTTTGTCGGCGCTCAGCGGCTGCGGCGGCTCGGCCTCTGCCGGTCCTCCCCCAGCGGTGGTGGGCAGGCGCATCAGCTCGCGGAGCCGTGCGACCACCCGGCTGCCCGCGACCCTCTGGCGGTCCGGGAGCGCGCCGGCGAGGTCGAGGCCGTTCGCGGTCAACGCGCTCAGCTGGTGAAGCGGCGCGCTCGCGTCGAACCCGTCGAGACTGAGCTCGAGGCTGCCCAGCGTCGCCGCGACCAGGAGGTCACCGCCGTCTACGGCGCCCTTCTCCACCGCGACCCGACGGACCCGCTGAGGGAGCTGGTTGAGGCGGCCGGCGGCGAGGTCGACGTGCACTCGGCCGGCGCTGGCGGACGCCCCCTGGACCTGGGCCAACACGTCCCGAAGCTCGAGCTTCAGCGGTAAGGCGAGCAGATCCGCGCGGAGGCTGCCCGAGGTGCCCTCGGGGAACGCCAGCTCGACCGTGCCCACGCTCACCGTGTCTTCGGGGCCGAGGCTGAGGCGAAGCCCGCGAGCTCGCACCCGGTCGCCGGCGGCGACGAAGACCCCCTCCAGCGTCGCGGTGGGCCCCCCGGGCCCCTGGGCCATAGCGAGCGGCGGGTCGAAGGTGAGGCCGCCCTCGTGCTTGCCGCCTTGGAGATCCAGCAAGACGTCGACGGAGAGGCGGTGTTTGCCCTCGAGCACTCCGGAGAGCGCCAGGCGGAAGCGGGTGGCGTCGGCTCCTTCGACCGACGCGCCGGGGGGGGCTAGGCGGGCCGACACATCGGAGAGCGTGAGCGGCGAGCCGCCGACCGGATCTGGGACGTGGAAGGTGGCCCCCGAGAACTCCAGGACCGGCAGCGTCGCCTTCGTGGTGCCCTCGGGCTTGGGCTTGTCGGCGCCGCGCCAGCGCGCAAGGGCGCGCTTCCAACGCCCGAGATCGGTGAAGTCGAGCTCCAGCCCGTGGAGCGCCACGCGACCCGGGATCCGCTTGCCGTCGCGCGCCTCGCCCAGCGTGAGATCGGTGGCGACGCGCGAGATGCGCGCGAGGACCACGGCGTCATCGGGGTCGGTGACCACCATGTCCCGGATCTCGACGAAGTGGCGCGGCTCTAGGACGATCGCCCCCACCTCGATCGCGAGACCGGCCCGCGAGCCGAGCTCACTCAGCTTCGTGCGGGCGCGGTCCTCGGCGTACCACGCGAGGTACAGCACGGCGCCGACGCACAACATGGCAACGGCGAGGGCAGCGAGGCCTACCCACAACATCCATCGGCCGCGGCGCGGCCGACGCGCGACGACGGCCGGCCGCGGGGGGGCAGGTGGTCGTGGCGAAGCGGGCGGCCGCGGGGGTGCTGCCCCCCAGCCAGCCGCAGGTCGGCCCGATGAGTTTTGCCGGTCGTCGGGAGCCACGGCACCTCAACCGAAAGCCGCGAGCGCGAGCCGCGGGATTGTCTCTGGGCTTGTGGGGGAGCCCGCGAGCGCGCGGGAGACTACG
>SXOO01000186.1 GCA_005776725.1 Pseudomonadota bacterium | reverse complement strand
CGATGACGGTTGCCACTATTTGACGACCTTTGGATGACGTGCTCGACGCGGGGGCGAGAGCACCGGGAGCGTCGCATTGGAGTACGGCGCGAGATGGTTCCGCCGGTATTCGGCGGATTCATGGAAGCGCCAGTAGTCGTCGAAGTTGTCGTTGGAGGCGAGCGCGCGGAGCTTGAGGACGGCCTCCGCGGTGGCGACGGTCCACCGCGCTCCCGTGATCTCGAGACGGTCGCAGATGAGGTGCCTGCATGTACCTTCGACTACGCCGGTGGCGATCGGGGCTCCTGCCGTGAGGGCATCGCCGTACTTCAGCCCAGCCCGATCTCGACGACGGACACGCACTGGCACCCCGTGCCCGGCATGGCGCTCGACGTCGTGACGACCGGACATCCCCTCTGGATCGCGTTCCACGGCAACGGGATCCAAACGACCAAAGTCCCGGCGAGCGTGGGCTCGATTGCGGCTGCTGGTCGACGGCGTCCAGCGGACGATGAACGTATCCGAGTTCCACAACGACGGACTCTCGGCGCGGGACATGAACCTCGTGTGGCTCGAGACGCCGCTTCCACCTGGCCCGCACCGCGTCGAGGTCGAGTGGGCAGCGGGATGGGAGCCCGACGACCCGGAGCCCGCGGTCCTCTGGATGAGCGCGGGGGAGAGCCACCGGCGGCTCAGGGTAGTGGAGTTGGCCGGCGCGAACGGCTCGCTCAACGCGCGCCAAGCCCCAACGGGGTACCAGGAGACCGATCTCAGCGCCGAGATGCCGATCCCGGGGACTCGGCTCCCGTTTCGCACGCGGGGCCGGCCAGCACTCGTGATCTTCCACGCACATTCGACGCAGATCTTCGATTCGCCCCCGGAGAACGGCACCCTCACACTCCGAGTCGACGGCAAGCGGGTGGCCCATGCCAGTCAAGAGTGGCACACGGCGGACCTCGATATCCGGGACGTGACGCTCATGGCCTACGTCTTCCTGAACGCCGGCGAGCACGAGGTCGAAGCGTCGTTCTCCACGAAGGACGGGCTCCTGGTCCTCGGCGGGTTTGGTAACGACGCGACGATGCAGGTCATCGAGCTCGGCGAGTAGCCACAGCGCTGGTCGCCTCCGGGTCGCCGCTCGCGCGCTCCGAAGAGCTCGTCTACGATGCGTCTTCTGGCTGATCGGCTGACGCTGAGAATAAGATGTGGCGCGAGCCCGTTGTCATCCATCCCGAGACCTTCGGGAGTCTACATGCGACTTGCTTCCTCCGTTCTAGTCGGCTTCGCCCTCCTCCTCTCAGCTGGGGTCGCGTCCGCCTGTAAGGTCACCATTCGAGTACAACGCACCGACAGCACAGCAGGCGTGACCTACAGCGTCAAACCTGCGGTTCAAGTGAAGGGTGGGTGGCTCAAGGAGCTGAGCAGCATCAGCCTCACGCAGGCAGGCACGGCCTCGACGATCTATACGCTGGACCTCGGGTGCGACCTCGAGCGCCATTGGCAGTTCACCGTGACACGCTTACAGGCTGGGCAACCGCAGAAGAAGGAGCTCGTTCGCTATCCGAAGGGTGATTTCGGTTTCACGAAGAGCCTCGACATCCATATCGGCGACGTCTCGAAGCTCTTCTGACCTCACATGCGCTCCCGAGCCGGGCGCCGGTGGCCGGTCGGCCGTGCCCAAGGCTCGCGGCTCTTGGGCCGTGCCTGTCCTCAGCACCTTGGTACGGGCCGCTCTCGATGACCTGCCGGGTCAGTCCAAACACGGCCCTTCGCTCGCGACGCCGGGGCCGCTCTCGAGCGCCGCGCAGCGAGTCGGCCAGGTCTGGCCGTCGCACCCACACACGGGTGGCCCCGAGGCGTTCGGGCAGTTGACGGGACGACGTTCACAGCGCCCGGCGCCATCGCAGTCGCCGTCGGGGCGCGAGCAGCGCCAGGCGGGGTCGAGGCAATCGGCGTCGGTGTTGCACTCGAGCGGGACGCAGGTGTCCAAGCAGAGGTCGCCATCCGCATCGCTGTAGCGCTGAGATGGGTCGCATCGGATGACGGCGCACCCGGGCGGGGCGTCGCAAGCGTCGGCACATCCGTCGCCATCGTGGTCTGCGGGCGCCGACGGCGTCGGGCAATAGAGGGACAGGAACCCGCACGGGCACTCCCCTTCCGCCAACACCGCGAGGTTCGCGCGCGCCGCTGCACACGCGTTGTTCGCCGTGCCGCCGCAGGTGCAGACGGGGCCGCCCGGAGTCCCGCTGCAATCGCTCGGGACGAGGCGGCACGTGCCCGGTGTGGGAGGCAGGTCGTAGTCCCGGCAGACGTCGCGGTAGCACCCGACCGAGAAGAACGCGCTCGGTGGGCCCGCAGGCCCATAACACTGGTAGTCCTGGAGGCATTCGATCGGCTCCACCGCTTCGCACTTGCCGGTGTGGGCGACCCCGACCCCGGCAAGCTTAGCGTCGCATTCGCTCGGGTAGGTCACGAGATCACACCCGCAGGCGTCGGGGCCGGCGGGGCAGGCGGCCGGTCGGGGCACGCACACGCCCGTGATCCCACACCCATTGCGCTCGCACATGTGTCCGGGCGCCCACCAACAGTCGGTGTCGTCGTAACACGGCTCGGGGCTGCAAACGGTCGGACACGGGTCGAGGTACGCGTGGAACACCGCGCCTGGCGAAACGGCGTATGCGCCCGCGGGGACCTGCCCGGGGCCGCAAAAGGTCGAGCCCGGCGCGCAGTAGTCGCACTGCCCGTCGTGAGCCTTCGGGACCCCAGCCGCGAGGCGGATACAGTCCGTGGCGTAGGACTTCCCGTCGCAGCCGCACACCTTCGATGTCGTCTGCCACCACTCGAGGGGCGGGCAAGCGGAGAGCTTCGGCCGGTACCGACAGACGCCGAACTCGGCCGACGCCCCGCAAGTGCCATCGGGCACGTCGCAGACCTCCGATGGAGGGCACGGGAGGTTGGCTGGACCGCCGCAGATGGACCCACAGGCACCGGCAGCGAGCACGGTGACCCCGGCGACGGCCGCCGCACAGGCCGAGGACCACGCCTGACCGTCACATCCGCAGACAGGCTCCGACGACGTGACGCATTCCGCGGGTTTTGGCACGCACCGACCTTCCCCGGCGCAGTCACCCGGGTCACGCCGGCAGTACCCTGCTGAGGTGCAGTCGGTGTTCGTCTGGCACGGCACGTCCGGGACCGCGCAGGGGCCGTGAGACGCCAGCGAGACGCCCAACGACCGCGATTCGCACTCCGAGGCGTACGTCGCGCCGTCGCACCCACACACGGGCCGGTCCGAGCAGGGGTTGCTCGGGTAGGCGGTCGGGGTTGGGCTTCGAGCCAGGCAGCGCCCGGTCCCCCCACAGGTCCCCGCCGAGAGTTCGCAGAAGAATCGAGGCGACAGGCAATCGGCGTTCGTGCTGCAGCTTGCCGGAATACACGAGTCCGAGCATTGGTCGCCGTCGGTGTCTGCCGCCAGCTCGCCCCACGTGCACTTGGCGATGTGGCCGCACGCTGGTAGGCAAACGTCGTAACAGCCGTCTCCATCGAGGTCGGCCTCGCCGTCGAGCCCGCAGAAGAGGTTCGGCGCGAAGGGGCAAGGGCAAGGCCCGTCCGTGCGACTGAGGCCCTTGCTGCTGGCGAGCGCGTGGCATGACGACGGGAACGTGTCGCCGTCGCAGGAACAAACCGGCCGGCCATCATCAAGGCACTCCTTCGGCTTGACCGTACACACGCCCAGGACGCCGGCCTGTGGCGCGAGCGTGAACCCGCAGAGCGGCTTGGCGCAGAACCAGCCCAGGCTCCCGACCGGAGCGAGGGCCGCGCAGTCGGCGTTCGTGGCGCAAGCGACCTCCGCGACGGGTGGGCACGCGCCAGTCTGGGTCACCGTCATGCCGGCGCGCTTCGCCTCGCACGCGTTGGGCCACGTCTTGTTGTCGCAGCCACACACCGGGTCGCTGATGCCGGGGCAATCGGTGGGCCCTGGGACGCAGCGCCCCGCCACGCCGCAGGCGCTCCGTTCACAGACGAGCCCGGGCGCCCACCAGCAGTCGTCGTTCTCGCCGCAAGCGAGGTCACGGCACTGGTCTGGGCAATACGCGGCCGGGGGCGAATTCCAGCCGCCAGTGTAATCGGTTCGCCCGGTATAGGCCGTGTCGCCCGCCATCACGCCGTACTGCCCCACCGGGCACGCCACCGCCTGCGAGCAGCCGCTGCAGGCGGCATCCGCGGCTTTCGAGACGTGCGCGAGTCGGCGCATGCAGTCGTTGCGGTAGGTCACCCCGTTGCAACCGCACACCGGTACGTCCTCCGGCGCGGTCTGAAAGAAGGGGTCGAGGACCGGGAGCGCCGCCGTGTTGACCATCCGGTCGCAGACCCGATCCCGCGGGACGGGTGCGCAGGTCCCTGCGGAGTCGGGTGCGCCGCACTGCCCGGGTGGAAGCTCGCAGAAGGTCCCTGGGGGACAGTCTCCAGTGCCGCTACACGGGATGGTGCAGCTCCCCCCGTAGTCCACGCCCACCCCCGCGTCCCGCGCCGCGCACCAGCTGGGCCAGGTCTTCCCGTCGCAGCCGCAGACCGGCCCGCCGTCACACGAGGCGACCAGGGGCCGGCACGTCTTCGGACCGGCACAGGCGCCTGCCGCAGGCTCGCACTGAGTCCCCGAGGGGCAGTCGTCCGGGACGTCGCACGACCGCTCGACGCACCGGTCGACGCACCCGTCGAGGTCGGTGTCGACCCCGAGCAGCTCGAGCGCGCACGCGGCCTCTTTCGGCTTGCAGCAGAGCTCCTTGTGCTCCACCCCGGTGGCCGCCTGCGCGGCTGCACACCCGCTCGGATACGACGTTCCGTCGCACCCACACACCGGCCCGTCGAGGTCCGAAAGGCAGTCCGCGGGCCGTGGCCAGCACACGCCGGGGCCGCCACAGCTGTCCGCCTTGCAGTACTCGCCCGGACCGCATGCGGCGTTCGTCGAACAAGGGGCCTTGATGCAGACGTCTGGGCAGCCGTCCTTGTCGCTGTCGGCCGGCTTCATCCCCGGCTCGCACACCTTGGGGATGCACGGGCACTTGCCCTCCGAGGCCTTCCCGACCCCCGCGAAGTCGCGATGGCAATCGTTCTTGTAGGACACGCCGTCGCACCCGCAAACCCACTCGGCGTTAGTCGGGCATGAGGTGGGGCGCGGGCTGCAGCTGCCCGAGTCGGCGCTGCATTGGCCCTTTGGCGGCGCGCAGTAGGCGCCCGGACCGCACTCCGCCGACGTCGTGCAGCTCGTGCAGGCGAAGTTCTCCGGCGGGATGGTCGGGCCGCACCTCGCGACGCATCCACCTGCCTCGCAGGTCGGGTAGCTGACGGGTGCCGCGGGGTCGTCGCAGTAAAGCAGGAAGATCTTCTGCACGCAGTCGCAGGGCGTGGAGCACGCCACTCGACACTCGTCGACGCAGGCGTCACCATCGAGATCGACCCCGACCTCCGAGGGTCCACAGGCGCCGACACCCTTCCACAGACCACGACACTGACCCGCGTCACACGCCTCCGCGGTGGTGCACGGATCACCGTCGTCGCAGGCCAGGCCATCCGGCATCGGCTGCTGCGCGCAGTGACCGCCGAGGCACACGCCCAACAAGCAGGGGTTGGCCCCGCCACAGTCCTCGTCGCGTCCGCACTCCGAGGCGTCCGCATCGGACGTCACGTCTCCGGACGGCGCGTCGCTGACCGAACCGTCGGGTGCGGCGTCGAGCCCTGGAGAGGTCGCATCAGAAGTATCGGCGTCGACCGTATCTGAGACCGTGGCCGCCGTGTCCTCAGTCGCCGGGGGGCTGGTCGCAGCCTCGCAGGCCGCTAGCCCGACCAGGAGGCCGAACCCCAAAAGGACCCCGGTCGCTGCCGGATAGCGGTTTGCGGTGCACATCGGCCCAACGTAGCTCTTGATGTGAGCGGGTGGTAGTTCAAGGTCTAGCTCCACTCGGCAGTACAAGGTGCGTCAGGTCGCGACGACGCCGGGCTTCAGGCCTCCGGGGCGGTCGCCAGCTCGGCAGCCCAGGGGCGCACGCCGTCGCGAGTCACTGTCGCTCTGAAGGTCGCGTTCAGCTCCTCCCAGCGGCAAAGGTCCACGACGAAGGGCAAATCCGATTCGTCGAACGCGTCGCGTAGCTCCCCGAGCTCAGCGAGGGAGATCGGCGAGAGGATGCAGAGATCCAGGTCCGCGAAGCGCCTCGCTCGACCGGTCGCGCGAGATCCAAACGCGAGCGCGTCGAGCCGACCGAGCAGGCGGCCAACCTCGGCCCATTCATGGGCGGTCGTGGCCCTCAACCAGCGCATTCGTCCGTACGCTCGAGCGTGGAGAGTACCGTGGTGGCCTCTCGTTCGAAGTCAGGAAAACACTCCGCGACCTGAGCCGCGACCGCGTCCCGGTACGTGTCCGACGCCAGGTTTCGCAGCTCCAGGAATCGGAACCAGGGCGCCGGATCTGCGATGAGCGCCTCACGCGCCGCGAGCCGGAAGGTCTCCCTGGGGCTACCGACTTCGACGCCACGCGCAACGAGAACGCGCTTGACCGTCTTCCAGGTGAGCTCGAGCACGTACTCGAAGCGCTGTATCGCGCCATCCCGCCGAAGGTCGTCCGTGAGAAGCGGAAGTGCCTCTCGGAAGCGTGACAGGGCCGTGCGAAGAGTGGTGAGGTCAACCTGCGTGGCGTCGGTGTTCACCCGTTTAGGCTATCACGGCTTCCTGGCGAGATCGCCCAGACCGGGATGACTCCGGCGGTCCGCTGGTCATCCTGTCCGTGATGGTCGCCGCGTGGGGAACCGCCGTGGTCGGCGCGGTTCCCCCAGGCGGTAACCTCCGAGGGTAGGAGCAAACGCCAGCGTCAGGCTCACCATCTGAGACCGGAGGGCCATCGCGTCGGGTAGTCTCGGTCCCATGGCAGCGCTCCCACGGCTCGTGTTGCTCGCGGTTCTCTCGGCGGCATCGTTCGCGAAGGGCGAGGTGCGCCGGTTCACCGTGGCGGGGCGACCCGTGGTGGTCTCGCTGCCGGCGGCGCTCGAAGGCCCGTGGCCCGTGGTCTACCTCATGGGCGGAATGGGCGAGCTCTCGCGGGGCGAGGCCGTCTCGGCGGGGGCCTGGGTCGACGACTACCGCATCGAAGCCGTGGTGCAGGCGCTGGAGGCCGGCCGCGTCACCGACCGGACGCTCCAGGGGCTCTCCACCCCGAGCGAGCTCCGAGATGTGCGGGCGCGCCTGGCTCGACTGCCGTATCGCGGCCTGGTCCTCGTGGGCCTCCCCGCGCCCGTCGACTACACCGACGCCTTCGAGAAGTTCGTCCTGCAGGACGTGCTCCCGTGGGCCGAGCGGACGCTGCCCATTCGGCCCGGCGCCGCTTCTCGCGGCATCGACGGCGTGTCCCTGGGCGGTCGCCACGCGCTGCGGCTGGGCCTCCGCAACCCGGGCGTGTTCCGCTCCGTCGGAGCGGTACAGGGGGCCGTGAGGGGCTACCGAGACGCGGTCTTGGAGTGGTCGCGAGCCGCCGACGCACAGACCGGCCAGCCCCGCCCAAAGCTGAACCTCAGCACCAGCGACGGGGATCCGTACCGCGGGGCGATCGAGGGGCTGGGCAAGGACCTACGAGCGCGCGGGTTCGACGTCCGGATTTCGCGGCTCACAGGGCCGCACGACTACGTGTTCAACAGAGGACCCGGCGCGCTGGATCTGTTGCTCTTCCACGACTCGGTGCTGAACGCCCAGCCGTGACGCGTCACCCACACGCTCTCGCCGCCCGGTGGTGGCGGCCGAGCGGCCTCAGGCCAGCCCCGCCTCGCGCAACCACGAGGGCTTGGCGCGGGTCTCGTAGCCGTAGGCCCGCGCCTCCTTCACCAGCGCGGCGAAGTCGGCCACGGTGGTGAGCGCGACCACGCTCGGGCGGCGAAACGGCACCATCGCGAGCACCGGCAGGCACTCCTGGAGAGAGCCCTTCGCTAGCGCCATGTTGCCCTGCTCGTCGTTGTGGTGGATGGCGTTGCCGCCCCGATACCCCGCCGAGATGATGGCCGTGTTCAGCTGAACCCTCATGCTGAGGATCCGCGCGCTCACATCACCCACCCGATAGTGCTCGCGGTGACCCGCCTTCTGCAGACGGTCGTCGACGCGCGGCATCCGTGCGACGCCGAGGGCTAGCGGAGCGGGGCCCCTATTGGCCCGTGCGAGGAGCTCGGCGTTGACTTGATGCCGCGCGTTCGCCTGGTCGTTCTTCTTCGGCCAAATGGCGAACAGGTCGTAGTCGGCCGTGACGCAGGCCTTGAAGCCGAGCGCCTTGGAGCCCGGGTTGCACATGCCGAGCACCGTGTGGAACCCGCGAAACAGCACGGGCTGGGTGTGGCCCGGCAGGGTCTGAGTGAAGCCACTCTTGGGCTCGACACAGAGCACGTAGTAGTCGCCACCCCCCTTGAGCCATGGGTTGGTTGCGCCGCGAGCGCTGACGAGACGCCAGGGGAGCGTGACGGGCTGCCCGCCGAAGGACTGGCTGGTAACCCCAGCGTAATACTCGGCGCCACCGCCGCCCCGCACGAGCGCTGCCTGGATGTGCCCGCCGTGGATCAGCTCTTCTATCCGGGCGCGGGAGATCACGATCGGCATCACATCGGCGCGCCAATCGGCACACTCCGCAGCGTCTACCTTGCCGAAGAACTTCTCCACGATGTGGCCGTCGAGCGCCTCGGCAGTCCACGCCGCGTTCCTGGCGGCATAAGACCCCCTGTTGGCGGCGGCCTTCGAGAGGCGGGGATCGACGCAGACGAAGCCGCGCATCGGGCCCCAGTCGCACGACTTGGTGTCGATGCGGAAGCCCTTCATCGCGTACCCGTCTGCGATGAGCGACTGTGCGGACTTGCCGGGCTCGCGAAAGAGCACGCAGGTCGAGAGGCGCTCTGCCACCGCAGCACACGCGTCCGCGTGCCGAGGGACGAAGCCGGTGAGGTCACATGCGGCGCTGGTTCCGTGAATCATGCAGCACTTGAGCCGCAGTGACGCGAATACGTCAAGTCCCGGCGGGCTGCGGCTGCGGGAGCTCCACAGCGGCGCCATGTCGAGCGTGCCCTACCCAGGGCTCCTCACGCCGCCCTCAGGTCACCCCGAGGCCTCTGCCGTGACCCGTAGCACCTCTCCGAACGTGGTTTCTCCGTCGAGCATGCGGCGAATGGCCGACTCGCGCAGGGTCAAGAGGCCCTCGCGCCTCGCCACGCGCATGATCTTGGGCCCGTCTGCTCGTTCGTTGATGAGGTCCCGGATCGCATCGCTGACCGCCATCACCTCGAAGACGCCGATACGCCCCGAGAGGCCCGTGTTGCGACACGCGGCGCAGCCCTGGCCCTCGCTGACCATGAGCCGCTCTCCGCCTTCGGGGAGCTGAACGCCCAACGCATGCGCTTCGTCCCGGGTGAGCGGCCGCTGCACCCGACAGCTCGGGCACACACGCCTGACCAGGCGCTGTGCGACCACGGCCAGGAGCGTGGAGCCCACCAGGAACGGCTCGATGCCGAGGTCGACCAGGCGGTTGATCGAGGACGCGGAGTCGTTGGTGTGGAGCGTGCTCATCACGAGGTGGCCCGTGAGCGCGGCCTGGATGGCGTTCTGAGCGGTCTCCTGATCGCGGATCTCGCCCACCATGATCACGTCCGGGTCTTGGCGAAGCGCGGTGCGCAGGGCGCTGGCGAAGGTGATCCCCGCCTTGCGGTTGACCTCGACCTGGTTGAAGTCCTCGAAGACCATCTCTATCGGGTCTTCGATCGTGATGCAGTTCACGTCGGCCGTGGCCCGCGCCTTGAGCGCCGAGTACAGCGTGGTGGTCTTACCGCTGCCCGTGGGACCCGTGACCAGGATGATGCCGTGCGGCCGCGCGACGAAGCTGCGGAAGAGCGCCAGCTCGCGCGGGTAGAAGCCGATCGCGTCCAGGGGCTGGAGGATCATGTCCGGGTCGAAGATTCGGATGACCATCTTCTCGCCGAACGCCACGGGCATGGACGAGATACGCAGCTCCACCTCCCGCGCCCCGTGCTCCGTCTTGATGCGGCCGTCCTGGGGGCGGCGCCGCTCCGCGATGTCGAGGTGCGCCATGGTCTTGATGCGCGATACCACCGCCGGGTGCACGCTCTTCGGCATGCGGTGGACGGAGTGCAGCACGCCGTCGATCCGCATGCGGACGAGCGACGCGTCGCGCTTGGGCTCGATGTGGAGGTCTGAGGCGCGCTGGTCGAACGCGGCGCGCAGGAGGTACTCCACGGCGTTCACGATGTGGAGGTCGGAGGCCTCGATCTCGCCTTCGTTCTTGAGCTTGACCAGGCGCTCGAGGTTGCCGAGGTCGAAGCCGGGATCGCTGGTTTGAGCGGCTCGATCCACGCTGGAGCGGAAGCCGAAGATGTCGGTGATCGTGCGGAGGATGTCGGTCTTCGCCGCGAGCACCAGCTCGACGTCGAGGCCTGTGGTGGCCTTGAGGTCGTCGATCAGCGTGAGGTTGAACGGGTTGTCCACCGCGACCGTGAGGCGGCGCTCGGTCTTCTCCAGCGGCAGTACGATGTATTTCCTGGAGAAACGCCGAGGGATCGAGGTGGCCACGAGGTCGTGGTCGATCTTGAGCGTGTCGATCTTGATGTGCCGATAGCCGAGCGCCTTGGCGATCTCGGCCATGACGCGGTCTTCGTCCAGGACGCGGCCGTCGATCGCGCGGGTGCCGAAGCAGGCGACGATCTCGGGGGGCGAGGGCTCCTCGGCCACGCCTCGGCTGCGTTCGGCGATTCGCTTGAGGCGCACGACGGCCTGCGGGGCTCGAAGCCGAATGTCGCGCCGCTGTTCGTCCGTGATGGCGCCCTGTTTGACCAGGACTTCGAGGAGATCGTCGACCGTGTAGCCTTGTCCGAGCACCCACGCAGCATACGCCATGGCCGCCGGGTTGCCGATGGGCGCGAGTCCGCTACTTTGGCGACCCCGCGCTACTGCGGGAGGCACCCTCTCCGCGGGGGGGGGCCACGCTCAACCGATCCCCAGGAGCCACGCCTCGATGAAACTGTCAGCCCTCGTTTGCGCCCTCGCGCTGTCCGCCACCGCGTCCGCTCAGCTCACGCTCCCCGCGCCCTCCCCCAAGGCCACGGTCATGCAGGCCGTGGGCATCACCGACATCTCGCTCGAGTACTCGTCGCCCGGCGTGAAGGGCCGCGTGATCTGGGGCGAGCTGGTCCCCTTCGGCGAGCTCTGGAGAACGGGCGCCAACGCAGCCACCAAGCTGACGGTCAGCCGCGACGTGACGGTGGAAGGGAAGCCCGTCCCCGCCGGCACCTACTCGCTGTTCACGATCCCCCAGAAGGAGGGTGCGTGGACCGTGGTGCTGAACAAGAACCCGAATCAGGGCGGCACCTTCGGGTATGACCAGAAGCTCGACCTCGTGCGGTTCGAGGTCACCCCGGCGAAGGCGCCCTTCCGGGAGCGCATGACCTTCTTGTTTGCCGACACCACCGAGAGCGCGACGCGCCTCGACCTCGAGTGGGGAGAGCTGCGGCTCTCGCTGCGCGTGGAGGCGGACACGAAGGCCCACGCGAAGGGCGCCGTGCAGGCGCACGTGGACGGCAGCTGGCGGCCGCTCGCGACCGCGGCTCGCTATTTGTCGGAGGTCGAGGGCCAGCACGACGCCGCCCTCAACCTGGTGGCCGCGTCGCTCACCCTCAAGGAGACCTGGTTCACCCTCTGGATCAAAGCGCAGATCCAAGACCGCAAGGGCGACAAGAAGGGCCGCCTCGCGACGGCCCAGCGGGCGCTCGAGCTCGGCAACGCCGACAAGGGCGGCAACTTCTTCTGGAAGGAAGACATCGAGAAGGCCGTGAAGGACTGGAAGTAGGCTCGCGGGACCACCGGCCTCGTCGGTCGGTGGTCCAGGGGCGTTCACACGCCGCGACGCGCCTGCGCAGGGGACGTCCCCGTCCACCGCTCGAACGCTCGCCGAAAGCTCCGCTCGTCGGCGTATCCCAATCGCTCGGCGATCTCCTCGATGCTGAGAGACGTGTTCTTGAGGAACTCGATCGCGTACGTCCGGCGCAGGTCCTCGAGCACCGCCTTGGGTTCGATGGCCTCGGCCTTGAGGAGCCGCCGGAGTGAGCGGAGGCTCATCCCCAAGGTCCGGGCGAGGCCCGCGGTGGAGTAATCGCTCCGTTTCGCGTTCGCCAGGATCGCGGTGCGCACCCGGTGGGCGGCCTCGGACGCCGTGGCGATCCCCTGCTCCTCCCTGAGCCGGTCGAGCCAGCGGCTGGCGAAGATGTCGAGGCTGGGCTCGGCAGTGGGGTTCGGCGCGCCGAGGTCGGCGGAGCGAATGAACATCGCGTTGTGCGGCCGGCCGAACACAACGGGGACCTTGAAGAACTCGGTGTAGACCTCGACCCCGGCGAGTGGGCGGTGTCGAAACTCGACGCGCGCCAGGTAGTTGCTTTGGAAGATCGCTTGTCCCGCGCGGCACGCGACGGCGGCTCCGAGCTCCGCGCCATACCCACCGTCATGCTCGTCCGAGGGGTGCGCCATCCGGAGCTCGGTCTCGACAAGCCCGACGAGGCAATCGATTCGAACGCCGTCGCCGAGCAGCGCCGAGCTGCGGCTGATGAAGCTGAGCGTGCTGCGCAGATCCGGGGCGAACCGGACGGCCTTGCCGAGGTCGCCCAGCAGCAGTGGAGCTGCGAACTCGGCCATCTCCAGAGAGACGAGGCGGCCCGGACACGCCGTGGTGAGCAGCCTCCACATCCCGGCCAGGACGGACTGCGGGACCCAGGCCCCCGGGTTCAGCAGAGTATCTGCGGTGAGGCCCGTGGCCTCGAGGATCGCGTCGAGGCTGACGCCGCGTGACAGCGCGAACATACACGCGCCGATACCGACGCTGGCCATCTCCCGGTTGGGCGCTCTTCCAGCCCGGTCAACACTCTCATTCACGCGGCGACTGTCCCCCTGAAGAAACGGAACATCAAAGTGGCGGAACGATCGCGCGTTTCGCACACGGACACAATCGGTGGGCCGTGGAACGAGCTCACAGAGTCTTGAGATACTCCACCAGCGCCCATCGATCGTCTTCGGACAACGTGGTGCCGTACTCGTGCCCCCCGTTGTGGTTGCCGATGACCGACGTGTCGTGGACCCAAGGAGACTCCCCGTCGGTGACGTACCCGACCTTCTCGGGATCGAACTCCGTTCGACCGACCGCGAACCGCTTGGGCCGGTCCGTTGCCGGGAGGAGCAGGTCGTACAGCGTGGGCACCGAGCCGTTGTGCAGGTACGGGGCCGAAGCCCACATCCCATTCAGCGGGCGCGCCTTGTACGACCGCAGGTCGGCCGCGGGATCGGCCTCGGTGGGCTCGTGGTAGTCGCCCTGCTTCTCGGAGGCCTCGATCCCGTTGCGCTTCGCGTTGGCGACGGCGCGGAGCGTCGCCGGCAGCTGCGCCGTGAGGATGCCCTGCACGAGGTTCCCGAGCAGGGCCAGCCCAGAAGCGGTAGCGCCGTACGTGCTGCCGTCCGAGGCGATCGCCCCCTCGAGGATCCCCGTGGGTGCGCGCACGCTGATGAGGTTGTTGGCGCTCTGCGGATCAGTGCCCACGACGTCGATGGCCGTGATCATCGCGGTCGCTTTGCGGTCGAGGTCGTCCCGGTCGAGGAGCGCGTGGCACGAGGCGCACGCAGTGGCGTAGAGCTCGGCGCCGCGAGCCGCCTTGCTTCGGTCGATCGGCGGCAGCGTCTCCTCGGGCCAGACCGGTGACTTCAGCTCGTACAGGGCCTCCTCCAACGAGACCAGGGTGTTGCCTTCGACGGTCGACGGATAGCCCTTCTTCGCCTCCTGCTCGGTCTCGTAGTGCATCACGTCGACTGAGCCGAACACGCCCACGACCTCACCGACGTTGCGCCCGAGCGCGCCCGCGTCGGCGTTCGCCGAGAACCCGCCCCACTGCACATAGTCGAGGCGCGGGGCATCCCACAGGATGGGGAAGCTGTTCGGCGCGTTCGGCTCCGCCCCGTTCTCCGCGGCGCTCGTGAATCGGATCACCTGGTTGATGATGCGTCCCACGGCGTCGATTCGCCCGAAGCCCTCTACCGTGGAGGAGCGGTTTGCCGCGATGTAGTCCTCGAACCACGCGAGCGAGTCGCCGAGCAGCGCCTCCGCGGACTCGCTGTGCGGCGGACCGCCGGGCAGCGGGGGGCCGCCGGCGCCGATAGCCGACTTGAACCGCGAGAGCTTCGCCTCGTCCGCAAGTGTCGCTGCGAGCGCGTCTCGGATGTGGGAGATGAAGCCCATGACGTCCGCGAGGGTGGGCGCGCCTTCGACGCGGATTGCGGTGCCGCGGTAGGTGATTTGTGCGGTGTGGCAGGCGGCGCAAGTGAGGCCCACGTGATCACCGTGTCGAGCGAGCCCGATGGGTAACGCGTCGGGGTTGTTGGGGGTGGGGTGCTGCGTGAGGAATCGATACCGCGCAAGATTGACGGCGTCGAGCACTCGCTCCTCGTCGTCGGGCTGCTCGAGGTGGACCAGCACCTCGTACGGCATGAGCACCGAGCCCTGGTCGGCGTAGTAGTACCAGAGCGCCTTTGCCGCATCCCAGCCCTGGTCCAAATAGACGAGCCTCGTCGCGTGGTCACCGTACGGATCGTCCGCAAGCACCAGCCCACCGCGTGGGTCAACGGTTGCGACTGGCGAGGCCGCTGCGTCGGTCGAGCCAGAGTCCTCCTTGCAGGCGGAGAGGGTCATGAACAACGCGACTACAGCAATACGACCGAACATACGGTTCTCCTTTGCGCTGGGGTGCGCAGATCGCATGACGTCACTCCGGTCGAGTCACCGAGTGAGTTGGATGTGGTGAGCCGCCGCTCCACTAAGCAGTCCGGGCGCCGACGGGTTCAGGCGGTATCGGAGGGTGCCACGGCTCGCTCGGGCGCTGCGCCGGGGGCGAGACCCGCAGAAGAGCCGCGAAACAGAAGCCAAACACCACGACCTGCTGGAGCAGCGTGTAGACCAGCAGAGGCCGGGGCACCACCGTGGGGATAATCGCGAGGCAGCCCCACACCCCCGCGATCCCGAGGGTGTCGCGCCAGCCGCTGGCGTCGCCGGCCCGGATCGTAAGCAGCCAGAACATCGGGAAGGTGGCGTAGGCCGGGGCCAGCGGGCTCTGGAGCGACGATAGGGTCAGCAGGGCCAGCCAGACCTCGGCGTTGGCTCTGAATCCCTGCGCCCTCCGCGCCGAGACCACCGCTACGACCACGATGAGCACGGTGAACACCTGGTTCAGCACGCGCGCTGCGGACCAGGGATCGGCGACGTCGACGCCCAGCGCGTCGAGCTTGAAGGGGAGCCCGAACGGCGAGAGGTTGATCACGACGCTCTCGAGGTCCGCGAGGAAGCTGAGCGCCTCGCCGGATCCCAGGCGGGGGAGCTGGTACGTCACGAACTGCACGAACGGCGCGGGCCCGAAGACGAGGAGCGCGAGGCCGGCGAAGCCAACCCCGAACGCTGCGGTCCAAAGGGCGTCGCGGAAGCGGCCCTGCACGAGCAAGACGAGGCCGAGGATCCCCGGCGAGACCTTCGAGAGCACCGCGAAGGCAAGCAGCGCCCCGCCAAGGGCCGGCTGGCGGCGCTCGAACGCGACCAAAGCGAGCATTGCCGCGACGATGACCGCGAGGTGTACGTTCCCGACCTGCAGGGTGATCAACGTCGGGGCGCTCACCCAGACCAGCGGTGCCAGCAGCAGCATCCTCACGCGGCCGCGGCCGGTGAAGAGCGAGGCGAGCACCCAGAGGCCCCAGGCGAGCGTGAGCCCGTTCACGGCGAACCACAACGCGCGCTGCGTGGCGAAGTCGCCCGACACGGCGCGGAGCGCCTTCGGCACCAGGAGGAACGGCGGCGGGTACGCGAAGGCGTCCAGGTTGAACGGCGCGTAGGTGGCGGGCGGGACCTCGCGCCCGCTGCCGTTCAGATCGGGCCACAACGCGCTGTCGTAGACGTTGTCTACCCCGAGCGTCGCGAGCCGCTCACCTTCGACGTAGGCGGTCAGACACGAGTGGCGCACCATGAAGGTGACATCGGGGACCGCGGAGAGCTCGGGTCTGCCCGCGTCGCCCATGAACGCGCTAACGCGCGCCGTGAGCGTCACCGTAGCCAGGCCCAGGACCACCATCAGCGCAGAGGGGGCCCTTCGGCGGGCCATGACTCCGTCGAGCTCGGGCGGTAGGCGTGGGATGAGCCAAGCGAGGAGCAGGACACAAAGCCCGGCGACCCCGAGCAAGGGGGTGGCCACGGCCAGGGACCCCGTGAGCGTCCCGCCCAGGAGGGCCCCCAAGAGCAGCGACGCGGCGAAGCCGGCCCCGAGGCGCCAGCGGCTCGAGAGCCCGAGCGCGTGGGCGAGGACGGTGACGGCCGCGACCGTGAGTGACGCGCCGACCAGGCGTGGGGTGTCGGCCTCCACCTGGAGCCACGCGGCAACGGGGCGGCAGAGGGCCATGACCGCCAGCGGCGAGAGGGTCGCGACGACGAGGGCCGCGTACGCGAGCCGCTCAACTGGCGCTCTGGGGCTGGGCCCCAGGACACTCGACCGCTGGGTCTTCGGGGTGCTCATGCAGACGCGATCTCCCCTCTCCGCCTGGGCCCAGGGCCGACGGTCTACATCTGCATCTTGCCGCCAGGTATGTGCTGAAGGTGTTCCGGCAGAGTGATGGGCTCGCCGCGGAAGCACCCGATCGAGTAGGGGTATTCGTTGTTCACGTGGTAGTGGAACATCACCTTCTTCTCGCCGTCCCAGTCGATCTCGTGGGTGTGTCCGTGACACTCGTCGAGGTCTGCGTTGGTGAGGAGCTCGCCGCCTTCGCCCCGCGGTCCGAAGACGCCGAAGCCGTCTATCGCATACCCGAAGAGGGGGGAGTGTTCGCCAGCCTTGCCTTGGTCGGGGAAGCACTTCCAGGAGTAGCCGTGGTAGTGATACTGCTCGGCGTACGGGTGGCCCCAGCACGAGTCCATCGGAAGCGCCGACACCGGGTCGAGGAGGTTGTCCTCGCTGTCCACCGCGATGTCGAGATGCCAGGCCGCGCCGGTCTGAGTGACGATGCCGGTGAAGACCTCTTCGATACACTTCGGCTGCGGCAGCAGCACTGGGTTCCGCGGGAGGGCGAGGTCGAGCTCGTAGGCCACGATCGGGATCTGCGACGCGTTGTCGTATCCCTCTGCCGGGAGCGGCTCGTAGAACTCGTACGCAGCCGTGCCCTCCTCGACGGCGAACTTCCCGGTCGGGTGATTCGGGAGCCCGTTCCCCTTCAGACGCCGCTCGGTGTCCGTTAGCGTCACCGCGAACTCGCTATCCCAGGTCACGGATCCCTCGACGTACGGGATGTCGGCCACGACGATGTCGTCGCCAGAGATCCATGGCGAGCTCGGACGCACGAGGCTCGCACCCTGGAGCGGAGGCGGTAGGCACAGATAGACGCTGTTTCGAGCTGGAGTCGCCAGTGTTGTGCCGGTGGCGGGGGTGCGGATCGTCGTCGGCCCGTCCGTGGAGCCGCCAGACGTGTCCGCCGAAGCCCCGACGTCAGAGTCGGAGGTCGTCTCGGTGTCAGGTTGGGCCGCAGCAGCATCCTCCACCGACGTCGTGTCGGCGGACTCGGCGGAGCATGCGCTGAGGAGCCCGCTGGCGATTAAGCCGAGCGCGGGGACAGCCAATCGATGGGTCACGGCGGCGCGCATGGTCGTTGCAGGAGTGCCCGTTGTTCGACTCACGTCCCGGACGTCGTCGTGCAGGCGAGGGCCACGTCGCATGTCTTGGCGTTGTCGATGCAGTCCAGCGTGTCTTGCTGCGCGTTCGTGGCCGCCGACTCACACGCGGACTTCACCTTCTCGAGGTTGGAGTTCCCGGTGCAGACGGTCGTCGCGTTCTCACACGCGTCCGCCGGCGTAGCTTCTTCGGCGCAGGACCAGGCCCCGAGCGTGAGGAACAGGCAGAGGGTGATCGATCGGGTGAGGCGCATAGAGTCTCCTTCAGTAACGGTGCGCAAGGCACGCGTGGTGGGTTGTGCGGATTAGGGCACGGCCACGCACCTGCGGCCCAGGTCCGGATGGGGCGAGTTCCGGTCACTTCGCGCCCTGCCCGCCGCCTGCGGGTAGGGGGGCCGGCCTACAGCGACCACTCCGAGTGGGGCCGGGGCCCGGCGAGCAGCGGTCGAGCCGGTGGTCGCTTGCGCCGCGGCGGGTGGGACCTAGAATCGGCCGCGGTTCACGCCGGCCAGGAGGCCAACCGCGGTGTCGCACGTCCTTCCGGCGGCTTTGGGCGCAGCCGTCAGCGCAGTCATCGCGGTCTTCGCGGGGGCGGGATGCAGGCGCGAGCCCTCGGCGTCCGGCCCAGCGGCGCCCGCCCCGATGGCGCTCGTCACGCCGCGCCGTCTCGTTCACGAACGAGGGGCTCTCCTCATCGCGGATCCGGACGCGCAGCGCGTGTTTCGCCTGAACGCGGGCGCCCTCGAGGTGATCGCGGGCACCGGCGAAGCGTGCGGCGCCGGGTGTTGCGAGGGGGCGCCCGACGCACGCCAAGCGCCGCTCGCCTCACCGGCTGACGTCGCTCTCCTGGGCTCCGACCTGTTGATCGCCAACAGTCGCGCGGGCTGCGTCCTGAGGGTGACGGGCGGGCGGCTCGTCCCCTGGCTGGGGAGGCGGCCCGCGACCCAGCCGATCGTTCGCCCCACGCCGCTGGCTTCAGCCCAGCTCGCCGAGCCAGAGGCGCTGCTGGCACGACCCGACGGCGCGGTGTGGATCGCGGACGCCCGGCTCTGCCAGGTGCTGCGGGTGGACCCGCAGGGCGCCACCGTAACGCCGTTCGCGGGCACCGGCGTCTGCGGCTTCGCGGGCGACGGCGGGCTCGCCCTGGAGGCGCAGCTCCGCGGACCCGGGGGGCTCGCCGAGGGACCGGACGGCTCGTTGTATATCGCCGACACCGACAACGGCCGCGTCCGCGTGGTGGGGCCGGACGGCAGAATCGAGACGGTCGCTGGAACCGGCGAACGAGGGACGTCAGGGCTCGGCGGGCCCGCGAATCGCGCGTCCCTGAACGAACCCGAGGGCCTCCTCGCGCTGCCAGGAAACCAGCTGCTCATCCTGGATACCGACAACAACCGGGTGCTGCTCCTGCGCGGCCCTGGGCGCGGCGAGGCGCCGGGTGGCTCGCGGACTGGGTCGCCGAACGCGGGCGTCCCGGAGCTCTCGCTGGTGCTGCCGACGGGCGGCTTCGGGTTGCGTTACCCGAAGGGCGCCGCGCGCACCCCCACCGGGGAGCTCTGGATCGCCGACACGGACAACGCGCGCCTCCTGCGGCTGCCCGCGGCTTCCCCGTCGGCGCAGGCCTCCCCCGAGATCTGGCCCCCTGGGGCGCCGGAGCGCTTCCAGGAGGTCCCGGATGGCCTATCCACGGCCGAGCGCGAGGAGCGCTACGAGCGACTCAAAGGCGCGTCGCCCGCTGAGCGACCCGACCGCTTTCGCGAGCTCACGGACGACCTCGAGCTGGAGCCCGCCGATCGCGACGTCCGCTGGGAGACGCTGGGACCGGATCCCCTCGACGCCTTCGAGGCCCTGCTGAAGCGAACTCGTAAGCGGGGGTGACGCCCGGCGCTGGCGCTCACCACGCGTCGACGCGGAGCGCCAGCTTCGCCAAGAGCGTGTGTGAGAGCTCCTCGTCGTCCAACACCTCGTAGACCACGTAGAGGTGGCTGCCCGGGAGCACCTCGAAGCGCAGACGGGCCTGAGCGCGCAGGATCTCGTCCAGCAGCCCGTAGCCGGTGAAGAGGTCGAGGGAGAGGGTGGTGGTGAGGCCCAGCGACAGTCGCCCGTTGGCGACCACGGTGGTGAAGTCCTCTCCGGTCTCGAAGAGGGCCTCGTGGACGTCGCAGGCCAGCTCGAGGCGCACGCGATCGAGCGGCTTCCACGTGGCCGAAGTGTTTCCCCCTACCAGCCAGCCGCCGAAGTACGCCCGGGCGTCGGCGGTGAGCGAGCCGTAGAGGGCCAGCGTGCTGGGGGAGCTCAGCGTCACCGACGCGAAGGCGCCCTCGTAGCTCCCGGCGGCCACCTCGCGGGGTCCGACCACGAACCCGCGGCGCACCGTGTCCGAGCGGTATCCGCCGCCCACCGCGAACCAGGTGCCGGCGTCCCAGGTGAGCGACGCGTCCAGCCGCGCGGCCCAGTCGAGGAGGTCGGTGGCGGCGCCCGACGCCGCGCCTTCCCCGGTGACGGTGATCGTGGCCTTCTCCAGCCCGCCGGCCTGAATGCGAGGCTCGACGTTGACGCCGAGCGTCACGTCGTGGACGTCGCCGCGCTCGATGAAGCCGAGATCCGCGCGGAAGGAGCGGTGGACGAACGCGTAGTCCAGCAGGGGCTGGACCAGCGAGTCGCGGCCGACCACGCGCAAGTGGAGCGCCGGCGCCACCGCGAGCTCCTCTTCCCCGAGGCCAACGGCCACGCCGGGCGATCCGGCCGAGCCTCCCGTCATGGAGCCGAGCAACGCGGCACGAACGACCAGAGGGGCGGGCCCCCGGTAGGTGGCGTCGAGGCCCACGACCACGTTGTGATCGTCGGGGTCCTCGCCGTGTCGGTGGGTCGCGATCAGGCCCGAGCTCCACTGCGATCGCCCCGTGCCGACACGCTCGGCCCGGGCGGCGAGGCTCGAGGTCCAGGGCTGGGTGGCCGTGGGACGCGTGGTGGCCTGCAGGAGCGCGACGCGGACGGCGGGCCCCTCCTCGGCGCGATGACGCGACGACACCGCGAGCCCGCCCAGCAACGCGGCGTCGCCGCTCCCGATGCGTCGGGTGTAGAGCGGCTGAAAGACCCCGGAGCGGCCCACGTCGTAGGTCTCGGCGTGCGCCAGGAAGAACTCGCGCTTCTCCGGGATGAACAGACCGAATCGGTCCAGCTGGACGACCTGGTCGTCCAAGTCGACCTGAGCGAAGTCGGTGTTGATCGTGAGCGAGAGGTGCGTGTTGGCCGTGGAGAGCTGCGCGTCCACACCGCCGTTGGCCGAGGACTCCCCCTCCCGCAAGCCCGCGGTGAAGAAGGGCGTAGCGACCAGGGCGCCCCCAGCCGGCTCGGGCGCGTCTTCCGTGCGGGCCGACAGGAGGCGCAGCGTGCCATAGAGGCTCGCGGACACTGGGGAATACGGCGGAGCCATGAGCGACCAGTCGTACGTGGCGTTGCGTCGCGCGTGGTCGCGGCTCCAGTTCAGCCCGATGGACGGCGGCAACGCGTGTGCCTCGAGACCCAGCGCGGCGAACGGGATGCGGTACTCGGCGGTCCACCCGTCGTCCCGCCGCTCCACGGCCACCTCCCACAAGCGGTCGACCTCGACGCGGAAGTCGCCATCCTGAATCGCGCGGTAGTCGAGCTGCGCGCCAAGCGGGTTGGTGGCGAAGCCGAGGGTGGTGCGCCGGTCGGAGTGCGCGTCGATCTTCACGCTCACCGCGTCGTCCGAGAACATCTCCACCGTGTCGCGCGTGCGCGTGAGCGCCGTCACGCCGCCGGGCGTGTCGTCGCACTCCACCAGGAGCCAGAGCGCCTCGTCATCGATCGCCGCGCGGAAGCGCGTAGCGACCGGGGGCGTCGCGCCTTGTGTGGGGCGCCGCTCGGAGAAGTCGTCGGAGACAGGGGCAGCGGCCCATGCGGCGTCGATGCGTCCGTCGAGCTGGAGGCCCGTGAGCCGCGGCGCCTCGGTGTTTGGGCCTGCCGCGGCGTGGGCGGCACAGAACAGGATCGCTACCGAGAAACGGCACACGCAAGGACCGTACACTGCGGGGTGACAGGGCCGCAACGCCGCGCCGGCTGCTGCGGTTGGGCTGGGAGTCCCCCGCCTCCGCCCTCGGCACCGCGCGGCTCCACACACGGGAGATCTGGCTTGTCGGCCTGGAGCGGCGGCCCTAGGCTGCCTCACGGGACGCCATCCGGGTCCCTGGGGAGCCCCCCGCAGCGCGCTCCGGGAGAGACGAGACTCGAGCCATGCTTCAACGTTGGATCACCCTCCTGATCGTCGGGGCGTGCCGCGCCGAGCCGCAGCCGGTGGTCGAGACGGCCTGCGCGGACTGCGGCGAGTCAGCAGACAGCCGCGTGGCGAAGGGCGATGGCGCGGCGGACGCCTCCACGGCACCCGACCCGGCGGCAGACGTCACAGAGAGCGACGTAGCCACGGGCAATGGCACTCCAGACGTCGCTGATGCCGGTGTCGAGGCGCCCTCCCCGCTCCCAGCGTGCTTCACGGAGTCTGCCCCCGTGGTGCTGTCGGGCGCGGGCGTGCCGTACGGCGAGGTCGGGGTGGACGGCGCTCGCGGCTGGTTCCTCGTCGACTGGGCCTCCACATTCACCACCATCGACGTGTTTGGCTTCACCACGCCGCCGCAGGCGCTGCCCAACGGCCGCTTCCCGGCCTTCGAGTGGTTCGGCAGCTGGGGCGACGTGACCCTCGTCACCCAGGACCACTCCGGGATCCCCTCAGCCGTCCGTCAGGCGGGGATCCTGGGCACGGACTTCCTCAGCAAACACGCTTACCTCCTGGACTTCGAGGCTGGCGTGGTCCACCGCGCCAGCGCGCCGTGTGAGCTCTCGGCCGACCGGTGGGCCCGCTTGGACGCCACCGGCACCTTCAGCACGTCTCTCGCGGCGCTGCCACCGGGACAGCCGAACGTGCCGGCGGTCCCGGTGCGCTTGGCGGGCGCCACGGCCAGAGCCCAGCTGGACACGGGCTTCGACGACCTCGCGGTGCCCTACTCGGTGAACATCAACGCGGCCTTCTTCGACCAGCTCGACCCCTCGGCGCTCACTCGAGACCCCTCGCTCGACCTCTGGCTCACCACCTGCGCGGGAGTGGCTGAACCGGTGGAGGCCTGGCGAGCCTCCGGGCCGCTGGAGCTCCTGGCGGACGACGGCACGGCGGCCGTAACGGTCACCGCGCCCATCATCTTCGTGAAACGAACGCCCGCCGTGGCCTGGCATTGCGGCGGCATCGGGACCTGGAGCATGCCAGCGGCCCAGGTGGGCGCCACCGTCATCAGGGAGGCCGTCCGGGTGCTGTTCGACCCGCATACGTCGAGCGTCTACGTCCCCCGCGGCCCCCTGCCCTGAGCGGCTGGAATGGTGACGGGCAGCGACCGGTTCACATGCCCGCCCTCGTCACGACTAGGAGGTGGGTGGTGAAGCACTCGGTTCCCTGGATCTCGATCGCTGCGCTGGCATGCACCGAGCCGCCCCCGGCGGCTGGCAACGCGGCGGCGCCTACGGTGGCCAATAACCCGATGCTCGCAATGCCCCCGCTCAGCAGCACGCTGCGCGTCGGGGCCCCCGAGGTGCCGGCGAACGCGCCCGAATACGCGCTCACGCTGGACCTGCGCTGGGGGCTGTTCACGTACGGCGGCACGTCCACGGTCCGTTACGTGAACGCCGAGCGCGACACGCTGACCGAGCTGAACTTCCTGCTCTACCCGAACAGCGGCGAGCTGACGGAGCCCGGCACGCGCCAACTCCTGGTGAGCGACGTCACCATCGACGGCGTCACCGTGGCCTCCGAGTCGGCGGGCGACCGCCTCCGGGTGCCGCTGCCCAAGCCGCTGCTCCCCGGCGAGGCGCTCACGGTGGCGATGTCGTTCGAAGGGGTGGTCACCCGCTTGCCCGCAAAGGCGCACGATCTGGAGCAGCAAGCCATGAACCAGGTCCTGGAGCTGGTCCTCGGCGAGAGCCAAGGCAAGGGCGGCTTCGGGGTCTTCGCGTACGGCGACCGGATCCTCAGCCTCGGCCTCTGGTATCCGATCCTGGCGGCCTACGACGACCGCGGCTGGGACCTGGACCGCAACGGTGGCGTGGGCGACGTGAGCTACTTCGACGTAGCAAACTACCGCGTCACGGTCACGGCGCCAGCCTCGGTGCGCGTGGCGAGCACGGGCGTGGAGCTCGCGAGCCGCGTCGAGGGGGAGCGACGTACCACCGAGCTCGGCGCCGCCGGCGTCCGCGAGTTCACTGTGGAGGCGTCGGAGCATTTCCAGACCGCTGAGTCCGTGGTGAACGGCGTCACCGTGCGTTCGTGGTTCCTCGAGGGCGACAGCGAAGCGGGGCGGCGGGTGCTGGACTACGCCACGGCCGCGATGGCGGTGTTTGAGCGCCGCTTCGGCCCGTACCCGTACACCGAGCTGGACGTGGTCGAGGCGCCGCTCGTGGGCGGGGCCGGGGGAGTGGAGTTCCCGGGCCTGGTCACCATCGGGCGCATGTTCTACAGCCCCGACCACCCCGGGGAGGGCACCGTGGCCGAGGGGCTGGCCAAGAGCCAGTACCTGCGGGACACGCTGGAGTTCGTGGTGGCCCACGAGGTGGCTCACGAGTGGTGGAACGCCACGGTTGGCAGCGACTCGAAGCGCCATCCGTTCGTGGATGAGGCCCTCGCGAATCACAGCGCGATTCTCTACTTCGAGGAGCAACACGGTAAGGCGAAGGCTGCCGAGCAGGTGGGGATGCAGCTGAAGCTGCCCTACCAGCTCGCGCGGATGACCGGCGCCAACGACCGCCCCGTCGATCTCCCGACCGCCGACTTCGGCGGGATGATGGAGTACGCCGCGATCGTGTACGGCAAGGGGGCGCTCTTCTTCGAGGCCGCGCGCCAGCAGATGGGTGACGAGGCCTACTTCGCCTTCCTCAAGAACCACTACGCCCAGCACGGCTTCAAGGTGGCCACGGCCGACGACCTCATCGGCGGCCTGGTGCGGGCCTCACCCGACCAGAAGGGCGCGCTCGCGCTGGTGAACCGCTGGCTCCAGGGCACTCACGGTGACGAGGACATCGGGCCAGTCGACGTGGCGCTCGTGATGCGCTCGGTCTTGGGGGACGAGGCCGTCAACGGCGAGCTCGGCAAGATCGCACGCGTGCTGAGCTCTAAGGGCATGGGCGAGCTGGGCAAGGTGGTGAGCCAGCTGATCTCGCCCGACGGGACCGCGAAGGAGGCGGTGAACTGGGGCGCGGTGCTCAGCCTCGTCAAGGACCTGGCCGGCGAAGACGACGGGAGCCTCCTCGGCATGGCCGCAGACGTCCTGGAGAAGCACCCGGAGGCGCTAGCCCCCGGAGGGGACCCGACGGTGTTGGTGAAGGAAGCGCTGAAGAAGCTGGCCGGGGATGATCCCGGCACTGTGGCCGCCATCGAGGCCGCGGACGCCATCGTGCGGCTGGTGACTGCCCTCGATCCCTGACCCGGTCGCGCCTGGCGAGCCGGGCCGGGGCGAGGTGCGTCAGCCCTTGGCGGCCCGGAGCGCGCCGCGGATCGCCATCATGGCGCGGGCGTAGAGCTCTCGTGAGCTCTCGTTGCTCTCGGCCTTCATCGACTCCGCGAGCGGCGCGATGAGCGACTCGTCCGCCACGAGCCCGAAGCCCGGCATGCCGCTCCAGACGTTGCCGAACTCCCCGCCAATGGCCTTCGCCACGATCTCCCGGACGCTGGCGTCGGGCCCCTCGAGCAGCTCGGGCAGCTCGCCGAGCGCCCCCTTGTCGCCCAGCTGGGCGCGGATCGCGACCGACAGCGCGTGCGTCTCGGCCGACTCCTTCTTCCACGCCTTGGCGTGCTTCGCGAGCATAGCGGCGCCGGGCTTGGCGGCGTTCCCCGTGAGGAAGCCCATGGCGAAGAGCGCGCTCTTGTCGGGCCGGGCCGACCGGGTGAGCGTGGCCTCGATGTCCTTCCACGCCTTCTTGTCGCCGGCGTTGGCCAGCGCCACGTCGCGCGCGATGTAGGCCGGGCCGTCGCCCTCGCTCTCACGGAGCCCGCTCAGGTACTTCACCGCCTCGGGCGTGCCGAGGAGGCCCAGGGCGTGGAGCGCCGGCTCGCGGCCGCGCTCGGCCTGGCGGATCATCGCCTTCGACGTGTCCTTCCGGCCGCGCTTCGCGAGGTACAGCATGCACGAGCCCAGATCCGCGTCGTTCGAGATCTCGGCCATGTTGTCCGCGCACAAGGACTCGGCGGCGTCCGAGCCCCAGTGGGCCAGCGCCATGAGCAGCAGCTCGCGGAAGTCCCGGCCCGGGTATCGCTTGATGTGGGCAAGGTCGAGCAACGCGAGCATCTCGGGCGCGGCGGCCTTCCCGCCGATCGCCCAGAAGGCACGGGCGAGGCGCAGGCGCAGCTCCTGGCCCGCGTCGTCCAACTTCTCCTGGGTGTTCACGAGGTTGCGCAGGACCTCCACCTTGCCGGCATCGCCCGTGAGGGCGAGCCCCTCGATGGCGTCCATGAAGTCGTGGGCCTCCTCGTTCAGGCATGCGCCTGCCCAGTATTGATTGAACTCGGGGAGGTGGATGATGGACTTCACCACCTCGCGGTCGTGCTGGAGGAGCATCGCCTCGAACATCCGATCCCAGCCGGCAGGCGCCTTCCCGGTAGCGGCGTCAGCCACGAACGCGCAACGGAGGATGCCGTCGTCGCACTTCGACTGGAACGCGGCGAGCTCCGCCTTGGGCGCACAACGCAGGCTGTTCGCGTTGAGCTTGCCGTCGCGCTGCGGGTTGCACGTGGTCGTGTAGTACTCCTTGACGGGGCTCGACTCGGCGATCGCCTGGCAGAGGCCCTTCGACGAGATCGCCTCGCTCGTGAGCGGGGTGAACTCCTGGGCGAGCGCTGGCGAGGCTGCAAGGGACAAAGCAAGGACGGACTGGCGTAGTGACATGGGGTGCTCCAAGCGGGGCCTCCTCGGCCCCGGCGACAACGTGGACCGGCACCGTGCCCGACGAACCGGTCCCTACCAACCCGTAGAATTTTGGGGGGTGGCTACGGGACGAAGAGCCCGCGTTGGTGCGTTCGGACGGCCACACGGCCATCCCGACGGGGTCACGCGGGGCCCGGCCCACGAGCCAACGTGCTTTCACTCGCCCAGGCTGGTACGTTTGCCTGTCGCGGCCCCTCGGAGTCCTCATGCGTCTCGCTCTAGTCCTCAGCCTCTCCCTCCTCGCGGCGTGCAGCGCGTCCGAGTCCGACACCCCTGCCCCGACCGACGGCGCCGATTCCACGGACAACGCCGACGGCACGGATACCACCGACGGAACAGACTCGG